>NZ_JALAMR010000006.1:0-124195 GCF_026790125.1 Bacillus sp. N12A5 | reverse complement strand
CATCTTATGGGGTCAGTCCCGGTGAGTAAGGTTTTTTTGATGTTTTCTCGGGGTTATTTCATATCCCCTTTGTTTTGGCTTTCATGTTTTCTTTTTTTAAAACAAATGTTTCAAATGAGATAGGAAATGGGTACTAATCTATTAACTTTATTAAACATCTTAGAAACTCATTGGCTCAACAACTGAGGGGGAACATTTGTGAAGACAAACATAAGGAAATATATGATCTACTTTTTCGGCGCCTTAGGGGGGCTGCTTTATGGCTACGATACGGGGGTTATCTCCGGAGCCCTGCTGTTTATCAACAACGATATTCCTTTAACAACATTGACAGAAGGATTGGTTGTCAGCATGCTGCTCCTGGGCGCGATTTTCGGATCAGCGTTAAGCGGCACGTGCTCTGATCGCTGGGGCAGGAGAAAAGTTGTATTTGTTCTTTCTATCATATTTATTGTCGGCGCGCTTGCTTGCGCGTTTTCTCAAACGATCGGCATGCTGATTGCATCTCGGGTGATTCTCGGGTTGGCCGTCGGAGGTTCAACGGCCCTCGTGCCCGTGTACCTGTCAGAAATGGCACCGACGAAAATCCGCGGTACACTTGGCACAATGAACAACTTAATGATTGTTACCGGGATTTTGCTCGCTTATATCGTAAACTATCTGTTCACACCGTTTGAAGCGTGGCGCTGGATGGTCGGCCTTGCCGCGGTGCCTGCCGTGCTTTTATTAATCGGCATCGCGTTTATGCCCGAATCGCCAAGATGGCTCGTGAAGCGCGGCCGCGAAGAAGAAGCGAAACGAATTATGAACATCACTCATGATCCCAAAGATATTGAAATGGAATTGGCCGAGATGAAGGAAGGGGAAGCAGAGAAAAAAGAAACGACACTCGGCGTGTTAAAGGCCAAATGGATTCGCCCCATGCTTCTGATTGGGATCGGCCTTGCCATATTCCAGCAGGCTGTCGGCATTAACACGGTGATCTACTACGCGCCGACCATTTTTACAAAGGCAGGCCTTGGTACGTCAGCTTCTGCGCTCGGCACAATGGGGATCGGCGTCCTCAACGTCATCATGTGTATCACCGCCATGATCTTAATTGACCGTGTCGGCCGCAAAAAGCTTCTCATCTGGGGAAGTGTCGGCATCACACTGAGTCTGGCCGCATTATCAGGAGTGCTTCTGACACTGGGACTCTCAGCATCAACGGCGTGGATGACTGTTGTTTTTCTCGGCGTCTATATCGTATTTTACCAGGCGACATGGGGTCCGGTTGTTTGGGTGCTTATGCCTGAGCTCTTCCCGTCCAAAGCGCGCGGAGCCGCGACAGGATTCACCACTTTGGTGCTATCGGCAGCCAACCTGATTGTGTCGCTCGTCTTCCCGCTGATGCTCAGCGCAATGGGCATCGCATGGGTCTTTATGATTTTCTCAGTCATTTGTCTTCTCTCCTTTTTCTTCGCCCTCTACATGGTTCCGGAAACCAAAGGGAAAAGCTTGGAGGAAATTGAAGCAAGCCTGAAAAAACGGTTTAAAAGGAAGAAAAGCAGCCAAAGCCAAGTGCTGAATGAGCGTACATTATAAAAAAAGGAATCGTCTCACGGGACGATTCCTTTCTCTGTTTACACCATAACCTTGCAAATATTGTTCGTAAATTCCACAGGGTCCTGAATCGGCAGGCCTTCGATGAGTAGCGCCTGATTGTACAGAAGGTTTGTGTACAGGCTCAGCTTCTCTTTATCTTGTTCAAATGCGTCTTTCAGTGTTTGGAACACCTCGTGATTCGGGTTGATTTCCAGCACTTTATCCGCCTTCACATTTTGGCTGTCCGGCATAGCGTTTAGGATTTTTTCCATCTCGATTGTCACTTCGCCGTCAGCGGCAAGGCAGACCGGATGTGATTTGAGCCGTTTTGAGATTCTGACGTTTTTCACTTTGTCTGACAGAATGTTTTTCATTTCCTCAAACAGATCCTTGTACTTGCTTTCCTCTTCCTCAGACTGCTTTTGGTCCTCATCCGTGTCTATGCCAAGGTCTCCGCTTGAAACGGATTTGAATTCTTTTTCCTGATAAGACGCCAGCATTTTAATCGCAAACTCATCAATGTCCTCAGTAAAGTAGAGAATTTCGTAGCCTTTGTCCGCGACCATTTCTGTTTGCGGCAGTTTCTCAATGCGATCGTATGAATCACCGGTCGCGTAATAAATGTATTTCTGTTCCTCAGGCATTCTGGACACGTACTCGTCTAAGCTGACCAGTTTTTTCTCTTTCGAAGAGTAGAATAATAAGAGATCCTTCAATTGATCCTTATTCGCGCCAAAGTCATTGTACACGCCGAATTTCAGCTGTCTGCCGAACGACTTGTAGAACGTCTCGTATTTCTCGCGGTCTTTTTTCAGCAGGCTTTGCAGCTCACTTTTGATTTTCTTGCTGATGTTTTTCGCGATCAGCTTCAGCTGGCGGTCATGCTGCAGCATTTCTCTGGAAATGTTCAATGACAGATCCTCAGAATCGACCATACCCTTCACAAAGCTGAAGTGGTCCGGAAGCAGATCCGCGCATTTGTTCATGATCAATACGCCATTGGAATACAGCTCCAAGCCTTTCTCGTATTCCTTGGAATAATAGTCAAACGGCATGTTTTCAGGGATGAATAGAATCGCGTTGTAACGCACGGCTCCATCTACACTGATATGAACATGTGTCAGCGGTTTATCAAATCCATAATGCTTTTCAGCATAGAACTTTTCGTAGTCCTCATCTGTCAGCTCGCTTTTGTTTTTTCTCCAGATCGGCACCATGCTGTTGACCGTCTGTTCCTCCTGCACCTCTTCAAATTCATTCTCGCTGCCTTCCTTCGGCTTATTAATGGTTGTATCCATTTTGATCGGGTAGCGAATGAAGTCGGAGTACTTCTTGATGATCGCTTTTAAACGATATTCTTCTAAAAACTCGTCATAGCTGTCATCTTCTGTGTTCTCTTTGATTTTCAGGATAATGTCTGTACCGACAGAATCCTTTTCACACGGCTCAATCGTGTAGCCGTCGGCACCCGCAGACTCCCATTTATACGCCTCTTCGCTGCCGAGCGCCTTACTGATGACCGTCACGACATCGGCAACCATAAATGCCGCGTAAAAACCGACACCGAATTGGCCGATGATATCGTGTCCGTCTTTCAGCTCGTTCTCTTTTTTAAACGCGAGGGAACCGCTTTTTGCAATTGTTCCAAGATGCTGCTCAAGCTCGTCCTTTGTCATTCCGATCCCCGTATCAGAGATGGTTAATGTTCTCGCATCTTTGTCAGCTGCGACCTTTATATAGTAGCTGTCTTTATCAAAGGTAAGCGCATCGTCCGTCAGCGCTTTGTAATAGATTTTGTCAATCGCATCACTCGAATTGGAGATTAACTCGCGCAGGAAAATTTCTTTTTGGGTATAAATGGAGTTAATCATCATATCCAGCAGTCGTTTGGACTCTGCTTTAAACTCTTTTTTCGCCACTCTAGATCGCTCCTTTAACGTTATGTAAACCCTTTTCAGCATCTATTTATCACATACAGTGACAATTGTCAATTAGATTGATGGATGCATATATATGTAAATTTACCATTATATGGGTGAATTTTCACTCTTTTTTCTCTGTCGCTCCTGATAAAAAAGAGAGGCTTCATCATCCTCTCTTTTTTTCTGTGTCATTCCAGCGGCCAAACTCCCGCTTCATCCATATATGCACCGGGTAGAAAAACAAACCGAACGGGATTAGAAAAAATAGATTATGCCATGAAGCATTTAGAAACGCGCTTGCTGTAATTGGAAACGTAATCTCCTGCAAGATAAAAGAGATGACAGTCAGCACAACAAATGCGGACGGAATTGTGACGAAGCAATAAAACGTGAGCTCCTTCTTATGCTGTACCTTCAATACACACAAACCACCCAACAATTTCCAGTCCAACTTAACATATGTTGGCATTTCTTTTCTCACATGTTTATCACTGCACATAGCGGGAAGACAAATAGAAAAAGGAGGACTCGTGTCATGGGAAGACTTGAAAACAAAACCGCAGTCATTACAGGCGCCGCGACAGGCATTGGACAAGCGACGGCAAAGGTTTTTGCCAATGAAGGCGCACGTGTGATGATCGGAGACATCAATGAAGGCCAAATGAAAGAAACCGTTGAAGCAATCAGAAAAAACGGAGGAGAGGCGGACGCCTTTCCTCTCGATGTATCTGATGAAAACAGTGTGAAAGCATTTGCTGATCACATTAAAGACGCCTGCGGCACGATTGATATTCTATTTAACAACGCCGGCGTCGATCAGGAAGGCGGAAAGCTGCATGAATATCCCGTTGAGCTGTTTGACCGCATTATCGCCGTCGACCTGCGCGGCACGTTCCTGTGCAGTAAATATCTGATTCCGCTTATGCTCGAAAACGGAGGCTCCATCATCAATACGTCCTCCATGTCAGGCCGGGCCGCGGATCTCGACCGTTCCGGCTACAATGCTGCAAAAGGCGGGATCACGAACCTGACAAGAGCGATGGCGATTGATTACGCTCGAAACGGCATCCGCGTCAATTCTATCTCGCCGGGCACGATCGAAACACCGCTGATTGATAAACTGGCAGGCACCAAAGAACAGGAAATGGGCGAACAATTCCGCGAAGCCAACAAATGGATCACGCCGCTCGGACGTCTTGGCCAGCCCAAAGAAAAGGCAACAGTGGCACTGTTCCTCGCATCAGACGACAGCTCATACGTCACAGGAGAAGACATCACCGCAGACGGCGGCATCATGGCGTACACATGGCCTGGGAAGATGCTGATTGATGAGAAATGGAAGGAAGAAACGAAATAAGAGAGGGGATTTCCCTCTCTTTTTGTCTTTCAAAGCAATACAACCTTATATTTCTTCACATCCAAAAACTGCAAAAACTCCCTCGCCAGCACTTCTGGCTCATGTGTCTTTCCTTCATCCAGCCGATACAAAATCAGACCGATAATCATTGCGGATACATAGTAGGCATAAAGCTTTTTCTCCGCTGGAATATCAGTCTGCTGTTCCAGATAAAACGACTCCAGCGCTTTGATCATCCCGGGTATCACATGAGGAACACCCCACTCCCGATTGAGAAAATGGACAATGGGCATGCGTACCGATAAAGCAGAAAGCAGACTGGTGAGCGCTGTCTCTGCTTCCTCTAAGGAAAGCTCATTCGGATTGGATGCAATCGTCAGGTGTTCAATGATCTCTGCACACGACTGCTGAATCATGGTTTGCAGCAGTTCCTCTTTACTGGCATAGTGATCATAAAAGGTTGCGCGGCGGATATTGCTTTTCCGGGTAATGTCAGAAATCGTGATGGCCGTGTAGTCTTTTTTCTCCTCCAAGACGTCCAGCAAAGCCTTCTGCAGCGCCTCTCTCGTCCGAACCACCCGCCTGTCGATTTGCTTCTCCTTCTCTCGCTCTCCTGGCACAGCTTTTCCAAACAGCCAATAAAACCGCTTTTGAGAAACAAGCTCCCATACCTTCTGGCTGATGGCTTCGGGAGACGCGGCCGCATCCTCATTCAGCCAATACAGGATAATCGCGTACGTGTACAAGGCCCGATAATGTCCATAAATGTCCCGTTCGATCGGCGTTAAATTCACATGGATCGGAGCCAGCAGCACATCCTGCTGAAACACATCCTTAAAAAAACGATGAAAATGTCCTCTGTTCATCATCACAGAAAAAAAGGAACGATGCTCATGAACAAAGGACAGCGTCGGATGCACCGTTTGCCGTTTTTTGTTCAAATGGAGGGTATCCATATGACTGAAGGCATCAAAAAGCGCTTTGCCCAATCCTTCCTTCATATCTTCGATCACATCCTCAATGATTGAAAACTTATCCTCATAATAAAGGTAAAGCGTCCCGCGGCTCACTTTGGCCTTCTCAGCGATTTCTTTCATTGTGATGTGTTGAATATCTCTTTCTTCCAATAAGGCCAGCAGCGCCTGTTTCACTTGGGCTTCGGCAGATTCCGGCACAAAAGATACCCCCAATCATTAGACAGATGGTCAATATATGTACGGTAACGTATAGATGGTTCACCGTTGTCTTTCTTACAGAAAAGGTACCACTTTATAATAGGTCCGAGATAAGAAGAAAGCAAATGAGGGGGATTTACAATGGAACAGCAAGTAAAGGACGACATTCAGCGTGTCTTTCAGCTTCAGAAAAAACAGCAAAAAGCATTGCGCGCTTCAACAGCGGAACAGCGCAGAGAGAAGCTTCAGCGCTTTTTAGATTCCGTGATCGCCCATGAAGAAGAAATCATCGAAGCGATCCGCAAAGACGTCCGCAAACCATATCACGAGGTCAAAAAAGCGGAAATCGAAGGAACGAAAAAAGCGATTAGAGATAATATGAACAATCTGGAACAATGGATGGCGCCTAAAGAAGTCGGTTCATCGTTAAGCCCAGACGCAAACGGGATCCTCATGTACGAGCCTAAAGGGATGACGCTCATCCTCGGTCCGTGGAACTATCCGTTTATGCTGACGATGGCGCCGCTTGCCGCTTCTCTCGCAGCCGGAAACAGCGCGATTGTGAAGCTGTCCGATTTTACAATGAACACGAGCAACATTGCCGCAAAAGTGATTCGAGATGCTTTTGATGAAAAAGAGGTTGCGATTTTTGAAGGAGAGGTTGAGGTGGCAACCGAGCTTCTTGATCAGCCGTTCGACCACATTTTCTTCACCGGAAGCACAAATGTCGGAAAAATCGTCATGACAGCCGCTGCCAAACACCTAGCATCTGTTACACTTGAGCTTGGCGGCAAAAGCCCAACGATCATTGACAGTGAATACGATCTCATGGACGCAGCGAAAAAGATCGCCGTCGGCAAATTTGTAAACGCCGGCCAAACCTGCATTGCACCCGATTATCTGTTCATTAAAAAAGACGTACAGGACAGGTTCGCAGGGATTTTACAAACAGTCGTCAATGCTGGATTTATGGAGGATGATCACAATCCAGACCGCAGCAAATTTACGCAGATCGTCAATGACCGCAACTTTAACCGCGTCAAAGACCTGTTCGACGACGCCATCGAAAAAGGGGCGGAAGTTGTATTCGGAGGCGCTTTTGATGCCAGCGACCGCACGATCTCGCCAACCGTTTTGAAAAATGTCACACCTGACATGAAAATCATGCAGGAGGAAATTTTCGCACCGATCTTGCCGATGATGAACTATGAGGACATCGACGAGGTCATCGATTACGTAAATGATCGCGATAAACCGCTCGCGCTTTACGTATTCAGCCACAACCAAGATCTGATCGATAACATCCTTCAGCATACGACATCAGGCAACGCAGCCATCAATGATGTTGTTGTCCATTTCAGTGACGTCAACCTGCCATTCGGCGGCGTCAACACAAGCGGAATCGGCTCCTATCATGGGGTTTACGGATTTAAAGAGTTTTCTCATGAGAAGGGTGTATTTATTCAGGCCGCTGAATAATTGTAGTGAAGAGAATCTGCATCACCTTGCAGGTTCTTTTTTTATCATTCTATTCACCTATAGATAAAAAGGTAAAATAAAGAAATAAACAGTGATAAAATACCATTTTCGTTACGAGACCAAATTCCTCTAGTCTATCTCATTGAAACCGCACAGCCTCTAACGTATAATATCCCAGAAAACTTCAAAGGAGAGAATATTATACATGGAAAAGCCAGCTGGATTTTGGATTCGGGCAGTTGCCTCTATTATTGATGATTTAATTATTTATTTTTTTGCTTTTATTATGATCCAAATTAACACCTTAATTGTCCTGCCTCTCATTGATGCAGGAAGCTCCTATATGACAGAAGGTCAATACAAATTTTATATCCTGATATTCGGGACGATCCCTGTTATCGCCATCATATATATCTTCGGCATTCTTTATTATAGCTTGCTGACTTCTTCAAAAATGCAAGCAACACTAGGCAAAAAACTCATGGGTATCATCGTTGTCAATCAATATGGCGAGCGAATTTCATTTTGGCACAGCTTTGGCCGTTTTTTCGCTTACATACCATCAGGAATTTTGTATATCGGTTACATTATGGCAGCTTTCCCCTCTAAACTGGCATTACACGATTATATTTGCGGGACAAAGGTTGTCTATAAAAATAAATATCTTGATTGATCAAAAAACAGGCTGCCGAGTTAACCTCGCCAGCCTGTTTTACTATTTCCCAAAAGCCATCAGCGCTTTCATACGAAATGACTTGACCATCATAACATATTAACCCATTTTATTATTCTACTTCACAAAACATCACAAACTAGAAAACTTGCAAGAGTATGCGCAGACGTTTTTTCAGCACCCGAACGAAACGCAGCCACAAACCAAATGACATTGACAGCAGCTGCAGCGAGACTAACCCCGACCACAAAAATCACCTCAGAAAGCAGGTTGTCACTAAAGAAACTAAACATCAAGCTAAAACCGGCCGAAGACAAATGGATCAGAAGCCCCAAGCCGCAAAGCACCGCCATGACATATCTCATCGCATCTACTCCGAGCATATAAATGAGAAAAGGAATGAAATACAAGACAAGGATCATCCCGACAGATGACCACATGCCAACTGAATTAAACTGATTGGCCGCCGCTCCCGTTCCGGCCAGCGGCGAAAGTGAAGCCGCCACGATCACAGCGCAAAAAAGAAACGCAGAAATGGCTGTCATGATTGCCACACTGTTTTTTCTAGACATCAAACTCCTCCCTCCAAATAGAAATATTAACCTTTTTATTATAAGTGAGACGAATAGGAAACCCATTTTTTTTAAATTCCAGAACACGCAAGCAAATGCTATGATACTTCCTAGTATATTTATATAGTAAAAAACAAAGGATAAAAGACTCATTTTTCAGGCATATCAGGATTTTATCACCATATCATATTGCATGTGCTTTTTTTTCAAAGTATACTATTCCAGATTAATTCAAAGGAGAGAGAAAAATACATGGAAAAACCGGCAGGATTTTGGATTCGTTTTTTAGCTTATTTGATCGATGGCATTATTGTATCTGTTCCTAGTTATATTATTCTATTTATTATTAATACTGTGTTTGTAGCTGGGGCTGTGGCAGCAAACCCTTACATGACCCAAGAGGAGTATATGGTGACATACATGACGATTGCATTTTTGCCTACTATGCTGATCATGATCGTCATCAGTGTGTTATATTACGGACTGCTCACAGCTTCTAAAATGCAAGGCACACTCGGCAAAAAAATTCTGGGCTTAAAAGTGGTCAATGAACAAGGCGGACGGGTTTCTGTCGGACAGGCAATTGGCCGTTACTTTGCCTATATCTTATCTGGCATCATCTTTTATATCGGGTTTATCATGATCGCCTTTGGAGAGAAAAAAGGCCTGCATGACATCATTTGCAAAACACGTGTCGTGTATAAATAATAGAAAAAGTCTAGAGCCAATAGGCATCTAGACTTTTGTTTTCTTTACAATAGGCTGCCATACCATATACGTAGCGCTTCTCCACAGCCACTCAAACGGCCCCATCCGAAAGACACGAAGCCAAAGGTGGCTGAAGACCATTTGAATGGCACAAACGGCAATCGTAATAAGCACGCCGGCGGCAGGGTACACTTTCCCATACAGTCCCAAGCCGTAATGATAGAAAATCCACGTACACACGATAGACTGCATTAGATAATTGGTAAATGCCATCCGCCCAACAGCGGAGAAGGATTCCAGCACTGTTCTCACTCTTGTTTTATGATAAAGATAGACAACCGTTGTGACATAGAAAAACATCAGGAAAGGCGCGCCAATCAGCAAGAATATTTGCTTATCTGTTACAGTGTACAGCACCTGGGCGGAGATGCCGATGATAAGCCCGGCCATACACACTCGTTTCAATCCTTTGCGATGCTTTTCCGGTTCATGCAAGTACCGAGATTTCGCCGCAGCAGCTCCCAGCAAAAACATGCTGAAATAAGGAATGGATGCAAAGAAGAAGTTGAGCGGGTTATACGTAAGCATGCCATTCGAGGACATGTAAACAAGACGATCATGGATCCGCTGTTCCGCAATATCCTTCAAGCTGCCGCTTCCGTACACATGGAGCGCTTGCTTTGCTTGTTGTGTTACCGCTTGTGCCCATTCCTGCCCGTTTGATTGATCAAAGCTTGTCAACATGAACGGAATGGAAAACAGAAGATACAAAGAGACCGCCCATATCAGCAGTGTTTTCGGCTTTGCTTTTTGAAACAAGAGCAGGGCGAATCCGAGCAGGGCATATTCCGTTAAAATATCCCCGTCCCAAATCAAAAAAGCATGAACCGTTCCAAACAAGAGAAGCGCCGCTAACCTTCTCGCATACAGCGGGACAAACCGCTTCCCTTTGCTTACGGCTCTCTCCATCATGACAACCATGCCGAATCCAAATAAAAAGGAAAATAATAATATACATTTTGTTTGGATGAAGAATGTCAGAATGTTTGCTGCTGCAAAGTCTGCTTTAGACCACTTTTCTGTAAAAAAGTTCTCTTTTCCAAGCATAGACAAATACATATCCGGATAACTGAAATGTGCCAGATTGACAAATAAGATGCCGAAAATCGCCATTCCCCTGAGCACATCAAGCACACCGATCCGCTCATTTGCCAAAGTTGGCTGTAATGAAGCCATAGCCATCACGCTCCTTTCTTCTGTACCTTCAGGGTATGAAAAAAAGGAGCGAAGAAACATCGATTTAGGTGTCAGGCAGGCATGGAAACCTTACAATCTTGTCATCTTTATGGCTTCATCACTTTTAAATCTAATGCATCAATATTCTGGAGGACGCGGTCAAAGCGCAGAGCCTGAGGCTCACTTGGGAAGATGTGGCCTTCATACGGATCACCTAACGTCCGGAAAAACGGTTCAAATAAGCCTGGAACCAAGACGCCTACCATCTTTGTATAATGAGAATCCAGACGATAAGAGTGAACGGTATTGGCAGGGACATGCAGGAAATCTCCCGGGTTCAGCTGGATTTCCTGCCCATCTGCCCACATCGTCATTTGCCCTTCCAGGCAATAAAATGTTTCTGTATGGTGTTCATGATAGTGATCAACGATCCGATCGCCTTTAGGGCCGTCCGATACTACGACGATAAACTGGCCGTCTGTATTTTTTTGTGCTGCCACAATGCGGTGAAGCTGATCTCCCGTCAATAGGCGGTCTCCTTCTCCAGATTCAAGCACGTATGGAACGGCTCCATCCGGAAGCTCTGCAAGCTCCGCTAATGCTGCCGCACCGGCAGGCTTTTCTTCATCCAAAAATGCGACGTCTGCCACAGCGGCAGCTTCTGCAAATCGCTCGTTTGACAACTCTTCACACGCGTACGGCGGATGTTCTGCGTAATCATACGGATTCCCAATAACGGAGTACATATGCGCCACATTTCCCTTCATCGTATAAGACACCAATCGTGTTCTGTGGCTCTGCATTCGGTAGCTGTGCGGTGTTCCGGCCGGAATGTTCGCATAATCCCCTGATACTAATAAATAGCGTTCTCCATCAAGCGTCAGCTCAAGCTTGCCGTCCAGCACGAGAATCCCTTCATGTGTGTTCTTGTGGACGTGAAGCGGAAAGGCATCTCCTTTTCCCCCGGTAAGCAGCACGATCTCAAACAGATCGCCCGTACTCTTGCCGTTCGCCATCACCGTGGCAACCTGTCTGCCGAACAAATAGTGCTCACCTTCTCCGCTGCGAAGCAAATAAGGCATTTTTTCTTTAGGCAATGAATGTGTACATAATGTTTTCATATCGTTTCCTCCAATTTAGACCAGTCTATATAGTGTGTTTCGAAACTGACTAGACCGTTCTATATAATTGTAGGAGAAAGGATAACAAAATGCTACCCTTTTTTTCTCACCAGCACTGGAATTTGTTCGGCAATAAGAAGAAGGGGCGTTTTGTCTTTATTCGTTAACGAAAGCATGATCCCGCCCTCAATCATCGAATTGATCAGCATACCAAGCTGATTTGCTTCTTCTTCCGCAAATCCGTTTTCCATTAATTTTCTGGCAAACACCGCTTCCCAGCTTTTAAATACCTTCATGCAAACGGTTCGCAGCGGCTCACTGATTAATGCTGTCTCACTCGCCAGCAAACCGACTGGAATGCCTTTTATGCTTTCTGTATTGTCAAACTGGCTGGCTGTTTTTTTAATAAAGCCCTGAATCGCTTCAACAGGATTAGAGGATTCATCCATGCTTTTCTGTATCACATGTTCAACGATCTTACCTGTATATGTAACCGCTTCAATTGCTAGTTCTTCTTTGCCCTTCGGAAAAAAGTGATATAGCGATCCTTTTGGAGCACCGCTTTCTTTTACAATCTGGTTCAAACCTGTCGCGTGATATCCTTGCAGCTGGAACAGACGTGACGCCGTGTGAAGGATTTTTTCACGTGAATCTCCTCTGCTAGTCATTAAAACATTCCCTCCTAGGTATGGTAGAGCGACTTATATAATATAAAAAAGAACCCTGTGAATGTCAAAAGGGGTAAGACCCTCCCGGATGGGGTAAATGTACAAAAACAGCGTCTAGGAGGGATCTCAATGACAATCGATCATTCAGTCACGAATACAGAGCAGCTTGAACAGCAAAACTCCTGCATGAAAACGAAGCTTACACTGAAGAAGCTCGAGGATCAAGTGATCGTCATTACCGGCGCTTCAAGCGGGATTGGGCTGGTCACTGCACGAATGGCAGCCGAAAAAGGCGCAAAGGTGGTAGCAGCAGCACGAAATGAAGACGCGCTGAAGGAGCTCGTTGATGAACTAAAGGAAAAAGGGCACGACGCCATATGGGTGAAAGCGGATGTTGGAAAAGAAGAGGATGTCAACCGCATCGCCGAAACCGCGATCAGCACATTCGGCCGCTTTGACACATGGGTCAACAATGCCGCCGTCTCGATTTTCGGACACGCCATGGACGTCACTGTCGAAGACATGAAGCGCATGTTTGACACAAATTTCTGGGGACCGGTCTACGGAACGAGAGCAGCCGTCAAACACTACACCAATAGAGGCGTGCCGGGCGCTCTCATTAATGTAGGAAGCCTGTTCGGCGACAGAGGGACAGTCATTCAATCCACATATGCATCAGCCAAATTCGCGCTTCACGGATGGACGGAAAGCATCCGAATGGAGCTTGAAAAAGAACAGGCGCCTGTCTCGGTTACGCTCATCCACCCGGGCAGAATTGACACGCCTTACAACGAGCATGCGCGCAGCTACCTCGACAAACAGCCGGCTCATTACCGCTCGATGATCTACCCGCCGGAAGCGGCCGCCGAAGCCATCCTGTTTGCGGCCGAACACCCGAAGCGCGACATGTACATCGGCTCACAGGCCAAAGCCATCGCCATGCTGGGCGCGCTTTTCCCTCGTCTGACCGACAGACTGATGGAAAAAATCATGTACCACAGCCAGCATGCTGATAGACCGTCCAAGCCGCGAGAAGAAAGCGCGCTTTATGAAGCGGGCTATGGCATGCATGACAGGGGCACCAATAAAGGATGGCTGCGGTCAAGAAGCTACTACACGAAAGCCACGAAGCGCCCGATTGTATCAGCGGCTGTTATTGCCGGGCTAGTGGCTTGGGCTGCCGCCAAACGATGCAGATAATCTCTGACCATGAGAAAAACCCATGCTGTTCCAGCGAACCATGGGTTTTTCAGCTGTTAATCGATAAAAGCCTTGTTCATACGCTGCAGCAGCTCGCCGAACATCTCTTTTTCCTGTGTTGACCACTCTTTCAGCATCTGTTCATATCGTTCAAGCCGCTTTTGCTGATCGGCTTTTAATGTTTGTTTTCCAAGCTTTGTAATGGTAAACAGGCTGACTCTGCCATCGGAGGGGTCTGAGAAACGATAGATAAGCTCTTTGGCCTCTAATGCAGCCGCTTGTCTTGAAAGAGTAGAGATATCGAGCTTGAACGATTCTGCCAATTCCTTTACCCGAGCAGGCCCAAACTCATCCAATTGCCTCAGCAATAAGTACGAAGCTCTCTCCAAACTCCCTGTTCTTTTCTCTGATTGATCCAGATAAACAGCTCTTCTGATAAAAGTCGTCAGCTCATATTCTATTAATTCAACTGGATTTTGTTTTTGCAATCGCTCTCGCTCCCCATTCCAATCTCCGGCATTGACAACACCATATATACTTGTATAATACAAATGTATATTAACTGAATGAATACAAGTCGTTATATGACTAAATCAATTATTATACTTGTATAGTACAATCATATAAAAAGAAAGTAAAGCGATTCCTCAGAACCATCCCAGAAAGCAAGTCACCGAAAGGAGGAAGCTGTTCTAATTGGAGAGCAGCATTTGATGTGAAAGTCATACGAATTATTCTGCAAGTGTTGATTTTATATGTATTTTTTATGATCGGGGAAGCCATTCAGCATCTGTTTCAATTACCGGTGTCAGGAAGTATTGTCGGATTGGTACTACTGCTGATCTGCTTAGGCCTCCGAATTGTTCCCGTCTCCATCATTGAAGACGGAGCGAGTTTTTTATTGTCCTTTCTTCCATTGTTGTTCATCCCGGCAATGACAGGAGTGATGAAATATCCGTCTCTCATTTCATTAAATGGTTTGATGCTGCTGATTACAGTCGTTCTGAGCACCATCGTCACGATCATTGCGGCCGGATTCGCCAGCCAGCTATTAGAGAAAAAAGCAAAAAAACGTGAGGAGAAAGAGAAATGCAGCAAGCATGTATCGCAATCATTATAATTCTTTTAACAGTTGCCGCTTATTTAGTGATGGTCAAACTCTATAAGCGGTTTCCGCTTCCATTTCTAATCCCCGTCCTGACAACGACCATTTTGATTGTAGCGGTTTTGATAATGTTTCATGTTTCCTATGAAGGCTATATGATCGGGGGGAAATGGATCAATTCTTTGCTTGGGCCGGCTGTCGTGGCACTGGCCTATCCGCTTTATAAACAATGGCACATCATTGTCAAACATTGTGTTCCCATTATCGGCGGCGTGCTGGTCGGATTATGCATGGGAATGATCAGCGGGCTGATCTTCGCAGAAGCATTCGGGATTGATCATGATCTCTTATTATCCATTCTGCCAAAGTCGATCACAACCCCTGTCGCTATTCAGATTGCCGCGGGACTTGGCGGTGTCCCTTCCATGACTGTCGTATTTGTCATGATTGCGGGCTTTTCAGGCGTCATCCTCGGGCCACTGGTCCTAAAATGGCTTCGCATACGCAGTTCATTGGGCCAAGGCATCGCATTAGGCAGCGCCTCCCATGCACTGGGCACCTCAAAAGCCTTTGAATACGGGGAGCTGGCCGTCTCCATGAGTTCCGTTTCCATGACACTTTGTGCGGTGCTTGGCTCATTCTTTGGCCCGCTCGTCGTCTGGCTGTTTCATATTTAACAAAGAAAGACTGCCCCGGGGGAGGGCAGTCTTTCTCTCTTTTTACGATGCGAAAAAATCAACCAACGGCTGAAAATCCTTAGACAAATCAACGTCATTCGGCTCTGCTTGAAGCAGGCGGTCGATCATGCGCTCCAGCTCCTCAACATCATTCTTATCTGTATATTCAATGAAGTTTAAGCTTTCGAGCCAATCCCGGTACGAATGTTTCGCCTTGCCGTAGCTGTTTCCAAAGACGAGACAAGGTGTTTTGGTGATAATCGAGAAGATCATCGCGTGAAGGCGGTCGGTAATCACCAACTTACTGGAGCCGATGCGGTCAAGCATCTCCATAAAATGCTTCTCACGATCGGCGTAATCAATGGTGTCGACCGTATCCAGCACCGTATCCGTACGCTCCGCATAGGTTGTTTTTTCTGCCCATTTCATCATCTGTGAAATAAAATCTTCGTCGGTCACTTTCTCCTTATCCGCTCTTAAAATAAAGAGAACGCCGTCCCGCTCGATTTCTTTTGGCACAATATCCAAGGAGAGCACCATATCCGGTGTAAAGATCACATTGGAATCGAAGGTCTCTTTTACAATATCCAACGTCTGCGTCTCACGCGCCGCAATCGTTAAGTTGGGATTTTGATGGTACGCATCCTGTGTTTTTTTCTTTTCTTTATTTCCTTCCTCTGTATCTTCAAAATACACAGATTGCGGAAGTGAAATCGATTTGTAGTCCTTAAACGCCGAGAAGACCTTTCGTCTGTCTTCCTCAATATCGAGATAAAGGTTTCCTAAGTTCCCTCCGCCCGTAAAGCAGACAATATCGTCTTCACGGATAATCTCCTTCACTAATTCAATGCCCTCATCCGTCGCATAATCCATAATCTCAATGTATTCATAATATGGAAAACGATTTTTGATAAATTTCTCTTCCGCATATGCAATCGCTTGGTCGCCAATGTTTGTGTAACTCGGGGATCCAAACAAAAATACTTTTCGTTTATCATTTAACAGGGCTTCTGGTTCAACATTCGGCGCAATGCCTTTTACTAGTTTTTTGCCTTTGATTTCTTGTACAGTCATGTCTGCGTCCTCCTTCTGGGATGAATGCTTCTTTGTGTGGTTAACTGTCTTTACCCCAAAGGGAGGACGGCTATGCATTGGCGTGTGCGCGGCTATATCAGAAACATCGTTTTCGCCAATTTGATGGATGCAGCAACGTCCCGAGCCGTTCTTTCCATATATTCCGCAGCATGCTCAAACGCGTCTTCAAGAGGAACAGCTCCAGGAACGATGCTGAAAAGCGCGTCGATTCCGTGTTTGTAGACAACATCACTATCTCGTGACACTGAACCTGCAATTCCAATAACGGGTACATCGTATGATTTAGCTGCTTTGGCTACGCCGATCGGCGTTTTTCCGTAAATCGTCTGGCTGTCAATTCGCCCCTCACCGGTAATCACAAGGTCTGCATCCTGAACTTCATTTTCAAAATCAACCGCTTCAAGGACAATATCAATACCTCTTTTCAGATCAGCATGAAGAAAAGCCATCAGACTCCACCCGAGACCGCCCGCTGCTCCGGCGCCCTCTGTTTCTCTGCAGGCTGTTCCGAGCGATTCTTCTGCCACATCCGCAAAATGGGCCAGGTGCTGATCCAGTGCCCTCACCATGTCGTCTGTCGCGCCTTTTTGCGGCCCGAAAACAGCTGAAGCTCCTCTTGGCCCTGTTAACGGATTGTCCACGTCGCAGGCGACTTCGATTTTTATAGTCCGCAACCTGGAATCAAGCCCGCTTATATCTATTGATGCGAGCTGAGATAACGAGCCGCCCCCGGGCCCGATCTCACGGCCCGAGCCATCAAGAAGCCTTCCGCCTAATGCTTGAATCATCCCGGCTCCCCCGTCATTCGTGGCGCTTCCGCCGATCCCAATGATCAAACGCTCTGCGCCCGCATCAATTGCCGCTGCGATTAATTCTCCTGTTCCCCTTGTTGTAGTGACGAGCGGATTGCGTTTTTCAACAGGCACGAGGTGAAGCCCTGAGGCGGCAGCCATTTCAATCACAGCTGTTGTCCCATCTCCCATCATGCCAAAAAACGCTTTTACAGGATCCCCCAGCGGCCCCGTGACAACCTGCTCTTTGATCCATCCCTTTGTGGCATCCACCAGAGACTGAACGGTGCCCTCACCGCCATCTGCCATCGGAAGCTTTCTGTAATCGGCGCCAGGAAATACCGATTTGAACCCTCTTTCTATCGCGTCAGCGGCCTCCAGAGCTGACAAGCTTTCCTTAAAAGAATCAGGTGCAATGATGATTTTCAACCAAATCGCCTCTTTCAAAACGTGATTCACTTACGCTAGTTATCTCCAATGTACCATATTCCATTTAGAAATAAATACCATGATGACTGGGAAAAATTTTATTAAAAATTAGAAATGAAAGTGTTTGCATAAATGAAATATTCACGTTATCATACTTGTATACAAGTATACTCCTTTAGTGAGGAAGGTGAGTTGTATGCTAGACTCCAAGGACCTGTTGTATCCCGCAAAATGGCTCTCAAAAGCGTCAACCGGGGTTCGTGTCGCATGCGAGCTGAGAATGCGGATCATTTCAGGCATGATTGAAAGCGGTACCATTTTATCAGAAAATACCATTGCTGCTGAGTTTTCAGTAAGCCGTTCGCCGGTTCGCGAAGCGTTAAAAATACTCGCATCCGAAAAAATCATCCGCTTAGAACGAATGGGAGCGGTCGTGATTGGGTTAACTGAAAAGGAAATCGCGGAAATTTATGATGTGCGATTATTATTAGAAACATTTGTCTTTGAACGGCTTGTCAAAATAGACATTGAGCCTTTAGTTAAAGATCTCAGCAAAATCCTTGAAATGATGAAAGTCTCTATCAAATATGAGGACGCAGATGAATTTTCATTTCAAGACGTACTGTTCCATGAAACGATTATCAGAGCTATCGACCATTCATACCTTCAGATGATCTGGAACAATCTAAAACCTGTCATGGAAAGCTTTATTCTGTTGTCCATGCGGGTACGGTTAAAGGAAAAATATGATGACTTCACAAGGATTTTAGATAACCATGAGCTTTATATTCAGGCCATCAAAACAAAGGACAGGGCGCTGATGATTCAGTCTCTTCACCAAAACTTTGATGATGTGCAAGAAAAGGTAGAAGACCTGTGGCTCTCACAACAAATGCTGGCAAAAGGAGCTGAATGCAGCAATGACTAGTTATATGTTAGGAATTGATATCGGCACGACAAGCACAAAAGCTGTGCTGTTCAGTGAAAAAGGAGACGTGGTACAGAAAGAAAGCATCGGCTACCCGCTCTATACACCGGACATCTCAACAGCTGAACAAAATCCGGAAGAGATTTTTCAGGCAGTCATCCAAACAACAGCGAGAATTACAAAACAGCATCCGGACAAACAGATCTCATTCATTTCATTCAGCAGCGCCATGCACAGTGTCATCGCAATCGATGAAGCTGACCGGCCGCTGACGCCATGCATCACATGGGCCGACAACCGGAGCGAAGGCTGGGCGCATAAGATCAAAGAGGAATTGAACGGGCATGAGGTGTACAAACGGACAGGAACACCGATCCATCCGATGGCTCCGCTAAGCAAAATTGCATGGATCACAAATGAACGAAAAGAAATCGCTTCCAAAGCCAAAAAATATATCGGTATCAAGGAGTACATCTTTAAACAGCTGTTCAATGAGTATGTCATCGATTACTCCTTGGCCTCAGCGACAGGCATGATGAACCTGAAAAGCTTGGATTGGGACGAAGAGGCACTGCGCATCGCAGGCATCACGCCTGATCACTTATCAAAACTAGTGCCGACGACTCAAATCTTTCAGCACTGCAGCCCGGAATTAGCGATCCAGATGGGCATCGATCCGGAAACGCCTTTTGTCATCGGCGCCAGCGACGGCGTGCTGTCCAATCTCGGTGTCAACGCCATTAAAAAGGGCGAAATTGCCGTCACCATCGGAACAAGCGGTGCCATCCGGACGATTATTGACAAGCCGCAAACCGATGAAAAAGGGAGAATTTTCTGCTACGCCTTAACGGACAAGCATTGGGTCATTGGCGGGCCGGTGAACAATGGAGGCATCGTCCTTCGCTGGATCAGAGACGAGTTTGCCTCTTCTGAAATCGAGACAGCGACACGATTGGGCATTGACCCATATGACGTGCTGACGAAGATCGCCGAACGTGTCAGACCTGGTTCCGATGGTCTGCTGTTCCACCCATATCTCGCCGGAGAGCGCGCCCCGTTGTGGAATCCGGATGTCCGCGGCTCCTTTTTCGGCCTGACCATGTCGCATAAGAAAGAGCATATGATACGCGCGGCATTAGAGGGCGTCATTTACAACCTGTATACGGTGTTCCTGGCGTTAACCGAATGCATGGACGGCCCTGTAACCCGCATTCAGGCGACAGGAGGCTTTGCAAGGTCGGAGGTTTGGCGCCAAATGATGTCGGATATCTTCGAATCAGAGGTTGTCGTTCCGGAAAGCTACGAAAGCTCATGTCTCGGCGCCTGCATTTTAGGCCTGTATGCAACAGGAAAAATCGATTCTTTCGACGCCGTGTCCGACATGATCGGCAGCACATACAGACATACGCCGATCGAAGACTCAGCCAAAGAATACAGAAAACTAATGCCGATTTTCATCAATCTATCAAGATCATTAGAAAATCAATATACACAAATTGCAGATTATCAGAGGGGCTTAATCACACACAAATAGTACATGACATGAAGGGGAGGGCATTACCATGCCGTTAATCATCGTTGCACTTGGGATCTTAGCATTACTATTTTTGATTATGGGCTTAAAATTAAACACATTTATTTCCCTGCTGGTCGTATCGTTCGGCGTGGCATTGGCACTCGGGATGCCGTTCGATAAGGTTGTCAGCTCCATTGAAGAAGGAATAGGGGGAACTCTTGGCCACATCGCACTCATCTTCGGACTCGGTGCGATGCTGGGCAGGCTGATCGCCGATTCAGGAGGCGCACAGCGCATTGCGATGACGCTCGTCAACAAATTCGGCGAGAAAAACATTCAATGGGCCGTTGTCATTGCCTCATTCATTATCGGGATTGCGTTATTTTTTGAAGTAGGATTGGTTCTATTAATTCCAATTGTCTTTGCGATTTCAAGAGAATTGAAGATTTCTATTTTATATCTCGGAATTCCGATGGTCGCAGCGCTGTCTGTCACGCACGGTTTCCTGCCGCCTCACCCGGGGCCTACGGCAATTGCCGGTGAGTACGGCGCCAACATTGGAGAAGTGCTGCTGTACGGCTTTATTGTTGCAGTTCCGACAGTGCTCATCGCAGGGCCTTTATTTACAAAGTTCGCGAAAAAAATCGTTCCCGCATCCTTTGCGAAAAACGGCAATATTGCATCACTCGGCACGCAAAAAACGTTCAAGCTTGAGGAAACACCCGGCTTTGGAATCAGCGTCTTTACGGCAATGCTTCCGATTATCATCATGTCGGTCGCAACCATTATCGACCTGCTTCAAGAAACAATCGGGTTTGCAGATAACGGAGTTTTAGCTTTTATCAGATTGATTGGAAACGCATCGACTGCTATGATTATTTCGTTATTGGTCGCAGTCTATACAATGGGCATCAAACGCAACATTCCAATCAAAACCGTGATGGACTCTTGTTCAACAGCCATTTCACAAATCGGCATGATGCTTCTGATCATCGGGGGTGGCGGCGCCTTCAAACAAGTGCTGATCAATGGCGGTGTCGGTGATTACGTGGCAGACTTATTCAAAGGAACGGCATTATCGCCAATCATCCTGGCATGGCTCATCGCGGCGATCCTGCGCATTTCTCTAGGATCAGCAACTGTTGCCGCACTAAGCACAACAGGTCTGGTCATTCCGTTATTGGGCCATTCTGATGTGAACTTGGCGTTAGTCGTGCTCGCAACAGGCGCCGGAAGTGTCATCGCTTCACACGTCAATGACGCCGGCTTCTGGATGTTCAAGGAATACTTCGGATTAAGCATGAAAGAAACATTTGCCACATGGACCTTGCTGGAAACCATTATTTCCGTTGCTGGACTGGGATTCATTTTATTGTTAAGTTTAGTTGTATGAAATTAAGAAGGAGCTGTAACACATGTTCAATACGATTGGTGTCATAGGCTTAGGCGTAATGGGAAGCAACATCGCCTTAAACATGGCAAACAAAGGTGAAAACGTCGCTGTCTATAATTACACCAGAGATTTAACGGACCAGCTTGTCCAAAAGCTGGATGGACAATCTCTCAGCCCGTACTACGAGCTTCAGGATTTTGTTCAATCGTTAGAGAAACCAAGAAAAATCTTTCTGATGGTCACAGCGGGAAAACCCGTAGATTCCGTCATCCAATCATTAATGCCTTTGCTTGAAGAAGGCGACGTCATCATGGACGGAGGTAACTCCCACTATGAAGACACAGAAAGAAGATATGACGAGCTGAAGGAAAAAGGCATCGGCTATCTGGGAGTCGGCATTTCTGGCGGCGAAGTCGGCGCATTAACAGGGCCTTCCATCATGCCGGGCGGAGATCGCGACGTCTATGAGAAAGCTGCTCCTATCCTGACGAAAATCGCAGCTCAAGTTGGGGATGACCCTTGCTGTGTCTATATCGGGCCAAAAGGGGCAGGGCACTTTACCAAAATGGTGCACAACGGCATTGAGTATGCCGACATGCAGCTGATTGCAGAAGCCTATACGTTTCTGAGAGAAACGCTGCGTCTGCCGCTTGATGAAATTGCATCTATTTTTGAAACATGGAATCAAGGTGAGCTGAAAAGCTATTTAATAGAGATTACAGCTGAGATTTTACGTAAAAAAGACGAAAAAACAGGACAGCCTCTGATCGATGTCATCCTTGATAAAACCGGACAAAAAGGCACCGGAAAATGGACGAGCATGCAGGCGATTGATAACGGCATCCCGTCCACGATCATCACAGAGTCCTTGTTCGCCCGCTACTTGTCATCCTTAAAAGAAGAACGGATGGCAGCTCAAGACGTGTTAGCAGGCCCAGAAGCCGAAGAAAAACACTTTGATAAAGACACCTGGATTGAATACGTCAGACAGGCTCTTTACATGGGGAAAGTATGCGCCTATGCACAAGGCTTTGCCCAATATAAAATGTCATCTGAGCTTTACGGATGGAACCTGCCGCTCAAAGACATCGCGTTGATTTTCCGAGGCGGCTGCATCATCCGCGCTGATTTCCTAAATGTGATCAGCGAAGCATTCAGCGAGCAGCCAAATCTGGCAAACCTGCTGATCGCGCCTTATTTCACAGATAAGCTCCAAGCCTATCAAACAGGCCTGCGAAAAGTGGTTTGCGAGGGCATCAGCACAGGAATCTCATTCCCATGCTTGACCACAGCGCTCTCTTATTACGACGGCTACCGCACAGGCCGTTCCAATGCGAACCTTTTGCAGGCGCAGCGCGATTACTTTGGCGCCCATACGTACGAGCGGACAGATATGGACGGCGTTTTCCATACGAATTGGTCTGAATAATAACCATAAAAAAACACGGTCAGTTTTAACTGAACCGTGTTTTTTTCATCTATTCTAAAACATAAGGAATGTTTTAAATCTCATAAACAGTGATACAATAATAGCTAGAAACAAATCCAAAGAATCTGTCTTAAGTTAACTTCACCCGCCTCTGCCTATGGTGTCATAAAATGTTCAAATGCTTCAACAAGACTGACACTCTGATTCACAAAAGGCTCGAAAAACCTTGTCTAATTGAGAATCAACCCATTTTCATTTTCTCATTTGCTAGAAAAGAAATGCCTAAATCTTTCCTGTCACACCCTAAACAAAACGAAAAAAAGAATGATATTCATGGGGTTATGGCTTGACAAAAAATATATATTAATTAATAATTCATATATAATTAGAATTATTATTGAAAGCACATATGCTTTCTAATACATTTTTAGGAGGAATATACATTATGTCTTTAATCGGTAAAGAAGTACTTCCATTCGAAGCAAAAGCATTCAAAAACGGTGAATTCATCGATGTAACAAACGAAGATTTGAAAGGCCAATGGAGCGTATTCTGCTTCTACCCAGCAGATTTCTCTTTCGTATGCCCAACTGAGCTTGAAGATCTTCAAGAACAATACGCTGCACTTAAAGAATTAGGCGTTGAAGTATACTCTGTTTCTACAGATACTCACTTCGTACACAAAGGCTGGCATGACAGCTCTGAAAAAATCAGCAAAATCACTTACGCAATGATCGGTGACCCATCTCAAACAATTTCTCGCAACTTCGATGTTCTTGACGAAGAAACTGGTCTTGCTGACCGCGGAACATTCATCATCGATCCAGACGGCGTCATCCAAACTGTTGAAATCAATGCAGGCGGTATCGGCCGTGACGCAAGCAACCTTGTAAACAAAGTAAAAGCAGCTCAATACGTTCGTCAAAACCCAGGTGAAGTTTGCCCAGCGAAATGGGAAGAAGGCGGCGAAACTCTTACACCTAGCCTTGATCTAGTAGGTAAAATCTAAGGAGTGCATTCAATTGGTACTTGATGCAAATATCAAAGCACAATTAAATCAATATATGCAGCTAATTGAGAATGACATTGTTCTCAAAGTTAGCGCAGGCGAAGATGACATTTCAAAGGACATGCTGGCTCTCGTTGATGAGCTGGCTTCCATGTCATCTAAAATTTCAGTTGAAAAAGCTGAATTAAACAGAACGCCAAGCTTCAGTGTCAATCGTGTCGGAGAAGACACTGGCGTTACATTCGCTGGTATCCCTCTGGGCCACGAATTCACATCATTAGTGTTGGCGCTGCTCCAAGTGAGCGGCAGACCGCCTAAGGTGGACCAAAAAGTCATTGATCAGGTGAAGAAGATCAGCGGTGAATATCACTTTGAATCTTATATCAGCCTGACATGCCACAACTGTCCTGACGTTGTACAAGCCTTAAACATGATGAGCGTGCTGAACCCGAACATTACGCACACGATGATCGACGGTGCAGCATACAAATCAGAAGTTGAAAGCAAAAACATCATGGCAGTGCCGACCGTTTACCTGAATGGCGAGTCCTTCGGAAGCGGCCGTATGACGCTTGAAGAAATTCTTGCGAAAATGGGCAGCGGCGCAGATGCATCTGAGTTCGCTGACAAAGAGCCGTTTGATGTTCTTGTTGTCGGAGGCGGACCTGCCGGTGCAAGTGCAGCGATCTACACTGCACGTAAAGGCATCCGCACTGGTGTTGTTGCTGAGCGCTTCGGCGGACAGGTTCTTGACACTATGAGCATCGAAAACTTCATCAGCGTCAAAGCGACTGAAGGGCCGAAGCTTGCGGCAAGTCTTGAAGAGCACGTGAAGGAATATGATATTGATGTCATGAACCTTCAGCGTGCGAAACGCCTTGAGAAGAAAGATCTGTTCGAACTTGAACTCGAAAACGGCGCTGTCCTGAAAAGTAAAACAGTGATCCTTTCAACAGGTGCCCGCTGGCGCAATGTCAACGTACCTGGTGAACAAGAGTTCAAAAACAAAGGTGTCGCATACTGCCCGCACTGTGATGGGCCATTGTTTGAAGGCAAAGACGTAGCAGTGATCGGCGGCGGAAACTCTGGTATCGAAGCAGCGATTGACCTTGCAGGTATTGTCAATCATGTTACTGTGCTAGAGTTCGCACCGGAACTGAAAGCAGACGAAGTCCTGCAAAAACGTCTCTACAGCCTGCCTAACGTTACTGTTGTAAAAAACGCACAAACAAAAGAAATCACAGGCGATCAGAGCGTTAACGGCATCACATACGTAGACCGCGAAACAGGCGAAGAAAAACACGTTGAACTTCAAGGTGTATTCGTCCAAATCGGTCTCGTGCCAAACACTGAATGGTTAGAAGGAACGGTTGAACGCAACCGCATGAGCGAAATCATCGTCGACAAACACGGCGCAACAAGCGTGCCAGGCTTATTCGCTGCCGGCGACTGCACAGACAGTGCATACAATCAAATCATTATTTCGATGGGATCAGGTGCAACGGCCGCTCTCGGCGCGTTTGATTACCTTATCCGAAACTAGTATAAGAAAGCCGCAATATTGCCAGATTGGCAGCATTGCGGCTTTCTTTTTTATTCCAAAAATATTGCATGTTTTATACAATTGTAATATAGTTGTAATGTTAGTGAAGGGTCACTTCACACTCAGCATATTTGCTGTTTTTAAAGCGATACGCACTGATTTTCTATTTAACGTGCCCTGATACTTTTTGACCTTGTTTTTCAGATCTTTAATGGTTTTTTCCTTTTTGGCATTTTCTAATGCCATAAGCGCTTCCCAGCGTTTCGCTGTTTCTGTGGAACTGCAGCCGCTAACTGTAGTCACAGGCGGAAGAAGCTTCGTATTAGATAGCTTCTCGTCAAAAGGAACGGTATCAGGAATCGCTTTCTCTTTATAAATATGATCCAATTCATTTTGATTCAGGAAGCTGATGAAATGGTCAAAGTTTTGCGCTTGCCGTTTCTCAGGCTGATGAAAATCAAGTGTTTCAATTAATTCTGACAGTTTTGTCTGATCGGTTATCTCATTTGCCATGACATGCGTTAACTGATGGTACTCTGCTAATTCACGCATTCTGGCATCTTTCGGAAGCAACAGGCTCGGTGTACCGGCAATCGTCGCCGCGATATTTCCATGCAGCCTTGCGCCAAAGCTCAAATCAGCTTGTCTCAGGAAATCCAGCCATGTCGGCACATTTAAAAAGAACCGGACTCTATCATTCTGATAAGCTGGGTCTTCCATGCTGACCGGATAATTATCGGCAGGCTTTGCTATTGCAGGCGCACCCGCATACGTCAGAATCATTTCTTTTCGCCATTGCGGGATAAAGTAATGGTTCGGGAACTCTTTCATGCTTCTCGTGATGAAGTCCAGCACATGCTTAGGAGACAGTCTTGATGAGTTAACCGTCACCATTGATTCTGGTGTGATATTGGTTTCTCTTATCTTCAATTCTCTGCCAAACGCATACATAGAAGGACAGCCAATCACCGTATGGTCAATGCCTTCACGGAATCCTAATCTTGTAAGGTATTTCGCTGTAATTTCACCGCGGACACCGATCATATTTGATCTCTCCAGCACGGCACTCACAAACGCCTTTACATCCTCATCAAAAGGAAAACCTTCATTTAATTTGGGTTCAAACGGAGCCCGCAAACCAACACCAATCACAACAACCGGAATGGTTAGTTTCTTAATTAATTGGGTATATTTCCGTAAAGAAGGCACGAAATCCTCGCGGAAAGCATCTGCCAGCGGAATAATATACATATCATATGTTTTATTAATTTTTTCAGCGTCTGCCGGATGAATCCGATAATAATCAGGAGTAATCGTCGTTTCTTCAGTCATCAGCGTACGAAACACACTGTAGGCATATACTAAGTTTCCTACGTTGCCGCCAATGGAGTTGCGAACAATCATTTCAGCTGCAGGAAATGTATCAAATGGTGATATGCCAGCTCTTATTAAAATGTTTTTCAATGTGATGTTGCCCCTTCCTCGCCAAATTTTTGTCAGGAGATTTGCTTAGGGAAACTCTATCATGTCTTGAAATTTTCTGCCAAACACCAGCTTTCATCCCTTTTTACTCACAAACTCTCTCCCTTTCTTCCGTTCTAATATTAAATTATACAAAAAAGAATCTTACAGGTGAAATCATAACCTAGCAATCAACGCTGGTAATCTATTCCCATTACTGGATATAGGGTCGGATCACACCCAAAAAACCCGAACCAGGCACTCCGGTAAAAGTGCTCGATTCGGGCCAGCTGCTTATAGTTCCTCGCCATTCGTTTGAATGACGTTTTTGTACCATTCAAATGAATCTTTCTTATATCGCTTCATGGATCCGTTTCCTTCATTGTCACGATCAACATAGATCATGCCATAGCGTTTCTTCATTTCGCCTGTAGTGAAGGAGACGATATCAATAATGCCCCACGGCGTGTAGCCGATTAAATCCACACCGTCGTACGTGACCGCTTTTTCCAACGCTTCAATATGTGATCTCAAATATTGAATGCGCTCCGGATCATGAATCTTGCCGTCCTCCTCCAGCGTATCCACCGCGCCAAAGCCGTTTTCCACGATGAATAATGGGATTTGGTACCGGTCATAAAAACGGTTTAACGTATATCTCAGCCCGGTTGGATCAATCGCCCATCCCCAGTCACTGGAGGTGATATACGGATTTTCGACACCATTCGGCAATCCGCCGTTGACGATATCGCCCGTATTATCATGTTCCACATCACTTTTCACGGTTGTTGACATGTAATAGCTGAAGCCTAAGTAATCGACGGTACCCTTTCTTAAAATCTCATCATCGCCGTCTTCGAATGTAATGTTGTAGCCTTCTCGTTCAAATTCCTTCAACGCGTAGCTTGGATAGTACCCGCGAACCTGCACATCCGGGAAGAAATAACGCTGTCTCATCTCTTCTTCAGCCAGCATCACATCTTCAGGGTTGGAGGAGAAAGGATAAATCGGCACGTGTGACACCATGGCCCCAATCTGGAAGTCTGGATTGATGTCTTTTCCTTTCGCCACTGCTAAAGCGCTCGCCACCAATTCATGGTGTGCCGTTTGGTACATCACTTCCTTGGCGTTTTCGTTTTCGCCAACCGTAACACCTGAATTCGTCCATAGGAACAGCGGATTGTTCACATCCATTTGGTTGTTGATCTCGTTAAATGTCATCCAGTACTTCACTTTATCTTTGTAACGGGTAAAGCAAGCCTCTGCAAAGTTGATGAAGAAGTCCACAACTTTCCGGTTTCTGAAGCCGCCATATTCTCTAGCCAAATGCAGCGGCATTTCAAAGTGAGAAAGCGTAATGACCGGTTCGATCCCATGCTTCAGCAACTCATCAAACACATCATCATAGAACTGCAAACCCGCTTCGTTCGGTTCAGTCTCATCGCCTTTCGGAAAAATCCGGCTCCAGCCGATGGACGTCCGCAGGCATTTTAATCCCATTTCCGCAAACAAAGCGATATCTTCCTTGTATCGGTGATAGAAATCAATGGCTTCATGGTTCGGATAAAATTCGTTTTCTTCAATCGTATCCGTGATTTTTCTCGGCACACCGTGCGCACCCGCTGTCATTACATCGACGACACTTGGCCCTTTACCGCCTTCATTCCATCCGCCTTCAAATTGGTGGGCAGCTAAAGCGCCGCCCCATAAAAAATCCTTCGGCATGTTTCCCATGTGTTATTCCTCCTCAGCTTACAACTGTAAATAATTTTTGATCCAGCGTACTTTCTTCAAGTTCCTCGATGAGAATTTCCTGATATGCATGTGAATTCGTGATGATGACGGGGGTAATCGTTGTTAACCCTTTCTCTTCAATGAAAGCTTTATCAAACTCAGCAAGCACCTCGCCTTTTTTGACGGTATCGCCCTCTTTGACCTTCAAGGCAAAAGGAGTGCCGGCTAATGTCACCGTATCCAGCCCAATGTGCACAAGCAATTCGACGCCAGACGCTGAACGCAGGCCAATCGCATGCTTTGTAGGCGCGACCATGACAACGGTTCCGTCAAACGGAGCATAGAGCTTATTATCGGAAGGCTCAATCGCCAATCCTTGTCCCATTGCGCCTGAGCTGAATACTTCGTCAGGCACGTTAGAAAGCGGTATCACCTTGCCGTTAAACGGAGCATATACGGTTTCTTCATTCGCCTGTGCCGTCTGAGGCTGTTCCTTTTCCGGCTGTGCAGCTTTATCTTCTCCGTAGCCAAAGATCTGAATCAGCACAACTGGAAGAATGACCGCAATCGCAGCACCGATTAAAATGCCCCAAATGGATGCCGGGAATCGCTCATTGATGCCATTCACGATCGTAAGCGGTCCCGGAAGACCGGCATACGCAAAGTAATACGGATGAAAGAAGCTTGCCACGACTGCGCCAACCGCGCCAGAAATACAGCCAAAGATAAATGGCTTCTTAAATCGTAAGGTCACACCGTAGATTGCCGGCTCTGTGATGCCGAACAGTCCTGTGATACCAGCCGAAACGCTGACTTTTCTCGTTTCCTTGTTTCGCGCTTTCAGGATGATGCCAAGCACAGCCCCCACCTGCGCAATGACCGCAATCGTTTGATACGCCTGGAATGAATCCCGACCATATAAATCAAAGTTTGCCAATACCATCGGCGTGATGCCCCAATGTACACCGAAGATGACGATGACCTGCCAGAATGCCCCGATGATTGCTCCTGCCAAAGCCGGCACGTTTTCCGCCAAGAAGTTGTAACCGTTTGCAATTCCGTTTGCGCCTAATGTTGTCACAGGGCCTATGAGGACAATCGTTAACGGCACCATGAAGACCATGCATAGAAACGGAACAAATAACGGTCTGACTACTTCGTTCATTCTCTTATTCAAGAATCGTTCAAGATAAGACAGCATCCACACTAAAAATAATGGCGGCAGCACGGAAGACGTGTATGTCGTTTGCGATAAAGCAATCCCTAAGAAAGTAATGCTTTTCCCATCTGCGATCTGAGCTGCCATCTCCGCCCACGTCGGGCTGACCAATGCAGCACAGCACGCCACGGCGATATACGTGTTGGTTTTAAAATGCTTTGATGCCGTAATCGCGATGAAAATAGGCAAAAACGTAAACGGTGCCCAAGAGATGAAACTGAAAACCTCATAAGTCCCTGTTTTCTCAAAGCTATCAAACAATAAGTTAATGATAATTAATGCCCCTTGCAAAATACCAGCAGCGGCCAGAATGTAGATAAACGGCGCAAACACCGCTGACATCGTCGCGATGATCCGGTTCAGCATCGTCCCTTTATTCTCACTCTGTTCCCCAGACTGGTCAATATGGACCAGCTTAGAAAACTCCTCGTACACTTCCCCTACGTGCTGTCCAATGACAACCTGGAATTGACCGCTGTTCTCTACAACTGTAATGACCCCGGGCATCGACTTCACGATATCCTTCGCTTTAGGGTTAGACCGCTTCAGCACCAACCGAAGCCTGGTAGCACAGCGAGAAGCTCCAATTACATTCTCTTCCCCGCCAACGGCCTCCAAAATGTCTTTCGCTAGTCTGCTATCATCTCTCACTTTCCCCGACATTTTCACCCACCCCTTTGTTTTGGTTGCGCTTTCATTATAATTGTACCGGTATAATTTATCAATACCCAAATAAAATATTTTGACATGAACTATCATTGTAAGCGGTTTATGCTATAATTTTGGCAGTGAAACTAAACGAATAAATGAGGAATGCGTATGTTAAAGTACCAGCAAATCGCAGAAGAAATCGAAAAGTATATAGAAGAAAATGAGCTTCAGCAGGGTGACAAACTGCCAGTGCTAGAAACCCTCATGGCCCAGTTTGAAGTCAGCAAAAGCACCATCACAAAGTCCCTGGATCTTCTAGAGCAAAAAGGCGCGATCTTTCAGCTCAGAGGAAGCGGCATTTTCGTCAGAAAGCATAAACGAAAAGGCTACCTCAGCCTCCTGTCGAATCAAGGCTTTAAAAAAGACCTTGAGGATTTCAATGTCACCTCAAAGGTCATCGAACTGGACGTGAAAAAGCCCACACCGGAAGCGGCAGAAAATCTGAACATCGAAATGGACGAGGACATCTACTATGTCAAAAGGGTCCGCTACATCAACGGCCAGACCCTTTGCTACGAAGAATCCTACTACAATAAATCCATCGTGACGTATTTAAACAACGAAATCGTCTCCCACTCCATCTTCCATTACATCCGGGAAGGATTGGGACTGAAGATTGGTTTTTCTGATTTGTTTCTGCACGTGGGACAGCTTAATGAGGAGGAAGCGGTATATTTGGGATTAGAGGCTGGACTGCCGAAGCTGTATATAGAAAGTATTTTTCACCTGACAAATGGGCAGCCGTTTGATTACTCGAAGATTTCCTATAATTATCAGCAGTCGCAGTTTGTGGTACAGGCTAATAGTTTTTTATTATAGGGATGCTTCACTATGGAAGGTGGTCGACATGTACAAAATCATCATTCCTGCAATACTAGCCATCTTTGCGCTCTGGATACTCTTACAAATTTCACTAGAGATGAGTATCGTTAAAAATCCAATGAACTACTTTATCGTATTTATTATCTTTTTCCTTTTTATAAAGATGGTGAAAGAAAAACAACAATAGTTTGGGCGATGCAAACAGAAAAACATCCTTCCCTTAACAAACTCAGCCAGTCACATGCATTAATCTTGATGTTAATGATATATAGGTGCACATAAAAAGCTACTTCATTGTGAAGTAGCTTCCTTTATTAAATGCCCATTTTGATCCATCTAGTTTTAGAAAAGCGAAGGATAATCGTATTTATGATAATAATTGAAACTAAATACAAAATAATAAATAAAACATCATTACTCCCAAGTGTCATGTTATCAGATTGCAGCACTCTTTCTATTCGGGGATACATAGTGTTACCTGCCTCAAAAGGAGCAATGAAACCAAACGTTTTATTGCTTATAGCTACTAAGATAACAGAAGTCAACCAATAAACGATACTGACACCTATACTAATTAATATATTAGGACATAACATGCTTATAGTTCCGATAATTAGAATATACTGCAGTATAACTGCAGAAAATAAAAAAAGTAATAATGCAAAATGCGAAAAATCATGGTACATCAACGATATGATTAGCAGGCCTAGCGTTATAAATGCAAAACATTCTAAAAATAAAACAGCTATCTTTTTATAAAAGAAAGTATAGATATTCTCTCCAATTAACTTGTAAAAGAGAATATTTTTGTTTGAATACTCTCTATTAATAAAGAAAGCTATAACAAATGAAAATAACATCAAACCAAACTGGGTCGCAACAGTATAGGAGCTAAAGAAAAACATTTCAGGTGTAACATGGCTGACTTTATCAATTCCAACAAGTAAAAAATAACCCAGCAAAAATAAAAATACAAACATTGCTCCTAAAATAATGATAACTTTGTTGCTAATACTCTTTTTAAACTCTAATTTCATCTCAAGCCCCCACTGTTTTATTACTCATTTATATACACTTCAATTAATTTATCCACTGAATGATATTGTTGAATTTCTTGGTGATTAAATATATAATAATCCCCTTCTATCGCCTTTAAATCAGACAAATCATGTGTAATGTTGATGATAATCTTCTCGGGGTTCTCCTGAATATACTTGTTTAAGAAGCCATGAATCTCTATAACCGTTTTTTTGTCTAATGAATTCGTTATTTCATCTAAAACAATAATATTTTTATCCTCTAATAAGAAACTGAGCAATTTTAATTTTTGCTTTTGTCCATCACTCAAATTTTTGATCAGAACTTTTCCATCAATATTATCCAGATTAAGTAAATGTGTGATTTTATCTATCATTTCTGCATCAAATTTTTTCCTCAAAAAGTGTAATAAAAAGTCCTTAGAAACATCATTAGGTATATTCGAAGAGCTGGATATTAAAGAAACATTTTGACGAATATCTCTGCCGATTCTTTTGCTATTATTCAACAAAAAGTCTTTAGCAAGCTGTGATTTACCGACTCCATTTTTTCCGACAACGTGATTAATTTTCCCGCTCGAAAAATGCAAGTCGGTGTCCTGAAGTAACGTTTTGCCTTTCACTTTTAAAGTGTAATTCGCTATATTCATATACATACTCCTAGGAAATATTTGTATTCTCGAGGTACCTCTTTCGTTTCCGGTTTGGAAATGTAAGAAATGTTTTTCGATGATTAATCTGGATATCTTTTACTCTAGTTTACAATATATAACACTCAATGTACAACAACGGCAGTTTCCTCAAGGCAATTCCTTACAAGATAACTGACAACAAGCTAAATAAATGGATCGTCAATACCATATCAATGCATATTGATAACAACAATAAGGAGGATACTGAACCTTTTAGCCTAAGCCCTTGACTAAATAACCTCCTCCGTAGATTCTGCTGAAAGGTTTTTCAGCTCTAGCTGCCTTAATCTTTCACTCGTTTCAATTGTCTATAAAAGCAGTTATGCGGTACTATCATATAAAGGTCCAATGATGAAAAACAATGTCATACTTTTAAATTCACCTTATCATGCACATGCTCATAAATAGGGGTTTATTCTAAAAAGGGGATGGACGATTTTGGAAAGCAAGTACTTAGATCTACTCGCACAAAAATACGATTGTGAAGAAAAAGTGGTAACGGAAATCATTAATTTGAAAGCGATACTGAACCTGCCAAAAGGCACCGAGCATTTTGTCAGTGATTTGCACGGGGAGTATCAGGCCTTCCAGCACGTGCTGCGTAATGGTTCAGGACGAGTCAAAGAGAAGATACGCGACATTTTCAGCGGTGTCATTTACGATAGAGAAATTGATGAATTAGCAGCGTTGGTGTATTACCCGGAAGACAAGCTGAAGTTAATCAAACATGAATTTGATGCGAAAGATGCGTTAAACGAGTGGTATAAAGAAACGATTAACCGAATGATTAGGCTTGTTTCTTATTGCTCCTCGAAGTATACCCGCTCCAAACTGCGTAAAGCACTGCCTGCCCAGTTTGCTTATATTACGGAGGAGCTGCTATACAAAACAGAACAAGCTGGCAACAAGGAGCAATATTACTCCGAAATCATAGACCAGATCATTGAACTTGGCCAAGCCGATAAGCTGATCACCGGCCTTGCTTACAGCGTTCAGCGATTGGTGGTCGACCATCTGCATGTGGTCGGCGATATTTACGACCGCGGACCGCAGCCGGATCGGATTATGGAGGAGCTAATCAATTATCATTCTGTCGATATTCAGTGGGGAAATCACGATGTCCTTTGGATCGGTGCCTACTCCGGTTCCAAAGTGTGCCTGGCCAATATTATCCGCATCTGTGCCCGCTATGACAACCTGGACATTATTGAAGACGTGTACGGCATCAATTTAAGACCGCTGATGAACTTGGCCGAAAAATACTATGACGATAATCCAGCGTTCCGTCCAAAAGCAGACGACAACAGGCCAGAGGATGAGATTAAGCAAATCACAAAAATCCATCAAGCGATTGCCATGATCCAATTCAAGCTTGAGAGCCCGATTATCAAGAGACGGCCGAACTTTAATATGGAAGAACGCTTGTTACTAGAGAAAATTGATTACGATAAAAATGAAATCACGCTGCACGGAAAAACATATCAGCTGGAAAACACCTGCTTTGCGACAATTAATCCCGAACAGCCAGATCAGCTATTAGAAGAAGAAGCAGAAGTCATAGACAAGCTGCTATTCTCTGTCCAGCATTCCGAAAAGCTGGGCCGTCATATGAATTTTATGATGAAAAAAGGCAGCCTTTATTTAAAATATAACGGCAACCTGTTAATCCATGGCTGTATTCCTGTCGATGAAAACGGCAATATGGAAACGATGATGATTGAGGATAAACCGTATGCGGGCCGTGAGCTGCTCGATGTATTTGAGCGGTTCTTACGGGAAGCGTTTGCCCACCCGGAAGAAACCGATGACCTGGCGACAGATATGGCTTGGTATTTATGGACAGGCGAGTACTCCTCCCTCTTCGGAAAACGCGCCATGACGACATTTGAGCGGTATTTCATCAAAGAAAAGGAAACGCATAAAGAAAAGAAAAACCCGTATTACTATTTACGTGAGGACGAGGCAACCTGCCGAAACATCCTGGCAGAATTCGGCCTCAATCCAGATCATGGCCATATCATCAACGGCCATACACCAGTAAAAGAAATCGAAGGAGAAGACCCAATCAAAGCAAACGGAAAAATGATCGTCATCGACGGCGGCTTCTCCAAAGCCTACCAATCCACAACAGGCATCGCCGGCTACACGCTGTTATACAACTCCTACGGCATGCAGCTCGTCGCCCATAAACACTTTAACTCAAAGGCAGAAGTCCTAAGCACTGGAACCGACGTCTTAACGGTGAAACGATTAGTGGACAAAGAGCTTGAGCGGAAGAAAGTGAAGGAAACGAATGTGGGTGAGGAATTGTTGCAGGAAGTTGCGATTTTGGAGAGTTTGCGGGAGTATCGGTATATGAAGTGAGGGATGAAGATATGCTCATCTAAAGGTAGACAGAGATGAAATAAAAAATCTGTATGCCCTAGAGGAGTTTTTTCATGTTTGGAAAATAGTACTCAAGATAAAAACTATGCATACTTTCAGGATGTGATTAGGGAAATGCTTAAGCTAATGGGGTTGCAGATAAAGTTGAAAAAGATCAATAGTAGGCGGTTCTCAGTCAGATTCGGTCCGAAGATTGATATCTTGCAATTTCAGAACTAAATCAAGAGGAAAGCTTCTCTGTCCAGATTTTATATGAAATTGACAAGTTCTCACGTCAAGGGTATTACTAATGGAAGAAGCAAATGCCTTCCGCGAGAAAAACGTAATGAACAAATTATAGCCGAGATGACATTTCCTCATGAACTTTAGTATCTGGTTTTTGTTTTTGTCTTTGCTTTTGTCACTATATAATTATCTTTGAATTAAACCGACGATTGAATCCGGAGAAAACCAAACGAGGGTGAATTTTGTCAAAATCGGCCTGCCACATTAACTGCCGAACCTGTGCTATGAAGACCCCTATTCCAACAAAGTAATCGTTACTTATTTGAACAAAGATATTGTTTCTAATCTTCCATTCATCCGGAAGTGAGATGCTAAAACGTAAGCAATAAATTGTTTATTTACGCCATGACATTGTATCAGATGTAAAATAGGAGTTACGATTAATGAGTTTTGGGGGCTTCGGCAATGAAATGGATTCTAACTAAAACGACCAAGATACTTACTCTTGGTCGTCTATTTTAATTGTAGATTATTTATTTATGTTTCTTCTTAGATCTGTAAGTAAGTATGAATACTATAATCTATAATGGTGTTGAGGCAAAAAGTTATTTTAAGTTATTATACAACTCACCTGAATTCAATGTAACAATACTTGTAGTAATTTTACTCTTATCATATGAACAAAGTATTGATTCACCGATGACTTTTGCAAGTTTTGGTGGTACGGCGTTACCTATTTGGCGATATTGGTCATTTCTTCTCCCACAGAAAGTGTAATCTGATGGAAATGATTGCAATAATTGAGCCTCATAGGGAGTTAAAGTTCTTGGCTGCTCAGGATGAATGAATTTAAGTCCATCCTTCTCCATATGTGCCAAAATTGTATTTGATGGCTTATTCCAACTCTGCTTTACATATGTGTCTCTATGTTTACTCCGATTATAAGGATATAGAGTATCCAAAAATTCATTATAGTCTTCAGAATCTCTGTTCATAAAACGTGATGAGTTACTTCCCTGCTTAGTTCCGACGAAAATAACAATATCACGAAAATTATGTTCCCTCGATTGATGATTTGCCAAAAATTTATTGTCTCCAAAAGTGTTGATTCCGCACTCATTAACGAGATCATTATATTTTTCTAAAAAGCTTAAGAGGTTATTGAATTTGTGCGTTTTTTTATCTTTTATTAATTTGTACTCTTTATTTAATTTATGATAGAGCTTCTTTAGTCCTTGCCGACTACCAAAGTGATTATCCATATCTGCCAATTCTTTGATATTCTTTATAAACAAACTTAAACTCTTTTTATAATTATCAGTAATAACATCGATATTCTTAAGTTTCTCTGATATCGAAATTTTAGGCAACCTGACTGGAAGATGCTGAATTTCTCCAACTGTCTTATAAGGAAACCCTTCAGGTCCATGAGTAGGCTTCAACCTAGGCGAGTCAATTCCGAGTCTATTTGCAATGATAAAAATTCTTCTTCTGTGTTGCGGAACCCCAAAATCAGCTGCATTTAATACCTGAAACCGTTCAGATAAACTATTTTCGACTTTTGTAGAATAGCCTTTTGATTCTAGCTCATCACAAATTAATTCAATTACTTGTACTTGTTTATTTTCTACACCTTCGTGATCTACTTTTTTTGATAACATTCCTTCTACATTCTCAAACACTACAAAAATAGGTTTAAGATAATTTACTATTTCAATGAAATGTTTATATAAAGTATTTCTCGGATCATTCTTTAATTTTTCTCTCATTTCTTTTGTACCGGATCTAGCAGGACCAGCAAGTGAAAACGTTTGACAAGGAGGACCACCAATCACCACATCGATGTCTCCACACGACTGAAAAATTTCTTTTTTTACATCAGAATTTGTGATGTCTCCTTGAATAACTTTTTCCGATCCCAAATGACCACGTAAAGTATCAGAGGCAGCTTGGTTTATTTCAACCGCTCTAATAATTTCAAATTTTAGATTTGGATGATTAGCCTGTAAAAAACCAGTTGAAAATCCTCCTCCTCCAGCAAATAGATCAAGCACTCTCAATGTTTTTTTCATTCTTTTCTTCCTTTTAAAAAACTAAAAATACGTCCTTAACAATGCAGTAATCTAGATTGCATTATGTGAACCAATATTTACGAACATTCTTTATGAATCAGTTTAGCACAATTGTCAACTGATCGTTAATTTTAATAAATGATGGTCATACTTATATCATAAAGTATGACCATCATAAAGATATCCGAAGCTGATTACACCTAAAACTTTTTGTTTTATAATAACATAGAACGCTCAACAGAAAACCGACCAAAATAACGACCTTAAACGTTGCTTGATTGAAGGCTAGATCTTTGTCAGTTAGTAATAGTTCAGAATCAATTTTATATTTTTATTAATAACGCAAAAGCCGTTTATTGAAATATCTAATAATCTATAACTAATGTTCCTATTATCAATTAAGTTTTTTGAAAAATTTCCTTTCTAGCATTACCTCAAATAATGTCTCTAATTCTCTAACCCCCTCACCATGCAAAATACTACCAATTTCTATATTGTTTATTATTCCATTATAAGATAAATTTGATGATGAAATTAAGGCATGTTTATTATCAAACACAGCAATTTTAGCATGCAAATTTGAATAAACTTTAGAGTTGACTAATTTGTAGATTTTAAAGTTTTTATTTATTTCAACAATAGATTTAATAAAATTTTCATCTACATGCTTATCTAAAAAAAACTTAATTATTACGCCTTCAGAAGCTTTTTTGTTCAAAAGTTGAATCAAATCTTTTACAAATTCTGAAATAGTGTACCCCGTAATTAATATAGTGTGTTTTGAAGCATGAATATACTCTCTCAATACACCTATTGTTCTTCTTGTTTTCTTGCTGTGTATTAAAGCTGGAACTGTAGCTACTAATTCAGCTGAGATTACTTCTTTCGCAAACGTTTTATTTTGCAGCTTAATTAACGCGATAATGTTGTTTAAATCGTTTATGTCTAAATTAGGAAAAGTTTTTTTTAATTCTTTAATAATAGCATCTTCCCCATAGATATCTTCATTTCGAATAAAGCTATTTAATTCCTCAGCCAACACGTATAGTCTTGTCTGCACTTTTAAATCAGCCCTTCAAAAAATGGGGTAATATTACTCTCCATTGTATTAATAAGTAGTGACCGGTCTAATAGCATATTCCCTGTTTCACAAGCAGTCTCTGGTAGCATTGTACAAGCAAAACATGAAGCTCCGTTAATATAATTACCTTGCTCTGGCTCTTGCATTGAACACTTAGGATCATTAGAACAGAATTTTGCTTCCTCTAAAGAGGTTAATAACAATTTTCTAAAATTATTTATTTCCCCCATTTCAACAAGTCCTCCTAGTGACCCTTCTTGATCTGAGCTGCCTGTATAGATAAGAATTCCTGACATTTTCTCATTATAATAAATTCGCTCTTTTAGAGCAGATGAAGAGTACCCACATTGTAAAGACATTTCTTTCATCAATAAATGAGACAGCGTATGCATTAATACAAAAATAACATCTTTCTCACTTTGGTGTTTCCAACCCTTCTCATCTAAATAGGCTTTATACATCTTTTTATAATTTTCGGAACGTGAAAAAACTTCCTTATTCGATTCAGCCCAGTTAATTAATGATACACGATTAAATTCAACAAAAATTCCTTCGCCGAAAATCTCAACTGCTGGAAGCCAATTTGTCTTTGTATCCCCTAACCAAACAATACTGCTCGGATTTTTCACATCTGGTTCTGGAACCTCATTTCTAGTAAATCCGAGTAATACCAATATTTCCTTCAACCGTTGAGCTTTTACAATCTTTTTTATATATTTTGTTAAATCTGAAGGAATACTTTCTTCTTCAGCCTTAAAATCTTTTCCTTTTTGAATAGAACCAGTGAATCCAGTCAGTGCCTCATATTCAATTTCTTTAATCTGCTCATATTTATTTATCTCTTCTGCATCTTTGGCTCTTCTTGATATCTCAATATTGAACTTATTCCAGTTCTCTAGAAAATTTTCAAAAGTATCAAATAAACTGTGAGCTTCCTCTTTCATAGAATATGCCCTTTTTAATCCTCTTTCCCCAAACAACTCTTCGGCATATTTGAAATCTTTTGATTCCCGCATAAAAAATTCATAGTATTTATTAACATTTTCTACTGAGATAGGAATGGATATTGCACTTCTTAGGACTGGGAAATAAACATTAGAAGCCCCTCGCTGTAATGGAATAATCTTGCCACAAGATTGTTTAGGTTCTTTAGAGTTCATCCTATGTGGGTGATTTCCTTCACATTGTAAATTACTAAAATATTTTTTTTGTGTGGCTAGTCGCATGTTATTACTATCTCCACAACTTAAGCATTTTACTATTAATGATGATAAACCAGAATCCTTGCCAGAGCTTGTTAATTGTAGTTCACCTCTACAACTTGTGTGTGATCTTTTATGAGCCCACCAGTGCCATGGAAAATCATCTAAATGGTTTTCATTTTCACAAGAAACAATAAATCTCGAAGGATAAGCTTTCTTATTACATCTAGGGCATATTGGACCCTTTTCAAGATAAGAATTCATATCAAATCTATCCCTTATGTCAAATAATCTCCTACACTTTAAATTTGAACATACATGGTAATTTGGAAATGGAATAGCAGGCAAATCTTTTTTTCCCTTAGTAGGTATTTTTTTGAACAAATCTTTTTTCAAAAACCCAGATAAACGATTATCATAAATTTCTTCTAAATTATCCCCCCAATAATTAATATCTAAAATTACTAATGAATCGTTGATTGAATCCATTATTGCACCAGGGCCATATGTTGTTATTAACTGACCAGGCCTTACTTCACCAACTTCATTTTTCACTTTTATACCACCCATCTTGAATATATATCTTAGAAGTTGCCTCGATTTGTCTCATTGAATCTAAAGTATCTCTTTCCTCTAATATTTTAGGCACACGATCATTAAATCTTGATAGCAATCTAACTTCACTCTTGTTAAGATTCTCTGAAGACGGGAAGAAATAATACTGTAAAGTAGATTCTCTTCGGCTTAAGTTCTGCCAATTATCTAAAAAATGGTCTAGATCATTTAATGTATCTTTTAGGTTTTTGTTATGTGAAATGGACACTCGTTGTCGAAAAATTCCTTTTAATTCTGATAAATTTATAGAACTAATATTAACAGCATCCTTGTTATTGATTAAATTACTGTTTTTTAGTCTTAACATAGCTACTAATGAAGCATGTAATGCTCTATCTCTTGCACGTGCAGCGAAGGGAGTTGCCGTTGTTCCTTCCACATGGTTATATAATCTACTATGGTATCCTTTAAAGTTTTCATAATGTGATAAATCTCGGGGACGATAAGGGTTATACACTGTAACTACAAGACCAGGTTTACTACGTCCTACACGACTCGATGCTTGAATGTACTCTGAAGTTTGTTTTGGTTGTCCGTTTACGACCATAAGACCAAGGCGATCAACATCCATTCCCACTGATATCATATTGGTTGCCAGTGCTACATCAAGTTCTTTATTCCCTGTTGATTTATCTAGTAATTCAAGAATCTGTGGAATTCTATAAGATGGAACTCGAGATGTTAATTCTTCTACGTTGTCAATGTATCTCTCTTTAGGGAACCCATAAATTGTCCTCAATCTTTGGATTCGTTTGCGTACGTCATCATCTAGTAGTCTAACAGCTCCACCTAATTCTCTTATACTATTAAAGTATCCAATTAGTGTTCGATATGGATCAATGTAATCTACATACTCTGCATATTTAGGATCTTGGATAATCGTTTCAGATACTTGTAGTAAAACTGAAAAAACGCGCAAAATTACAGTCTTCATTGATGAACCATTAACACAAACTCCCGTATATAAACGGAATGGAAAATCTTCCAAATTCCTCTCTCTACCAAAAAATGAATCCTCTATATTTAATCCTGGTGGAGGAAATTGACTCGAAGATAAGCGTCCAAAAACTTTTTTTACTTGTTCCTCCGCATTTTTTATTGTAGCTGTAGCTGCAATGTATTTCGGAGGATATATTTTTTCTTCTATTTTAGCAGTACATAAATTTTCTACAGCTGTTTCATAAAGTCCATAAATTGTTCCTAATGGTCCGGTGATTAAATGCAGTTCATCTTGAATAATTAATTCCGGTGGATAGAATTCTTTCACTTGATAAACTTTGGCCGGTGGATTGTAATGTCGAGTTTTATGATTTTCACCATTGGCAATATATCCGCATTTTTGACAATAACGGTCTACCCTTCCAAAAATATTAGCCGTTTTTTCATCCCAAGGCAATCTGGCGAATTTATCAACTGTAGATATTATTATAGATGGTGCTTTGCGATAAATTTCTTCGTCTACTAAATAAACTGGTATATGATTCTGGTGGTAATAGCATTCAGTATTTTTACAAAAAATCTTAATTCCAACTTTTTGAGTGCTAGTATCTCTATTCGGTAAGTATTTGAAATTAGGATTTTTTGATCCACAACACGGACATTCTATAACTTGTTTTTCAATTTTTTCATACTCTTTTCTAACTTGCCATTCTTTTTTATATTTTTCTTGTAAGTCCTCTAATTTATTTGCAGTAACTTGTCCACCGACCCAAAAACCTATCGAAAACTCACTATTACCGAATGATTGGCGGTCTTGAACACGTAGATATTCTGCTGCTGAAATTAATCTTGTAAGACGATCTCTTTGTTGTGTAGTTAAAAGCCTTAGTGTATAGCGTAAAATGACAGTTACTCCACCATCTTTATTGTAGGAACTTACCTCATCTCTAGTAAGACGACGGTACCCAAGCAAGAATGCAATAATTCCTAAATATGCTTCAGTCTTTCCCCCACCTGTTGGAAACCACAATAAATCTACTAACTCCCTATCTTTTGTAGATGGATCAATTATTCCTCTAATGTTTTGAAGGATAAATGCTAACTGGAAAGGTCTCCAGTTAAAATTCTCCTTTGAAAGTTCATTCTCTAACGTTGTTATCTGATTATTTTTTGAATAATTCTTCATACTTATTTGAGTATGCATAACTTCATTCATAAAAATAAAAGCTCTATAGGCTTTAGAATTATTGCGAAGTATATCAATACCCTCTCTAATACGTTTGAGGGAATCTTCACACTTATCCATAGCCATCCTCGCAGATTTTTGATCGTCTACTGAATCAAATGTTAAGTCATTAATCCAGTTGTTATATCGATCTGCTAAATTATTTAATTTATCTAGTAAAGAAAATGGATTTTGATCTATTGCCATCTTTCTAATTGAAAAATAATCGTTTGGCAGATCTCCGTATTTCGAATCATAAGGAAGTTCCGTACTCATTCCTTCAACTTCATGGGTAGGTATAAAAGATGTTTTTATAACACTGGCGTTTTTAGAGTTGAAATTAAACCATTCTACAGCACATCCGAAACCTTTTGCAAAAATTGGTTTGTTTCTATATAAATATTCTTGAAAATCAGATTTATCTTTCCTCGCAAGGTTTTCTGGTATAAAGATAGCTGTATTCTCAACATCAGATATTTCCATACTTACTTGATAAATTGATTTTTTTTTCGTTTTATCAATGTTTTTATTCACCAAAAAAATTGATAAAAGATTATTGGTAGTGCCTTTAATACTCACTTTTTTTAACATTAACTGGATATTTTCTAACATACCCTTCTTGGGAAGATTTATTTTATAAGATTCTTCATCTAGAGGAATTATAATAGTATGATTAATTACTTTTCTAACCCATATTGAAATTTCTTTATTAGACTTTTCATCAAACCTTTTATCTTTTTTGTATTCACCCCATCGAATTATCGCTTTTAATTTTTTCAATTCTTTATCGGTATACATTTTTAAACCTAGTGAATTTTGTCTCTTCTTCGTTTTATCTTTTCCAATTTTTTCGTTTTTCGTTTCTTCTTCATCAGTTTCTGTATTCTCATTTTCAATAGTAGGTCTTACTAATGGTTCTAAATAAGGCTCATCTAATTCTTCTGTTTCTTCGACTTCTGAATCCACAGGACATAACATTCCTGTTAAATAAGCTTGTGAAGGATCTTCTGTTAAAATATCTTCATCATTATATTCTGGTCCAATTAAATCTCTCTTTAATTCTTTAACGAAGATATCACGCACTTCTGAATACTTATGTCTATCCATTTCTCCACCTCATTTTTAGAAAATGCAACCTACCTCGGAAGGCTTGACTTTATAAGTTTCATCTGATATTGAAGCCATTTTTTTAATTTTAATAGCCTCTTGAATTTCTTCTAAAGACAAATTATATTTTTCAAGAAAAACACTATCGCTTGTATCAATACTTCTTTTTGATAAATAAATGATTTTATTAAGCAACCTTGCTGCGGTTCTTCTCTCAATCCTTATATGTTCCATTGACTTATAATAGTGTTCAGCATTAACAATAAAAACATTTATATCTAACGCTTTACCTAAAATCTTAATATCTTCTAAATCTCTTGGGCCGTAAGAATACCCTGATCTCCAGTTTTTTAATACATTTTTTGTAGATTTATCCCAACCCAACGCAATCATTTTCTCATAAAGTTTATTATCATCTAATTTAAGAAAAAAGAATTTATCTTCATATAAATTTCTCCATTCCCGAACATTTTTATAGTGGAGTTTTGACAAATTTTTTTCAGTTACATTATCAATAAAGATTGTATATAAATCTTCTTTAATATCATTATTAATAATTAATATTTCTTCATTACCCTTTAAATTTTTTAAATGATCCTTCCTAATATCTTTTTTACTTTTGATAAGATACCTTACTGCATTTCCAGGTCGTATAAACATTTTAGAGTCATCAGTGAAAGTTACTAATTTGGCTTTGACAGCATTTTCGAATACATATGGCTTACTTAAGCGATTGGATAAATCTAATTTAATTCTGTTGATTGAATCTAAAACATCCTCGATTTTAATATTTAACTCTTTATGTCTATCAGTATCTATACGTTTAATTTTTTTATAGAGTATTTGATATATTGTTTCATTATTTCTTTTGAAATCTGAAAGCGGGAATTCGTTATCAATGTCAGACAACATATTAAATTTAGATTTTAATTCTCTTATTTCGAGCTGATATAGTAATACAATCATTTTTTTACCAAAGGTCCTCAAAATAGGATCCAAATCACTCACTCTGATAGCTGATGTTAAGATTACAGTATCAAAATTTCCACTCTGAATATCTTTTACATCTTGATAGCTTTTTATATATACACCTTTACTTTCGAGATCAGAAATATCTACTTTTAAATTTAAAGAAATTTTCTCTTTTAATCCCAAGCTGTCAATTTTTCCTGATGATACAATTAAAATGATTTCTTTATTCTTTATTGCTTTATTTATTATCAACTCTAAAGTTTCATATTTAGGTGAAACCGTATCCAATTGATATTTATTAAAAATATCCTCTATCAATCTAATAATTCTTTCAAAGTCTAAATTCTCATATCTAAAATCACTATCTTTTAATTCTTTAATCAAATTTTTAATACTATTATATTTGGGATCAAAGGTAGCAATAAAATCATATTCTACACCTTCAATTGTCATTCTAATTGAATTATATAGTAAACTTCTTATAATCTTTAGGTCACTACTATTAAAATTATCTCTTTGTAACTTCTGTAATAGTTCGAACGCTTCCTCTAAAGCGTCTTCAAATGGGGATTCAATATACTTAAAACTAATTTCGTTTATATCAGAGCTAGGTAGTTCCATATTTTCGCCACCATCTATAAATTGTTTTAACTCGAAGTTATCGATTATATAGTTTTTATTCTCTTTTTTAAGTAAATATGGTGCTCTTATATCCAAAGGGTTATCTAAATAAATAAAGTATGGTGTATTTCTCTTTTCTAAAACATTTATATTACCTTTAATACTTTTTCCATCTACAAATATATAATCAAATTCTTGTAAGTCATTTGTTTCTAATGTCTTTATAGTATCTGAAAATGTAAATGTTGGCGGTTGAATATTATCCACTCTTCCCAATGTATTACGTTCTCCTCGGGAGATGGGTTTGAAGTTTTTTCGTCCACTCGCTACTGGCATAACATAATATAATGGTATTAATTCTGGAATTTCATTATTAAAATATCTAGATAAATAAGTCCGCCAATAAACCATTGAATAAGTTTTATCATTCATATCACAAAAAAAACCATTTGCATTTAAAACTTTGTGGTACCTATTACAATGAACAAAAACATCTGAAGTTTTTATATTTACTTCTTTAATTTTTTCTATTAGTTTACGATTTCTAGATATAATTAAAATACTCGATCTTTTGATAAGATTTTTTTTACACTCAAAATTTTTTTCTAAATTATATACACAGCTTATTATCAACTCTAAAACTATTTCATTATTAGGATATATAAAAACTGAATTCTCCTTATTGACCCACTCTTTTTCAAAAGAATGAATAATATAATTATTCAGTTCATTAACAAGTATTGTATTATTAAGTACTTTCAAGATTTAACCTCCTTTCAAGTTATATTTTTTTATTTATGATAAGGCTCCCCACGATTAATCCGAAAAGCCCGATAAATCTGCTCCACCAGAATAAGCCGCATCAACTGATGAGGGAACGTCATTTTCGAGAACGACAGCTTTTCATCCGCTCGCTTCATCACTGCGTCGCTCAATCCGAGTGATCCGCCGATGACGAAGGTGACTTTGCTTTTTCCATATGTAGCCAGCTTATCTATTGTATCGGCTAGCTCTTCGGATGTTTTCATTTTTCCTTCGATGGCGAGGGCGATGACGTGGGCGTCGGGGCTGATTTTGGATAGGATGCGGTCGCCTTCTTTGTCTTTTATGATTTTCATGTCCTGGTCGCTTAGGTTTTCCGGCGCTTTTTCGTCCGGGAGTTCGATGATGTCGATTTTTGCGTAGGCCGAAAGTCGTTTGGTGTATTCTTCAATGCCTTGCTTGAGGTATTTTTCTTTTAGTTTTCCGATTGTCACAATATTGATATTCACAGGTCATCCCCACTTTAAAAACAAGTTATTCATATATGTTGTCCACAATTGTGGATATCTTTTCTGTATTTTGTGTAAGATCATTCGTTCCCCACTATATATACTGCGGGGTCTCCACATAATTCACAGGCTGTGGATAAACTGTTAGTATGTTCGATTTTTCTGATTTCGGGCGGCAGCTCGTGGTCGTCTATGTACATATCCAGCACCGTTTCGATGTGTTCTTCACAGGAATAATACGCTTGTTTCATGTTCATATCCTCCGATGTTTTCTTCCATTTTTACAAATGTTCTCTTCTCAATATAACCTATTTATTCACATGTTAGTAGTGCTTCGGGCTGAGTTTTATCCACAATTCGACAAACAAGCTGTTGATGACTCTATTTCGCTCGTGTGTTAGTTTGGATGTAGCCGATGTGTGGGGAGGTCTGCATTTGTGCTTTAGATGGGTTTGGCTCTTTGTGATTATGTTGCTGCTTGCTGGGTGTCAGCCGTCTTATTGGGTGTTAGAGAAGGATCGAATCGGTGAAGGCAGTCCAGACTTAGAAATATACGCTAATTACCTTCAAATGCATGATGACGTGAAAGGATATCAAGTCTTCACCATATCAGAAGGCAAAAAAATGGTCGTGGTGTCTCTCGGAAGCAACGCGAATGATAAGCAGCTTGAAGTGTCAGACGTCAAATACTCGCCTAAAGAAACAATTGTGACTGTGAAAAGAAAACCTGCTCCTGAGGCAAATGAGAAAAACCCTTATATTTTGATTGGACTGGACAAAATCGAAGGAGAATTCATCGTACAGGATGAAAAGGGAAATCGCTTTGAAGAAACGGATTATCAGCAATAAAGCCGGCGTTCCGAGAACGTCCGGCTTTTCTTTTTAGCCTTCCATTCGGGTCGATGATGAATGTTTTAGCATCCTTCTTTTTTTACGAGTGTTTTTTCTGTATTCTTAGAACAACAAATATGCCAAGAAAGCAGCCGATAATGGTTCCGATGAGGTCAAACCAATCCGCTTTTCCTCCATTCAGCATGAACACAACAGCCGCCGAGATTATGCCGATGACCACTGCCAGAAGAATGACCCGTTTGGTGCGCATGTAATTCCTCCTTTACCCATTCTCCAGTTGATACATTAATTTTACAATAATTCGCATATTTAACACAGAATTAATTTTAAATCGAAAGGAATCTCATGAAATCCGTTGAATTTTTTATTTGATTTCAAAAAAATGGGAGGGAATAAAATGTTTAAAAAAGTTGTGATTGGAACTTTAGCTTTAGGAATTTCACTAGGTATTGGTGGCACTCTCGCTAGTCCGGCTTCTGCGGCTGAATTCTCTACTAAGGAAGTCAAAGCACAGGCTACCAAGTATATCTCCGATTATAAAGTAACTTACTGGGGCTATTCTGACGTTGATGATATTCCTGACTATTACAGCTACTCAAAAGACGGATACACAGGAACATTAAAACTCTCTCATGTTGAACCGCGTTATGATGGAGGCTGGACAGCGTTCTATTATGGATATGTATCAAATTAAGCACCAGAAAAAGAGACTTCCTGCAAGTCTCTTTTTCGTATTTCCTGAGAAATAATGTGACAATACTTGCCTTAAAACCTCTTCATCACCTCAACATCATACAGCTTCAAATGACTCTTCGGCGTCACGACATCCTTTACCTTCCTAATCTCTTTTTCTTTCATTTTCTTTCCGGTTTTCAGACTGTACTGTTCAATGTAGGCAGGCTTGTTATACGTGTATGTGAAGAAATAGAGGCTGCTGCCTTTTTGGGTGATTTCTTTGAAATCGGCTTTCATTTTGTCCTGGGAAAAGGTGAAGACGATGCTTGTTTTTCCTGTCTTGGCATCGATTTTGTGTACCTTTCCGAAGCCGTCAATGAAATACAGGTTCCCGTCATAAGGGAAAAAGCTGTTTTTAAAGCTGAAGGGCATGGAGCTGTATATCGTTTGCTCGTCGTTTTTGTATTCGGCGATGTCGTGCAGCTCGACTTTGCCGCTTTTCTTGTTGATCTTGACCATTTGATAGAGATTGTGGGCTTTTAGGCCGCGAACCATAACATAAACAGCTTGGTCGTCCACAGCAAGCTGGGATTCGACTGAGGCTCCTTCCCGGTACTGCCATTCCGTTATCTTGTGATAAATGAGCTTCCTTTGATCTGCTTGAATCTGGAGGAGCTGATAGCCTTTTTCGTCAGCTGTCGGGACGAGTGCATAAATGGCGCCGTCATGAAAACCGGAGGCTCGGATGTAGTAGGGGATGACGTCTTTTTTCCACTCTCCGTCTATTTGGCGGTACAGCTCTGAGCGGTATCCGTCTCCCTTTTTGTCGTAGCCGGAGTTGTATAAGGTATAAAAGCCGTCCGTGTTTTGCAGAAAGCCCGCGCTGTCTCCTGTGTGCTGATAGGCTCTTTTATGAGAACTCAGGCCGTTTTTAATCGTATAAATCGTGTTTTTGTCCTCGAGCATCACACTGTCGCCGTGAACCTTGGCTGAGCCCAGCTCAAGGCCCTTCATCTGAAATGAAGACAGCGTCCCGTCCTGGCTGATAAACAGGGCGTAGCTTTTCCCGCCGCCAAATGCATCTTGATCCGCAGAGGATGAGAAATACAGCAGGACTTCTTTGTCATCCAGGAAATCGGGGTTTCTGAGATCCTGCTGACTAACGGTTTTATGGTTTTTGAGAGGAGAAAGGAAGACAAATAGTGCAATTCCTGCGAAAATCAGGATGGCGATGGTGATCATCCACTTTTTCATATCCTTCTCCTTAGTAAATGGTCATGATGGTTGTCGTATACGAAGAACTTGTGATGTCGCGCGGATACACGCCTAAGCCTCCGTTGCTGTCTATATCAATGCCTGCTTTCAGCAAAAAGGCAGACCATAGGAGCTTTGAACAGTTTTTGGCGCCGTCATGGCCGGTATTTCTGTTATTGACGAAGTTAAATGAGTATGGGTCACCGACTTTTGATACCGCCCAGTCGGCAGCAGCTGTTTTTTGAGATGAGGATACGCTGACGGTTTGCACAATGGAGTTGTCTTCCACGTCTCTGGCATTATACGCGATCTGCCTGACGCCGTCGCTCGGGACAGATTCAACAATTTTGTCAGCAGCGGAGTACATGCCGACGTGGCCGTGATTGTAGTAGGCTGTGTAGGAGTTCGTGTAATAGATATTGCCTTTCGCGCTTGTCGGGAGTTTTTTCGTGCCGGACGACCCGCCCATGATAGACATGCCGCTTTCCTTGGCGAGCCGGTCTCCCTCTGTTTTATCAGCCGTGATTTCCTTATAGAACTGTTTTAGGATAATGTCCTGCTTTACGTGCTGCTGTTTGGCAATCTGGCTGGCAGATTTCATGATTTCTTCCGGTGTCGTGCCTGGCTGCAGTGCGGCGATTTCTTCAGCATAGTTTGTGGCCTTTACGGCTTTCGCGGGAGAAACAAACAGGCTGCCGCATACTGTAAGCGCTACCAAAAACATTGACACCCGATTCCTCAACTTCATTACATCTCCTCTTTTCTTGTGAGTGTAGGAAAGGTAATTTCCTCACCCACATTATATTAGGAAAATAAGGAAAGTAACTAGGTTATTTACAGAATTTTTAGAAATCATTTACAGAAATAGGCCTTTATCAGGCCCTTTTCGTTAAATCTTCTTGCTCATCACTACGTCTGTTTCTTGAAATCCGGTTTGCTCATATAGCTTTCGCGCCGTCTGATTATGGGCAAAGACATGAAGGGACAGCTTGCGGATTCCCATACTGCGTGCCGTTTGATCTAATGCCGCCAATGCTTGCTTTGCGTAGCCCTTTCCCCGATACGGTTCATATAACCCGAAATCATAAATAAACGCTTCCTGCTGCGGATGTTCCGGTTCAGCATGTATCCAGAGCCAGCCAACAATTTCCTTTTCATTCAGCTTGAGGCTCCACAAATGGTGATGGGGTGTTTCCAGCCCTCTCGGAAGCAGAGCAGAAAAAGCCTGCTTTGACAAAAGCTGTGCATCTTCAGGCAGCCATGTTCCCGCTATTACCTTCTCTTCCGCGTAATGCTTTGTTGTGTACGTGAGATAAGACCGAAATTCTTCTGTCTGCATAGGGGTCAGCATGATTGTCATATCATCTCTCCTTCATATATTGACTAGAGGATTTTACATAAAATAGAAAGAGGTGTTACTATCAGAATAAGCAACTGAGATTGATAAGTCACTAGAGAAAGGAGTTTCACATGAATAAGATCGCACCCGCAGAAATCGCTAGCATGCTCAACGATTGGTACCTTGCCATCAAGAAACATGAAGTTGAAGAATCCTCCCGTTTATTTGAAGAAGTGAAGCCTTTATTGGATGACATGGAAGAGGATCAGGAGGTGCTTGCCTACTTCTCCTTATTGGAACTGCGCCACAAGGTTTTGCTTCACGAGGCGAGAGGACAGGGATTTCAGCATGAGGAGCCTTCTCATATGAATGCTACGTCTGACATGCTGAAATATTACTTTTTTCTGTTTGAAGGCATGTATGAGGCCTATAAAAATAATTATGACATTGCCATTGGGCTGTATAAAGATGCCGAACAGTATCTCGACAACATTCCCGACCCAATTGAAAAAGCCGAATTTCACCTGAAGGTCGGAAAGCTCTATTATAAACTGGGACAAAATATTGTGTCTCTCAATCATACACGGCAAGCGGTCAAAACCTTCAGAGAGGAGGCCGATTATAAAAAGAAACTGGCCTCAGCGCTGATCACCATGTCAGGCAATTTTACCGAATTGAGCCAATTTGAAGAAGCCGAAACGTATTTGGACGAAGCAATCCAAATCACGAGAGAACTAGAGGATCATTTTTTTGAAGCCCAGCTTTTGCATAACTTTGGCCTTCTTCACGCGCAGAGCGGCAAATCAGAAGAAGCGGTCTCCAAATTAGAACAGGCCCTGCAGAATGAAGAGTATGCCCGCTCCTCCTATTATTATCATTCTGTCTACCTAGTGATACGAGAGCTGTTTAAGATCAACAAGAAAGATCAGGCCTTATGTTATTACCAAGAAGTGAAGGAAAAATTGGCTGCTGAGCCGAATAGAGTATGTGAGGCAAAAATAGAGATTTTAAATGCCATTTATGCAGAAGGAGGTCATGCGGAAACGTTTCACTTATGCAAACAACATATGGATGATTTGGTGTCCGAGAAAGAGTATGACAGTGTAAGAGAACTTTCCATTTTGGCTGGCGAACGGTATAGGGAACTTGAGCTTTACAAAGAAGCTGCCCACTTTTTTTATGAAGCATTACAAATTGAAGAACTGATTAAACGAACGGAGGTTATATAAATGAAAAAGTTTCTGATTGGTGCAGGTGTCGCAGCGGTGATTTTATCAGGATGGTTTATTGCGGATCATCAAACCCATTCACAGGAAATGAAAGTCGCTGAGAAAATGATTGGCTAAAGGAAAGACCCCCGCGGAATGCGGGGGTTTTCTTATTACAGCAATTTCTTCCCTAGCAGGGATTCCACGAGCTCCACTGCTGTTTGGCCAGTTTTGTTTTCGTGATCAAGAATCGGGTTGACCTCAACGAATTCAGCTGAGGTGATGATGCCTGCGTCATACAGCATTTCCATAGCCAGATGGCTTTCCCGGTAGCTGATGCCGCCGACGACAGGGGTTCCGACACCCGGTGCGTCGTTCGGATCAAGTCCGTCCAGATCAAGACTGAGATGGACGCCGTCACATGCTGATAAATAATCAAGGGTTTCTTCAATCACCTTTGTCATGCCGAGACGGTCGATTTCGTGCATCGTGTACACCTTCATGCCGCTTTCCTTAATATACTTGCGCTCTCCTTCATCAAGTGACCGGGCGCCGATAATGACGACATTTTCCGGTTTGATTTTAGGCGCGTAGCCTTCAAGGTTAACCAATGACTCGTGGCCGATGCCAAGGCTGACGGCAAGCGGCATGCCGTGAATATTTCCGGATGGTGATGTTTCCAGTGTATTCAGGTCGCCATGCGCGTCATACCAGATGACGCCGAGATTATCGTAATGCTTCGCTGTGCCTGCCAGCGTGCCGATCGCAATACTGTGGTCGCCGCCCAGGACAAGCGGGAATTTTTTCTCTTCGATGACTTGGTTGACCTTCTGAGCGAGTTTTTCATTTCCCGCTAAAACGGAATTCAGGTTTTTCAGTTCCTCGTCATTTTTGATCTTTTCGCGGTTGATCGGAATGTCCCCGAGATCTTCAACCGTATACCCCATGTCTGACAGCCTCTCGATCAGATGGGCGTACCGGATGGCACTCGGGCCCATGTCCACTCCGCGTCGTGCTTGTCCTAAATCCATTGGCATTCCAATAACCGAAATCGTTTTCTCCATCTGTGATTCCACCTCAACATTTAAGATAATGTCCTATGCGGGTTACAACAAAGATGACTTGCGGACAACGTTTTAAAGCTCTAGCTGACGATTTGCCTGCTGGCGTTTTTTAATGACAACATGATAAATGATGTAGCAAATGACCATAAACGGTATGCCGCAATACAGCGCGATACGCTGCTCCGGATCAAATGCAAGGCTGATGAGAACGACCGTATTTAACGTCAGGCCGATCAGCGGAAGCACCGGATACAGCGGTGTTTTGAATTTCAGATCTTCTATCTTGCCTCCTTCGCGGATATATTTGCGTCTGAACTTGATTTGGGAAAGCGAAATCGCGATCCATCCGACCTGCGCACTCATGCCCGCCAATGATAACAGCACCATATATACAGTTTCAGCCGCCGCAACCTTTGACAGAAGCGACAGGCAGGCCACAGCCATCGTTACAATTAACGCATTCAGCGGCACACCTCTTTTATTTGTTTTGCCCAGCGCTTTGAAGGCCTGTCCTTCATTTGCCATCGCGTACAGGATACGTGTTGATGCGTATAAACCTGAATTCGCAACGGATAGCAGCGCGATTAAAATCACAAAGTTCATAATATCAGCGGCATATGGAATTCCGATTTGCTCAAATACGGCAACAAATGGACTTTCCACGACACCCGCCTGTTTCCACGGAATCATGCCGGCAATGACAATGATGGAAAGCACAAAGAAGACAAGCGTTCTCCATACTGTCTGTTTGATGGACCGCGGAATCGTTTTTTCAGGGTTTTCACTTTCTCCGGCTGCAACCCCGATCAGCTCAGTTCCCTGGAAGGCGAAGTTCACGGTAATCATCGTTATCAATATGGCCTTTATGCCGTTCGGAAATAACCCGTCTTCGTAAAAATGTGTCAAAAACGGCGCCTGCTCTCCGCCCTTCAGATCAATCAGGCCAAACATGGCAGCTCCGCCGAGAATAATAAATAAAAGGATAATCAAAATTTTAATGCCTGAGAACCAGAATTCAGATTCCGCAAAGGCTTTTGTGGTGATCGCATTTAAAATAAACATCAGTGCCGCAAAGACCAGACACCAGATCCACACGTCTATATGCGGAAACCAGCGCTGCATCAGCTGCCCCGCTGATAAGAATTCAATGGCGCATGTAACTGCCCAGCCGAGCCAGTACAGCCAGCCGAACGCAAACCCGAAGGCTGGGCTGATAAATTTCGTGGCATAGGTCTGGAAGGACCCCGACACAGGAAAGGCGACTGCCAGCTCTCCTAAGCAGAGCATGGTCAAAAACATGATAAAGCCGCCCACTAAATAGGACAGAACCGCGCCGAGCGGTCCCGCTTGGTTAATGGTAAACCCGGTTCCAAGGAAGAAACCGGTTCCGATCACTCCGCCCAATGAAATCATGAACAAATGGCGTGATTTCATTGTCCGCTGGAGCTGATTTCCGTTATCTTGGTTTGTATTCACTTTCTGCACCCCTTCAGCAACTTGTATTGGATCTAAGCTGGAACATCTACATGGTGCGTATCCCAGTTTGCTGTCCAAAGAGTCTCTATCTATTTAATATAAAATTCACTTCTTCTCATAAAGATACATTATACTAAAATACTGTAGCTGAGCAAATAGGGAGTGCTGATTTTTCTGTTGTAAATTTATACAAACGAAGTGAATATCCCGCTATGGTGCAGATTTATGCGTTTTGCAGCACGTGCTTAATTTTCTCTATTGCCCAATCCAAATCCTTTTTGGAAATGATTAATGGCGGTGCAAAACGAATAACTGTATCATGCGTTTCCTTGCATAAAAGCCCTTCTTCCTTCAAACGCTCACAATACGGACGTGCCGCTTCCGTCAATTCTACACCGATAAACAGCCCTCTGCCGCGGACTTCTTTAATAACAGGGTTATCAATGCTCTCAAGCTCGCTTTTAAAGTATTCGCCAAGCTCAAGAGAACGATCCGCCAGCTTTTCATCCTCCAGCACTTCCAATGAGGCAATAGACACTGCACATGCAAGCGGGTTCCCGCCAAATGTAGAGCCGTGTGAGCCAGGGTTAAACACGCCTAAGATCTCGCGGTCCGCCGCAATGCATGAGATCGGGAACACACCCCCGCCAAGCGCTTTGCCCAAGATATACATATCCGGAACAATGCCGTCCCAGTCACAGGCAAACGTCTTGCCTGTACGTCCGAGACCCGTTTGAATTTCATCCGCAATAAACAAGACATTCTCTTCCTTGCAAATCGCCGCCGCTTCCTGCAAAAACCCTTCAGGCGGAATGACAATGCCCGCTTCGCCTTGAATCGGTTCAAACAAGAATGCCGCTGTATTCGGCGTAATGGCCTGTCGAAGCGCTTCCGCATCGCCGTAAGGAATGAGTTTGATTCCCGGAAGCATCGGGCCGAATCCTCGTTTATATTCCTCTTCAGAAGAAAGAGATACCGCCAGCATCGTGCGGCCGTGGAAGTTCCCGACACATGCGATAATTTCCGCTTGGTTGTCTGCAACGCCTTTCACTTCATAAGCCCAGCGTCTCGCCGCTTTCACCGCAGATTCAACCGCTTCAGCTCCTGTATTCATCGGCAGAATCATCTCTTTGCCTGTCAGTTGAGCAGTTTTTTCGTAAAACGGCCCAAGCTGATCGTTGTGAAATGCGCGTGACGTGAGGGTGATTTTATCGGCCTGATCCTTTAATGCCTGAATGATTTTCGGATGTCTGTGTCCTTGGTTTACCGCAGAGTAAGCACTTAGCATATCCATATATTCATTGCCTTCCGGGTCCTTTACCCAAGCACCCAGCGCTTCAGAAATAACAATCGGGAGCGGATGATAATTGTTGGCTCCGTAATGAGACGTCTGATCAATAATTTCCTTGGATTTAGATAAAGCTGGCATATTTGAATTCCCCCTTGTTTTCTGTTTCCACATGTTATCCTGCTTTCCCTTTTTATAAATGCAAGTTCTGTGCCAAATCAAGATTTCGTGTGTTTTCTACAATTTTCGAGGACAAGGTGCAAAAAAATTCTGATATTTCGAGCAAAAATTTCAGCAAGTGCAAAATTCTTTTGCATATCCTCTCCATTTTTTTATAAAATAGAAGCAATATTAAGAAAATAATTGAGGGAGGTTCATACAGTGGTCAAAGACAGCGAATTCCTCACATTGGTTTTTCAGAGCATTTTAGATGAAATCGATGTTGGCCTGCACGTGGTAGACGAGCATGGAAACACAATCGTTTATAACAATAAAATGATGCAGATTGAAGATATGGAGAAGCATGACGTCCTGAATAAAAACCTGATGGATGTGTTTATGTTTTCAAAGCAGCAGGACAGCACGCTGGTACAGGCTCTTCAGGAAGGCAAAACAATTAAAAATGTGAAGCAGAGCTACTTCAATAATAAAGGCCAGGAAATCACGACGATCAATCATACCTATCCCATCGTCCAAGACGGCAAAATCAGGGGTGCAGTCGAAATTGCCAAGGATGTGACAAAGCTTGAACGGCTGATCAGGGAGAATATGAACAAAAAAGGCAGCACAACCTATACGTTTGACAGTATCCTCGGCACCAGTCCGGCCATTCGAGACGTCATCGAAAACGCCAAGCGGGCAACCCGTACGTCATCATCTGTCCTTCTCGCAGGCGAAACCGGCACGGGAAAAGAGCTGTTCGCGCAAAGTATTCACAACGGCAGCGACCGTTCAGGCGGCCCGTTTATTTCGCAAAACTGCGCGGCACTGCCAGACAGCCTTGTGGAAAGCATTTTGTTTGGGACGAAAAAAGGCGCGTTTACCGGCGCTGTCGACCAGCCCGGCCTGTTTGAACAAGCCCATGGCGGAACGCTGCTGTTAGATGAGATCAACTCGCTGAATCTTAGTCTTCAGGCAAAACTGCTGCGCGCCCTTCAGGAACGGAAAATCAGGCGCATCGGGTCAACAAAGGATACGCCGATTGACGTACGTATTATCGCTACGATGAACGAAGACCCGATTGACGCGATTGCGGGTGAACGGATGCGGAAGGACCTGTATTACAGGCTGAGCGTCGTGACGCTGATCATCCCGCCGCTTCGAGAACGAAAAGAAGACATTTTGCTTCTCGCATCGGAATTCATCCAGAAAAACAACCATCTGTTCCAAATGAATGTTGAACACATCAGCGAAGACGTGAAGCAATTTTTCCTATCCTACGACTGGCCGGGAAATATTCGTGAGCTTGAGCATATGATTGAAGGCGCAATGAATTTCATGACGGACGAGCAAACCATTACAGCTTCCCATCTGCCCTACCAATATCGGATGAAAATCAAGCCGACTGACAACCCGGAGCCTGAAGCACCAAGACATCAGCCGGCCGCGGACTTAAAAGAAAAAATGGAAAGCTTCGAAAAATATGTGATAGAGAACGTGTTAAGAAAACACGGCCATAACATCTCGAAAGCTGCTCAGGAACTTGGCATCAGCCGACAAAGCCTCCAATACCGCCTGAAGAAATTTTCTCACTCATCTGACGAATAAGCTGGTGCAGGAAGCCTGATCAGAAAAACAGTACTCTGCCGATTTCACTTTTCACGTCAATTGGCCCATTGTGGCTGTCGATAATCGATTTCGTTATGGCAAGACCCAATCCCGAACCTCCATATTTCCGGGAGAATGCTGAGAATGGAGGTATTTGAAGTTAGCAGCATTTGCTGCTGTTTCACGTGTAACATCCATCTTGTATTTTTCTTCATATTCGATATATCCTTTTTCAACTGAACGGACGTGACCCTCGTTCAGTTTTTTTGCATAAAAAAACAGCCTGGCGTGGTGCCAGACTGTGTCAGCTAACTTCCTAATCGGTCTGCGGAGGAGAGCTTAATGTCAGCGGATTTTTCTTTTCCGCCGCGGTAAAACTTCACCGTCACCCGGTCACCGACTTTTTTCTGATAAAGCCGTTTCCGCAGATCAACAATATCGTTTACTTTGTGTCCGTCAAATTCCGTAATAACATCCAGTTCCCTAAGCCCCGCTTTTCCGGCTGGAGAAAAGGCATCTACACCCATCACAACCGCTCCATTGGTGACACCCTTAGGAAGCTTCAATGTTTCATCCCAATGGTAGCTTGCAATATCGCTTAGCGATTTCATTTCAATGCCAAGGAACGGACGTTTGACTTCACCGTATTTCTCGAGATCCTCTATCACCGGAATCACAAGCTTTGACGGAATTGAGAGGCCAATGCCTTCAACCGCCGACTCGGCAATTTTCATTGAATTGATTCCAATGACCTTTCCATCCATATTTAACAGCGCGCCGCCGCTGTTCCCAGGGTTAATGGCCGCATCTGTTTGCAGGACTTCTGCGTTCCAGTCAGGCTGTCCGTCACCGTTTGAATCCACTGGGATCGCCCTCTCCGTACCTGAGATGACGCCTTGTGTAACAGAGCCGGCAAATTCAAGGCCTAACGGATTGCCAATCGCAATAACGGGCTCTCCAGATTTCACTTGATCTGAATTTCCGAAGTCGGCGACAGCCTTTATTTTATCGCTTTTCACCCGTAACACGGCCAGGTCCATCAGCTGGTCGCTGCCGACTAGGTCAGCGGATACACGCGTTCCGTCTTTCAAGCTGATTTCAATTTGGGAAGCGCCCTCGATAACATGATGGTTGGTCACGACATAAGCGGAGTTGTCATTTTTCTTATAGATGACACCAGAGCCACTCCCAGCCTCGCCGCTCTCTCCCCAAATATCTGATTTTTGGATGTTCACAACACCGACAACGGCGGGCGACACATTGCTGACAATCTTGGTGACTGCGTTGTTGACACTGACATTCACCGTCCGGATTGGTTCCCGGCCATTGTTGTTTTGCTGCTGTTCCAAGGCGCCCGTATCTAACCCTTCATTTGAAAGGTATGGCATGATAAACGCCATTAATACGGCACCGACAATCACGCCAATCAGACTAGAAAGAAAATATCCTTTTTTGCTTCTCTTTGGCTGTTCAGGAGTAGTATGTTCTTCCTCACGATCGTAATCCACCATATTCCATCCTTTCCAAGAACGTTAATATGGTTATATTGTGGGTTAGAACCTCCTATAATAGTCATGATTTACATAGAAAAATTATACAGCGCAAAGCGGCGTGGCCTTCTTCGGATCGGTGTCATATAAATCAAATGTCTCACCCGTCACAAAGCCTTTAGAAGCCAGTGTCTGCTGCACCGACATTCTCGCCAGCTCCTTCATGTTGTTGTCCTGGCTCAAATGCGCCAAGTAAATACGAGACGTCTCGTCGCCAATGACATCAGTCATCGCCAAGGCAGCATCTTCATTTGAAACGTGCCCGACGTCACTTAAAATCCTCCGCTTAATGCTCCATGGGTATCTTCCCATTTGCAGCATGCCGACATCGTGGTTGCTTTCAAACACAAACACATTCGCTTGGCGGATGATCCCTTTCATCCGGTCGCTGACGTACCCCGTATCTGTCATTAATGCAAGCTTTCGGCCGTTATAGTGGAACACATAAAACATGGGTTCCGCCGCATCGTGAGAGACGCCAAACGATTCCACGTCAAGTCCGCCAAACGACTTCACCGTCTCCATCGGAAACACAAATTTTTGATCGGTGTCTATTTTGCCGATCTGGTTCTCCATCGCTTTCCACGTCTTCTCATTGGCATAGATCGGAAGCTTGTACTTTCTGGCGACCACACCAAGGCCCTTAATATGGTCACTATGCTCATGCGTCACAAAAATGCCGTCTACATCATCCAGCTTACGCCCGATCTGTGCCATCAGCCCATCCATGGCTTTCCCGCTCAAACCGGCGTCCACTAAAAATGCGTGATCCTCTGTTTCGAGGTAAAACGCATTTCCCGTACTCCCGCTCGCAAGTACGCTAAATTGCAAGCTCATGTCTGTCTCACTCCATTATTTTCATTGATCTGTATCTAAAATCGTACTCTCCAAAGCATTCACAGTAAAATACTCTTGCACTGTCTTTTTCTCACCGTTCACTTTTTTATCGTACTCGACCGTAATTCTCCATACCGGTGCCAGCACCTGCGTACTTGTCAGCGGATATTGTGCTACGTAGCCGAATTTGCAGCTCTTTACAGTGCTGTATTCTTTTAATTGATTTTGATAGTACAATAGCTCAACCGCATCCATTTCAGTGATTAAGCTTTCTTTCTGGATTTGCTTAAAGGTTTCGAGCGTTGTTTGGTCGTACGACACAACCTCGTTTTTACCGTTTAAGTGCAAGACCACTTGCCCGATCATGTTCGAGGAATTGTCGGTCTTCTGATAAATATAATGGCCTTCATATGTTTGGAAGAAAATAATTTCTTTCTTTGATTTATCAACCTTCCAAAGCTTATATTTTTCGCCATCTTGGATTTTCGAAGAAACAAGCGCCTGGGCATCGTCCTCGATATTTTTCTTGGATAGGGCGATCGGATTCGTGAACTTCATTTTCAGGCTCGTTACTTTATGATTATCACTAGGCATGTCCATCAAAGGCTTTTGATCCTTCAGCCCCTCAATTTCCTCCTTGGTGAAGGCCTTTTGATTTGCTGTGATCCGATAGCCTTCTGTTGCTTCCTTATTCAGGCCCTCATACGTGATATGGTCGGCCTTCATATCATGCTCGACATCATTTTTAATGACCTCATATTCCTTGCTGGTCGCCTGCCATTTTTGAAAAAACTGATAGCCTAAGAAAATATCTAAGATGAGGAAGGCAACGATGAAGATTGATTTTGTCTTATTCCACTCCACTGTTTGCCCCCTCCTTCATCAATAAATCCTTTGTGATCGGCACAATTTTTCCATTTACTTTCATCGCCCAGACCGGTTCCAGTTCAACAAGAGGATCATCGTTGGTTGATGTTGATACCAATTGGTAAGCAAGGAAGATCTGATCAATTTTATCCGTATCATAAGCGGTTTGTTTAGAAAGCAGCATCTTCACTTCGCTGCCGCTCATCAGCTCTGTCTCACTTGTTTTAATCGGGTTTGTCCCGAGACTGTAATTCGGCCGCTTATAGCTGAGAATATCATCATTCGCCCATTGCAACGTAATCGCTGATGTTGCTCCGAACGGCTTGGCCGTGCTGTTAATGACCGGCATCTGATCCATATAGATATAGAAGCTCAGCTGCTGGCTGTCATTGATATTGAAAAATTGATAATGATCCGTCCAGCTTCCCGTATCCTCAAGGTATTTTTGGCTCTTTTTGATTAATTCACCTGTTTGATAGGATGTGCTCTGGACTAAATTGCGCTGCTGAAATTGCACCTGGCGCTGGCTTAAATTCACATCTAAACGGCTAATCCCATCTGTCAGCACATTTCTGTTGTTGTAATTCGAATCTTCTCTTACAATGCTCGGATCACTGAACAAAGCCTGCTTAAAGGTGTTCGTTTTAATCGATTCTGTGACAAACTCTTTTTTATCCATCGTAAGCGGTTTGTTCGGCAGCAGGAACTCTTTCTTTGAACCGATGGAGAACAAGCTGTACGCCGGCAAGTTTGATTGCCTGTTTTTCATGTCGTTCATAATGTTCCGGTAGTTTGCCGACTCAACGGTCACTTCCAGAATGAGCTGTTTGCTATAAGACACCAGATAAATTTTCTTGTTCGCTTTGGTTTCATTAAACGGAATCAGAATATGATCAAACGAACTATATTCGAATGACTGATTCGACCATTTAAACAGCGTTTGAAAAATATCAATAGGAATCGTATCACTGAATTGCAAGTCAAGCTTAGCTTCAGAACCGCCCATGCCATAAAACCAGCTCTTGAATCCAGCCTTGTCATACTGATCAGAAATATCTTTAATTCCTTTTACATCCCAATGCGGCAAGTCAGACCAGACTTCTTCATAGAGGGCTTCATTATCCACTTTATAATGAGCGCCGTCATCATGGATAAACATTTCCCTCGGCCTCACCGTTTCAGACAGCTTTTGGGTGTTTTTTTCGATTTTATGCTTCTCACGCACAGTAGACTCTGTTGTTGATGAGCCTTCAGAAAAGTTTGGCTGGAACGTCCATATCCCCCACGTAAAAACAAGACTGATGACGACGAGTACCGTAAGTAATATCGTTTTTATATTTTCACGCTTCATCCCAATCATCCTCTTGTTCCTCTTTATATGGAAGAGTAAATGTAATCGTCGTGCCTTTTCCTTCTATGCTGTCTGCCCAAATATCTCCGCCGTGCGCTTGAACCATTTCTCTGGCAATCGCCAGCCCCAGGCCGGTGCCGCCAAGCTTTCTCGTTCTCGCTTTATCAACCCTGTAGAAGCGGTCAAAGACTTTTTCGACATCCTTTTTCGGAATTCCGATCCCTTCATCCTTGACGCTGATATAGAGAAGCTCTTCTTCTTCATTTACATCAATGGAGAACGTGACATGTCCGCCCTCCGGTGAGTATTTTAAAGCGTTGGAAATAATGTTATCGAGCACCTGCGTAATTTTATCCTGATCAATCTCGACGTACAGATTTCTGTCCGGCAGATTGCGGATAAATTCCACATGCTGTTCTTTTGTCATTTCAAAACGGTCAATAATAAGCGACATAAATCGGACGATTTGAATCCATTCCCGGTTGAATTGATAGTCCTTGCTGTCAAATTTCGATAGCTGAAGCAGGTCATTCACAAGCCGGATCATTCGCTCTGTTTCATTTTGCGTCACCATTAAGAAACGCGGGGCAATGTCTTTATTTTCCCACGCGCCTTCAGCTAACGCCTCCAAATAACTCCGCATTGTCGTAAGCGGCGTCCGCAGCTCGTGTGATACATTCGCAACGAATTCCCTGCGTTCCTGATCCATTTTCTCTTGCTCGGTTACATCATAAATGACAGCGATTAAACCATCAATTTTGCCATGCTCCCTTTGAATCACAGAGAAATTCACGCGAAGCACCGTTAATTGATCATCGCGCTCAATTTCAAGCAACATAGAATCCTGCTGCTCCACTAAATCTTCAAAAGTATAATTCTCTTGAATCCCCAGCAAGCTCGTAATCGGCATTTCTAAGGCTGTTTCACGTGAAACGTTCAACAGCTCCAGCGCCGGGCTGTTTAAGAGGATAATAGCTCCGTTTCGATTTGTGGCGATAACGCCGTCTGTCATATAGGCAATGACAGAGGCGAGCTTTCGACGCTCTCCTTCAGTCATCGCCTGGGCATCCTCAAGCTCTCTCGTTAAGTGATTAAACGTCGTGGCGAGCTGCCCAATTTCATCATGCCCGTACTTTTTAACCTTCCTCGAGAAATTCCCTTTGGCGAGCTCCATCGCCTGTTTCCTCATATCTGAAAGCGGGTGGGTAATGGTTCTTGCAAGAAAAATACCGAGAAGGGCCGTCAAAACGAGTGCCAAACCTGTGCCGGACGCCAGAATCGTGTTAATCGTCTTCATTTGATTAAAGACATCTTCCATGCTCGCGACAACATAGATCGCGCCGACAACCTCTTGGTTTTCTGTCATGACGGGCTTCGCGGAAATGAGAACTCTGATTTTGCTTTTCGGGTCATAATATTTTCTTAAATACGATTGTTTGGTAGAAAAAATTCTTTTAAAGATCAGATCGGTTGTTTGTTTGCCTGCCACTTCCTCACCATACGGCTTAGAAGAACCGACGACTTCATAGCTTTTATCTACAAAACTAATTTCCCGGACCTCATCACTTTTTGTGAAGTCATTCAAAATACGGCTGACGTCATCCTTGATGACGGTGCTGTCGTTATCGCTTTTATATTCTTGTTCGATATAGTAAGAAAGGTTGTCGATTCGCTGATTCAGCGATTGTTCATAAGAATTGATCAGCGACTTCTCTACCTGATTGACAAAATACACACCAATGATTTGCATGGCAATAATAATCAAAAGCACATAAATCAAGGTAATCTTAAATTGGATCGACCGAAAAAAACCAACCTTATTCATATGGGCATTAGTCCTGTTCTGGGTTTCTCAAGTAATAACCTACGCCGCGGCGTGTGACGATCCAATTTGGATGGCTTGGGTTGTCCTCGATTTTTTCACGAAGCCGGCGGACTGTTACGTCAACCGTTCTGACATCACCAAAGTAATCATAGCCCCAAACGGTTTGAAGCAAATGTTCACGTGTCATTACTTGTCCAATATGTTTCGCTAAATAATGAAGCAACTCGAACTCACGATGAGTCAATTCAATTGTTTCATCCCGTTTAGATACGACGTACGCGTCAGGGAAGATGACGAGAGAGCCGATATGAATCTCGTTAGAAGACGACTCTTCCTCCGCAGGCGCTGTTGTCAGCTGGCGGCGCAGGTTTGCTTTTACACGTGCCAGAAGCTCGCGTGTGCTAAATGGTTTGGTGACATAGTCATCAGCACCGATTTCAAGCCCGATGACCTTGTCAATTTCTGAATCCTTAGCCGTCAGCATAATGATCGGCATATCGTATTTCTTTCTGACTTCACGGCACACTTCAACGCCGTCCTTATTAGGAAGCATAATATCTAAAAGAATTAAATCAGGCTGAAGCTCTTCTACCATTTCAACGGCTTCATTTCCGTCGTGGGCACAGTGTACTTCATAGCCCTCTTTTCTTAAGTTAAATTCCAATATATCTGCAATCGGTTTTTCATCATCTACTACAAGGATCTTTTTATCCATCATTTTGATTTTCCTCCTGCCGAATAACTTCATTTCATCTATATAACATTCGTTTCATCACTTATGGCCCATGTAAACAATGGGTCCTTGTCTATTATAACGGTTTAAGGTCAAAAGATAAAAAAAATAAAGGTTTAGAAAAAAAACACATGTTTCACCTTTATCCGCCAATTGTTTATCTTTTGTCATGCTGGTCAACTTTTTTTAAAAAAGATAACTTTATTGAAACCTCCCCCCACCGGAGTGCGTCTTTATCAATGACGTCTTCTTCTTTGAGCCGGCCGCAGGGCCGGTTCTCCCTTTTTCTTCTATTATAACACTCCTCATGTTTGCCTTTTTCCTAAAAGAAAAAACGCACCTACGATTGCAGATGCGTTTGGTAAGTGGCTCGGGACGGAATCGAACCGCCGACACACGGATTTTCAGTCCGTTGCTCTACCAACTGAGCTACCGAGCCAAATGTTTTATTTTTCTCTACTAAGTAAAGTAAAATGGCGGTCCGGACGGGACTCGAACCCGCGACCTCCTGCGTGACAGGCAGGCATTCTAACCAACTGAACTACCGGACCTTACAGTAATTGCCCGGAGAGCTGTCGTGTCAGCCCTCGCAGACAAATAAGGAATTAGCAATAACGCTAAAGTAAATCAATGACCCGTACGGGATTCGAACCCGTGTTACCGCCGTGAAAGGGCGGTGTCTTAACCGCTTGACCAACGGGCCTACACGAAATGGTGAGCCATGAAGGACTCGAACCTTCGACCCTCTGATTAAAAGTCAGATGCTCTACCAACTGAGCTAATGGCTCTTAAGATGTCGGAGTTTCCATAGAGCAAACGACTTAGATTAAGTTCTCATCTTGTACTCTATTGAAGCAGTTTCCGTAACAACGAGATTTATAATATCACGAACAAATAGAAGTGGCAATAACTTTTTTGGTTTTTTTTCATATTTTTTTCTCAGACCAACTTATCTGCGGTTTTCAAACAAAAAACAAGCCCCTGCATCAGGGGCTTGTAAGCAAGTTTTATTTAGTTCGCACGGTACACGCTGCGAAGGACATTTGTTTGTGAACGGTCTGGACCGACAGAGAAAATAGAAAGCGGAATGCCTGTCAGCTGAGACACACGCTCAAGATAGTGGCGCGCATTTTCCGGGAGCTCGCTTAAGCTCTTCGCACCTGTGATATCCTCAGTCCAGCCTGGCATTTCTTCATATACCGGCTCACATTCAGCAAGTGCTTTAAGGCTTGCTGGGAATTCTTCAATGATTTCCCCTTTGTAGCGGTATGCCACACAGATTTTCAATGTTTCAATTCCTGTTAACACGTCAATTGAGTTCAAAGAAAGATCTGTAATTCCGCTCACACGGCGGGCGTGACGGACAACGACACTGTCAAACCAGCCTACACGGCGCGGACGGCCTGTTGTTGTTCCATACTCGCGTCCAACTTCACGGATTTGATCGCCGATTTCATCTTTCAGCTCAGTCGGGAAAGGACCGTCGCCGACACGAGTCGTATATGCTTTTGATACACCGACAACGTGCTGAATTTTGGTCGGACCGACACCAGAACCGATCGTGACACCGCCGGCAACCGGGTTAGATGACGTAACAAACGGGTATGTTCCTTGGTCGATATCGAGCATAACCCCTTGCGCGCCTTCAAACAATACACGGCGCCCTTCATCAAGAGCATCATTTAAGACAACAGATGTATCGCAAACATACTTTTTAATCTGCTGGCCGTACTCATAATATTCGTCTAAAATATCCTCAATTTTAAATCCTTCTGTCTCGTACATTTTCTCAAGCAGACGGTTTTTTTCTTCCAGATTGCGTTCAAGCTTTTCCGCAAATGCGTCACGGTCTAACAGATCCGCGATGCGAATTCCGATGCGGGCTGCTTTATCCATGTAAGCAGGGCCGATTCCTTTTTTCGTTGTACCGATCTTGTTAGCCCCTTTTCGCTCTTCTTCCACTTCATCCAATTTCAAATGATACGGCAGAATGACATGAGCCCTGTTGCTGATTCTCAGGTTATCTGTACTGACGTTGCGCTCATGAAGATACGCAAGCTCTGTGACTAATGCTTTCGGATCTACAACCATTCCGTTTCCGATCACACACGTTTTATCCTTATAGAAAATTCCTGACGGGATTAAGTGAAGCTTGTATGTGATGCCGTCAAACTTGATTGTATGCCCTGCGTTATTTCCGCCTTGATAACGGGCGATCACTTCTGCATTTTCTGACAGGAAATCTGTGATTTTACCTTTCCCTTCATCGCCCCATTGCGTACCTACTACAACTACTGAAGACATGTCCGTGCACCTCCGTTAACCTTTCAAAACGATTCTATTCAAACAAATCAAGTTTATCAGTGAAGAAACAGAAAGTCAATTGTAAATCCGAACATTAAATTCTTGTAAATCTATATTCGTTCGCTTTCATTCGTTTTATAAGCGTTTTCTCACCGTTTTGTCATAAAAAGCTCGTGAAACTTTCATTCTTTAGCATAAAAAAGACTCACTTGCCTGATATTCCTTTTGTATTCATAAAAACGACTCGCCATCCATCCGGATCCTCTATTGTGACGCCGCCATGGCTCCAGTACGGATTCTCAGATTCGACCTCTTGATAGCCCATTCTTTTCAGCCTTAAAGTGATTGCTGTCAATTCCTCTGCATTCGGCACATAAAAAACGAGGAGGCTGTCGGGGTGAGGAACAGGGACACTGCTTTCCTCCTCATGCTGAGTGAATTCGAGATGATAATCGGCTTGAGGGAGACCGAACATGACACCGTCATACCCATTATGCTTCGAAAACCCTCCTATTCGTTTTAAACCCAGCCCTTCTTCATAAAAAAGAATGATCTCACGAAGCTGGCCCGTAGGCCGCGCAATCCGTATTTGCGCTGCATGAAAATATGAAAAATGATTTCCCATATTACCATCTCCTTTTTGCACCATTTTATTAAAACGCTTTCAAATAAACATCCGCTGAGCGGACGGTATTTCTTCCGCCTTTCGAATGAAAAAACCCCAAGATCAGCTCTTGGGGGTTATGCGCCGGGCGGAACACCTGCGTCATCAAAACGCCGTTCCAGATTGACGAATTTGTTGTATTCTTTTACGAACGCAAGAGACACGGTTCCTACCGGGCCGTTACGCTGTTTGGCAATAATGATTTCGATAATGTTTTTGTTCTCTGTTTCTTTGTCATAGTAGTCATCACGATAAAGGAACGCAACAATATCCGCATCCTGCTCAATACTTCCTGATTCCCGGATATCAGACATCATCGGACGTTTGTCCTGACGCTGCTCAACGCCACGTGAAAGCTGAGAAAGCGCGATAACAGGGACTTGCAGCTCCCTTGCAATCGACTTCAGTTCACGGGAAATTTCGGATACTTCCTGCTGGCGGTTATCCTTCGAACGTCCGCTTCCCTGAATCAATTGCAGGTAGTCGATCAAAATCATGCCAAGTCCGCTTTCCTGCTTTAAGCGGCGGCATTTGGCGCGGATTTCACTCACACGGATCCCCGGTGTATCATCAATGTAAATTCCGCTGTTCGACAGGCTTCCCATCGCCATCGTCAGCTTGCCCCAATCCTCTTCCGTCAGGTTGCCGGTACGGAGATTCTGGGCATTGATATTTCCCTCGGCACAGAGCATACGCATAACCAGCTGCTCAGCACCCATCTCTAGACTGAAAATCGCTACGCTCTCGTCAGTCTTGGTCGCCACGTTTTGTGCGATGTTCAGGGCAAAAGCGGTTTTCCCCACTGACGGACGGGCAGCCACAATGATCAGGTCGTTGCGCTGGAACCCGGCAGTCATCCGGTCAAGCTCGGTAAACCCTGTCGGAATCCCCGTGATATCGCCTTTTCGATTGTGAAGCTGTTCGATATTGTCATAGGTCTGCACAAGGACGTCCTTAATATTTTGAAAGGCACTCGTGTTCTTGCGCTGCGCCACTTCCATAATCGTTTTTTCCGCTTCACTGAGTAAATCCTCGACCTCATCCTCACGGGTATACCCATCTTGAGCAATCGTTGTCGCTGTTCTGATCAATCTGCGAAGAATCGATTTTTCCTCAACGATTTTCGCATAATATTCTATGTTAGCCGCTGTCGGCACCGAGTTTGCGATATCTGTCAGATATGAAATCCCGCCGACTTCTTCCAGCAGGTCTGTATTCGCAAGCTCTGACGTTACCGTCACTAGATCAACCGGTTCACCTCGGTCACCGAGCACAAGCATCGCATTATAGATTTTTTGGTGGGACATTCTATAAAAATCATCTGGAATCAATACTTCTGAAGCCAGTGTTAAAGCAGACGGCTGTAAAAAAATAGCGCCTAACACGGCTTGTTCAGCTTCTATATTTTGCGGAGGAAGCCGATCATTCAGAAGGTCTGTCATGCTAAGCACCGTCCTCTCATTAAAAAATCTCCAAACTCCATTCTACCATTTCTGCAGAAAAAAAATAGAAGAATTGTCTGTTTCCTGTTTTTTTCAGCTAGCAGATTGAATCGTTTCGGACCATAACAGGGCGGGAAAAATGCAATAAAACATAAGGGAGGAATGAAAGATGATCAAAAAATATGCGGTTACACCTAATGTTGATGCGGATGGCTGGTTTATTAAGGTGGAGAATGTGGCCCCGACAGCTTTGTATACATCTAAAGACGCCGCGATTGAAAAAGCCAAACAGATGGCAAAGGAAAACAGCCCGGCAAAGCTTGTGATCTATGACCAGTTTAAGAATGTGGAAGAAGAACACTCATTTTAAAGAATGAAAACCTTCGCTGCAGCGAGGGTTTTTTAGCGAATATCAGCTTATTTCATCCATTGGATGCCTGTGTGCATCATCAGATCCGCCGCCTTTTGATACAGATCCCACTCCTCGAACGAAGCACATTTCCCCATCAACTCCTGAAGCTTTAGCCTCACCGCTATATATTCTTCAAAAGTGTCAGCCTTCTCAGAGTCTAATTGGTGTTCCTTCAGCATTTGTTTTAATAATGACAACGGTGCATACATAAGACCCCTCCTTTCCTCTTTTATAACGGTCATTTTCGGATTGCTCCATTCCTTTGTGACATCTTCTTACATTTCACATCTGATTCTTGTACAATGGACAGAAGAGAGGAGGGATCTTTTGTGAGACCTTTGCAAATTTCTGCTGAAACTGCACAAAAGCTTGCAGCGTCCTTGAATCTGCCGCTTGAACAAATGATGCATATGCCTCAGCATATCCTGCTTGCCAAGTTGGCTGAATTGCAGAAAGAAGAACAACAATCGTAGCGTTCATTCGCATACTTGCTTACACCTTACGGAATCATAATCATTATATGTTAGAAAGAAGGAGTAACTGCTTTGCCACATACACAAAATAAAAAAGTCCAATCATTTTGGCTGATCGCCGGCATTATCTTTATCGCGTTTAACTTACGGCCCGCGATCACTTCAGTCGGTCCGGTCATCAGCTCTATCCGCGCAGAGCTGCACATGTCCAATGGGGCAGCCGGGTTTTTGACCGCACTTCCGCTACTTTCGTTTGCAGTTCTCTCTCCGCTTGCGCCTAAGCTCGGACAGCGACTCGGAAATGAGCGAACCTTATGGCTGGGTCTCATGGTACTTTTTATCGGGGTTTTGACTCGTTCTATCGGCTATACTGCCGCTTTGTTTTTCGGAACAGCACTCATCGGTGTCGGAATTGCGATTGGAAACGTGCTTTTGCCAAGCTTAATCAAACATAAATACCCTGAAAAGCCAGGGATTATGATTAGCCTGTATACGACATCAATGAACATATTCGCTGCTTTAGCATCGGGTGTCAGTGTTCCTTTAGCGACCCAGATGGACGGCGGATGGAAGCAGGCCTTTCTCTTATGGGGCGGACTGGCTTTCCTTGCATTGCTGATCTGGATCCCTCAGCTGCGCCACCGGGATACGGCAAACCAGACGATGAAACTTCAATCAAGTTCCATATGGGCTTCCAAAATGGCATGGTTTGTCACAATCTTTATGGGACTCCAATCATTTTTATTTTACAGCAGCATCGCCTGGTTTCCTGAAGTACTCCGTTCTCATGGGATTGATACGTCAACAGCCGGATGGATGGTGTCACTCATGCAATTTGCGAGTCTGCCCTCCACTTTTCTGACACCGGTTTTAGCTGACCGTGTGAAACATCAGCGCGGAATCGTTGCGGCGCTGGCCGCAGTCTATTTGATCGGCCTATGCGGATTATTAGCAGGCGGCAGCCACACCATGCTTGCCATCTGGATGGTGATTATCGGTATCGGGCAGGGCTCCAGCATTAGTTTGGCGCTCACTTTGATTGGTCTCCGCAGTGAAAATGCCCAGCAGGCCGCGGCGCTGTCAGGCATGTCACAGTCATTCGGCTACCTGCTTGCAGCCGTCGGGCCTATCTTTGTCGGCTATCTCTTTGACCAGACACATTCATGGACAATGCCGTTAGTGCTTCTCATAGCCGCCTTGATCGCTATGGGTGCAGCCGGGCTGGGAGCCGGACGAGATCGATACATTCTTCAGACAGAGAAGCAAAGAAATTCAGCATAATAAAGCGGGGAGATATCTCCGCTTTTTTCTTTGAAATTCTACGAATATTTATGGTTTATTCATAAGTTTTTCATATTTGTTTTTTACAATAAGACACCATAAAGAGGTGAAAAACGATGAAAACCAAACGACTCGACTTCATTCTTATTCTCATTTTGCTTACAGCGGCTTTTCTGAATATGTACAACATTTGGCAGGATGACACTGCGAACCAGTACTATTTGGCAGCGGTGAAAAGCATGACGCAAAGCTTCCACAATTTCTTCTATGCATCATTTGACCCTTCCGGATTTGTAACAGTGGACAAGCCGCCAGTTGTGTTATGGATTCAAACGATTTTCGCACTGATTTTCGGTGTTCACACGTGGAGTGTGATTCTTCCTCAGGCTCTCGCGGGAGTTGGATCTATATTCCTTCTCTACAGAATGATCAAACCGGCCTTTGGAATCGGGGCGGCCCGCATTGCCGCGCTTGTCATGGCACTGACGCCTATCTCAGCGGCTGTCAGCCGGACAAACAATATCGACAGTATGCTGGTCTTTACCTTATTGCTCGGTTCAGCTTGCCTGCTTCAGGCAGTGAAACAAGGCAAGCTGATTTGGCTGCTGACAGCATTTAGCCTGATTGGACTCGCCTTTAATATGAAAATGATGCAAGCGTTTATGGTATTGCCTGCGTTTGTGTTATTCTACTTGATTGCATCTTGGGCATCTCTGAAGAAAAAAATCGGGTCACTGATTCTGTCTCTCGTCCTTCTGACGGGCCTTTCCCTCTCATGGGCAGTTGTGGTGGATTCAACCTCATTCTCCAGCCGGCCTTATGTAGGAAGCAGCCAGACCAACTCAGTGTTAGAATTGGCCTTCGGCTACAACGGCACAGAGCGTCTGCTAGGACAAACCACCGGCCTTGCAAGGGGTGATATGAATGCCGTTGGCGGCGGGAAGATGCAAAATCAAAACACCACGCAGGTGCCAAACGGAAGCGAATCATCTTCCTCTCAGAACGGAAACAGCAGGCCTGACGGAAGTGCCGCTAATCAAAATGGCAATCAGTCATTCGGGAATCATTCGGCGCCTCAGCCGCCTAGCGGACAAAACGGCACCTCCAGTGAAGGCAGAGGCACACCACCAATAGGCGGTGGCGGACCTGGAAAGGGAGGGCCTGGCGGTGGCGGCGGAAAAAGCATGAATATGTTTGGCACCGGTGATGCTGGACCGCTTCGTCTCGTCCAATCGGCGCTTTCAGGCCAAATCAGCTGGATGCTTCCATTCGCATTGATCGGATTGCTGGGCGGTATCGTCAGCTGGTACCGTGATCGCCGAGGACAGGCAGCTGAAATGAAAGAAACGATTTTCTGGACGGCTTGGCTCGTTCCTGTGGCTGGTTTCTTCAGCATCGCAGGATTCTTCCACCAGTATTATTTAATTATGCTGGCACCTCCGATTGCTGCCCTTTCCGGTATCGGATGGTATACGATGTACCGCTTATACAAAAACAATAAAGACTGGGCCAGCTATCTTCTGCCGGCAGCCGTTCTGATCACAGCCGTGTTCCAGGTGTATATTCTAAGCGATTATACAAGCCAAATCGGCAGTGTATGGATGTACGTACTGGGCCTCTTAGGACTCGGCATCACCCTTGCGCTTCTGATGCTTAAACGCAGCCATCCGTTCAGTAAGCAGCTGACCATCATCAGCTTATGCATTCTGCTGCTCACACCGGTCTACTGGTCAGCAACGCCGCTTCTATACGGAGGCAACAGCGTCCTACCTGAATCGGGCCCGCAGCTCAAAAGCCCAACAAACGGCGGGAACATGTTCTCCTCGGAGGTTGATACCGGACTCCTGTCCTATTTGAGAAAACATAATACCGGCGAAGAGTATCTATTTGCTACTTTGACAACCGTAACCGCTGCGCCATACATCATTCATGAAAATGAATCAGTGATGGCAATGGGCGGATTTAACGGCACAGATCCCATTCTGACTGTGTCCGAACTGAAAAAGCTGGTCAAAGAAGGCAAAGTGAAATACTTCCTTCTCACCGAAAATAACTCAGGCAACAGCGAACTTGTTTCTTGGATTAAGAAAAACGGAAAGGAAATATCAGCTGACAAGTACAGCAGTTCCACAGGCAGCTCAAACAGCAGCCTGCAAGGCATGAGAGGAGGACCTGGCGGAGAAAGCCAGCAAACTCTTTATCTCGTGGAATAAAAAAAGAGGCTTGGGTTGCCCCCAAGCCTCTTTTCTATTAAGCTTCTTCTTTCACATGTACCTTCAACACAGCCTGCACCTCAGGATGCAGCTTCACAGGCACGTTGGTATATCCTAACGCACGAATGCCATCCGGCAGTTCAAGCTTCCGCTTATCCACTTTAATATTATGGTCTTTTTGGAGCTGTTCAGTAATTTGTTTGCTTGTCACAGAACCAAATAACCGGCCGCCTTCACCTGATTTTGCACTGAGCTCAACAGTCAGTTTTTCTAATGTCTCTTTTAAGCTCTTTGCCTGCTCAAGCTCAGCGATGGCTTCTTTTTTCTCTTTCTGCTTTTGTCCGTTTAACGCGCTGATGTTTGACGCGTTCGCTTCAACCGCGAGGCCTTTTTTAATCAGAAAGTTATGCGCATAACCGTCTGCTACGTTTTTGACTTCGCCTTTTTTCCCTTTTCCTTTTACATCTTGTAAGAAAATAACCTTCATCTCTGTACGCCTCCCTCAAAATACTCATCTATGGCGTGCTTCAGCCGTTCCAGCGCTTCAGAAACTGATATGCCGGACAGCTGAGTCGCCGCATTTGTTAAATGTCCTCCGCCTTCCAGCGCCTCCATGATGATTTGAACATTTACCTCGCCAAGTGACCGTGCACTGATACAAACGGTTTGTTCATCCCGTCTCGCCACCGCAAACGAAGCCTCAACCTCACTCATCGACAGCAGCGAATCAGCCGCCTGCGCAATCAGCACTTGATCGAAGTATTCCTCTTCATTTTCAGGAAGAGAGGCAATCGCAATGTTCTCTTTATAGAGGACCGTATGCTGAATCAGCTTAGCCCGTTTAATATAGGAATCAACGGTTTCTTTCAAGAACTTCTGTACAAGCACCGTATCGGCGCCCTTTGCCCTTAAATAAGAAGCCGCATCAAAAGTCCGCGAACCTGTGCGGAGAGAAAAGCTCTTTGTATCCACTATTATACCAGCTAATAGGGCAGTTGCTTCAATCATATTGATTTTTAAGCGCTTCGGCTGATATTCAAGCAGCTCTGTGACCAATTCCGCTGTCGAAGAAGCGTACGGCTCCATATAGACGAGCAGCGGGTCTCTGATAAACTCCTCACCCCTGCGGTGATGGTCGATGACTACGATATGTTCAATTTTATTGACCAGCCGTTCCTCCATGACAAGTGACGGCTTATGTGTATCAACGATCACAAGCAGCGTGTCATCATTGGAAATCTCCATTGCTTCCTCAGGGGTAATAAACCTTGACCACAGTTCTTCATATTTTTTGATTTCCTCAATCAAACGCTGCACACTGGAACCGATTTGATTTGGGTCAATCACGATAAACCCATCTTTGTTATTTGCCTGAGCCACCTTTAAAATCCCGATCGCAGCGCCGATAGAATCCATGTCGGGGAATTTATGCCCCATGATAATCACATTGCTGCTTTCGGAGACAATTTCCTTTAAGGCATGAGAAATCACGCGGGCCCTCACCCTTGTTCGTTTCTCCATCGGGTTTGTTTTACCGCCGTAAAACTTCACCTTGCCGTTCGGCAGCTTGATGGCTACTTGGTCTCCCCCGCGTCCCAACGCTAAGTCCAAGCTGGATTGCGCCAAATCGCCAAGTTCTTTCAGTGAGGAGACGGAAGCTCCAATACCGACGCTTAACGTGAGCGCTACACCGTCAAAAGAGGTTTTTTCCCGTACCTCATCAAGGATCGAAAACTTCGAATTTTCGAGTTCAGTTAAGATGTGTTCATTAAGTACAGCGATAAAGCGTTCTGAAGACGTTCTTTTCAGGAAGATCCCGTACTCCTGTGCCCAGGCGTTCAGCAAGGATGTCACCTGGCTGTTCATCGTGCTTCTCGTCTGGTCATCTAATCCTTGTGTCACATCATCATAGTTATCAAGGAAAATATACGCCAGCACGGTTCTTTCGTTTTCATATCGCTTTTCAATCTGGATTTGTTCCGTTACATCAAAAAAATACAGAAGGCGCTCATCCCGTTTGATGACAACCTTAAACTTGCGGTCATTCAATGTAACCGTTTCCGATTCCACCTCTTGTTTGATGAGCGGCACAACCGATTCACACGTGTCGTAAAGGGATCTCCCCACTAATGTGCTTTCATTAAAGCAAGAAGAAAGAAACGGATTTGCCCATTCTATATAATATTGGTCATTAAAAAGCATGATGCCGATCGGCATTTCCATCAATGCCTCTTCACCGACTTTTTTCAACCTGTAGGATAACGTAGAAATATAAGCATCAATCTCTTGCCGAATAAGAGAATCAGCACGTTTAATAAAAAACAAAATAACTGCAAGCAGCAGCACTTCGACGGTTCCTAAAATCCAGTTAAAATAAAAGCTGATGAGGATTGTAATGATTGACAAAGCAATCAAAGCATAGATGGGATACCGAAACAGCGGTTTTTCATAAAAGCTTGGCATTTCTATCACTCCCCACCATGTGAGTAAAACTCATGTTCACTTCACCTTATTCCTTATATTAAAGCCCATATCTATAACGCCTAAAATGCGAATGGCTGCCATAAAGATCGGAAGCATCAGTCCAAGAACCACCGCAATCACAGCCGCAGCCTTCGGATAATTTTTCTTATGGCAATAGAAAAAGATAAATGATAAACCTTGGATGAAAATCAGAAACCCGAGTATAAACTCCCCATTTAAAGCGATAGAGTACAGCATATGGCCTTTTTCTAAAGGCAAAAATGATAGCATGACAATCATTAAATACAGCACTACAACACTTTGCGGAAACTTCAACTCTCTAAAAGGCTTTAGATTAGGAATATCGGGGGAGAATCGCCTTAAGAGCGGCTTAGCGATAAGGTAACTGAGGAAAGAAAAAATAGCTCCTACCATCACAATAGCTGTTGGAAAAAGATATTGAACGATACCCAATTGTTCTTCCATCAGTTTCAATTGCTTCTCAAGCTGTTCAGCATTCCCCGACTGCTTCACTACATTTTCTACAATATCAAGGGACTGCCGGTATTGTGTCATCGCTTCATCAATGATATTGATACCCAAAAACTGAATGCTTATCACAAAATAGATGACAATACAAAGCATATAAATAAGAGCGCCCGAAATAATGGCGTGCCCGGGTTCTTTCCTTTTGAAAAAATGCCCCATGGCAATGCCGGCGCATGCTGACATAAAAGCTACAGTAAGCCCGGTAAAGGACCCGACAATAAAAACAACCGGAAGACTGACAGCACCCATCCATATCCCTAACCTCAATCCATGTCTGATTGTATACAGGATCATGGGCAGCGGCAGTGCAAATAACAGAATTGTTCCAATCACAGGAACATAAACGACCAAAAGCGTGATGATCGCAAACAGACTGATTAAAATAGCACCTTCCATTAATGCTCTCGTTTGTTTCACTTAGTCACCTCGTATCATCCTGAACATACGAATAGAAAAGAGCAGCATAAACGACTGCTCTTTTTTCATCGCTGCAACATGTTTTGCACCGAATGTTTTTATATCATCTCTACATTTTGCTTTTATATTTTAACATAAGTCCAAATCGCAAGTAAAATGACGCTAATGTTTCATGTGGAACATTGCAAATGAAAAGACATTCTTTAAAAAAGAATGCCCATCTCGATTAATGTTTATCATCCATAAAGCCAGAAGATTCCTTGTTTTTCTTTTTTGTTTTTCTGACATACATAAAGATTAAGATCACCAGTAAAAGGGTTGTTGCTTGCAGAACGCCGCTGCTAAACAAGAAAAAGTCCTTTATCATGTCCCACATCGTGTTTCACCTCTTTTGCATGTTCTCAACCCGTATCCTATATAATGTGAATTTCCCTTTTTAAAAACTTCAAAACATCATGAACAACATTGAGCGCTGGGCATATGCTGATATGGAATCTGATTGATAAAGGAGAATTGTTACATGGATGAACGCAGAACATTGGCTTGGCATGAAACATTAGAAATGCACGAGCTGGTTGCTTTTCAATCAAATGGACTCATTAGACTGAAGAAAATGATAAGAGAAGTAAAAGACCCTCAGCTCAGACAGCTTTATAGTGTGTCCATTCAGGCCGTTGAGCAAAATTTAAGAGAGCTTCTTCCATTTTTTCCGCAGGCGCCGCACAGAGAGGATGAAGAAGAAGAACGTGCAGATAACCCTTTTTACAGCGGTGATCTGCTCGGTTTTGCCAAAACATCTGTCCGAAGCTATGCCATCGCGATTACAGAAACAGCAACACCTCAATTAAGAAACGTACTGGTCAAACAGCTGAATGCCGCCATCCAGTTGCATGCCCAAGTTTATCGATACATGTATCAGCATGGTTACTATCCATCTTATAACCTGGCTGAACTGTTGAGAAATGACGTCAGAAATGCCAACAGAGCCATTTCAATGAAATAAAACAAGCAGCAAAGGAGCTCCCTTTGCTGCTATTTCTGCTGATCCTTCAGCATGCCGTTCGAACGATAAGATTCTAGGACATCTCTGTTGGATTCTCCCCATTCTTTCATTTGCAATACAATCGGTTCAAGCGTTCGCCCAAATTCCGTCAGAGAGTATTCGACCTTGGGCGGCACCTGGTGATACACCTCGCGATGCACGATGCCGTCTGCTTCCAGCTCCCGCAGCTGAAGGGTGAGCATTCTTTGGGTGATACTCGGACAGATTCGGCGAAACTCATTAAACCGTTTCTTGCCATCTATCATGTGATATAAAAGAATTCCTTTCCACTTTCCGCCAATGACATCTAGTGTAAATTCAACTGGACAGCCTTCTTTGTTCGGGTATATATTCTTTTTTTCACTCATTCTTGACCCTCCAATAGTACCTTTTTTGATACTACACTACGTTTCGCAACTAAGCTACCCAGTATTTTACACACCTTTCCTTCTCAGCTCAACGAAAATGCTTCTTATTCACATCAATTTTTAAGGGTTTGCATGATTACACCTGCAGCAAGACGTGTTAAACTATATAAAGATTACACTACTTAAAAAAGGATAAGGAGCTATCATGGAAAAGATACTTATTTTCGGACACCAAAACCCAGACACAGATACGATTTGTTCTGCGATTGCTTATGCTGATTTGAAAAACAAACTCGGCTTCAATGCTGAGCCAGTCCGTCTTGGACAAGTCAACGGCGAAACACAATACGCGCTTGACTATTTCAAACAAGAAAGCCCGCGTCTTGTTGAAACCGTTGCAAACGAAGTCAACGGCGTCATTCTGGTTGACCATAACGAACGCCAGCAAAGCATCAAGGACATTGAAGATGTTCAGGTTCTTGAAGTAATCGACCACCACCGCATCGCTAACTTTGAAACAGCGGAGCCGCTTTACTATCGTGCTGAGCCTGTAGGCTGTACAGCTACAATCTTAAACAAAATGTACAAAGAAAATAACGTGAAAATCGAGAAAGAAATTGCCGGCCTTATGCTGTCTGCGATCATTTCCGACTCACTGTTATTCAAATCTCCGACTTGCACAGACCAAGACGTAGCGGCAGCAAAAGAGCTTGCGGAAATCGCTGGCGTAGATGCTGAAGAATACGGCTTGAACATGCTAAAAGCTGGCGCTGATCTAAGCAAGAAAACAGTGGAAGAGCTGATTTCTCTTGATGCGAAGGAATTTACACTCGGCAGCAAAAAAGTCGAAATCGCACAAGTGAACACAGTGGACATTGAAGATGTGAAAAAGCGCCAAGCTGAATTAGAAGCTGTGATCTCAAAAGTTGTGGCTGAGAAGAACCTTGACCTGTTCCTTCTTGTCATCACAGACATCTTAGAAAATGATTCACTGGCGCTTGCGATCGGCAACGAAGCAGCGAAAGTGGAAAAAGCGTTCAACGTTACATTAGAAAACAATACAGCCCTCTTAAAAGGCGTTGTCTCCCGTAAAAAACAAGTCGTTCCTGTCTTAACAGACGCAATGGCTGAATAATCAAAAAGCATCCCGTCATCGGGATGCTTCATATTTACTGACAAAATCCTAAAACGGTTTATCGTTTTAGGATTTTGTCATCTTTTCAGCGTGATTAAACCCTTGAAGTCTAGGAAGGTCGGAGCACAGGCCGGACAACAAATGTGAGGTTTTGTCTGTTACTCTAATTTTTCTTATTCGCCAAGCTTTTCAATCTGTCCCATCACATCAGTGATTTGCTTTGCATTTTGGACAAGATCTGACTGCTCCAATTCTTCAAGTGACACCTTGCCTTCCTCCACTTGTTTCAGCACATCTTCAGCACTTTTCTGCAAGGTTTCATTATGCTCCTGAATGGATTGATGGATCTCTGCGGCGGCATCAGGCGGTGTTAATTCATTAAAATCAGCGGCGGCCTTCTGAATCGATTCAAGCTGTGCCTCTAGTTTTTCTTTCGCCTCGGTGTCATTCACAGCCTTCTCTGCCAATTCTGGCGCCTCCTCTGCAAAAGTCTTGACCTTCTCCACATAGCCCGTTGCTTCGCTCGTATAGTTCAAACCGTCATTCACCTGATCAAGCATGCCGCATCCGCTCGCACTCATAAGCCCCACTCCGGCAAGAACAGTCAAAAAGATTTTCATCGTCAGCCTCCTCATCGTTTCTTCTTCATTTTTTCTTTTAAGATCGGAATCAATTTCTCTTTCGCTAACGGTAGCCCTTTCTTCACCAATTCACGCTTTAGCCACTTTTTCAGCTTAGACATCCTGACGCTCCTCTCCCTTTTTGATAAAAATGAAAAAACTCCACCGATTTGGTGAAGTTCCGAAACAAAAAGACCTTCACCAAATCAGATTTGGCAAAGGTCTCGCTAACAATTAGATTGCCAGCAAAGCCGAGGACGCCTTGTCCCGTAATGACGACTTTACTGTGAAAGCTACTCCCCTTTGGAGTGTTCATTTTTATTACTTTCATTTTAAAGTACAGGGCTTTTCCAGTCAAATTCCTGCTGTCCGTTTACACAAAAGCGCGCTGTGGTATTTAAAATTTGAATGGTATTTCCATTAGGAGATCATGCTATGACAGAGGAGGTTTTCATCATGAGTCAAGAGCGCGTGAAACGGCCTGGGCATACCAGATGGTACATATCTTCGTTACTTAGCGGCATTATTATTCTAAATTACTTTGACCGAGTGGCCATCTCAGTAGCGGCCCCTGCGATACAAGAGTCGTTTCACCTTACTGCAACTGAACTCGGTATCGTGTTTTCCATATACACTTATTCCTATACACTGATGCAGCTGCCTGTCGGAAGCTTGCTGGACCGGTTTGGGGTCGCATGGGTCACGAGGGTTGGAATGACAATATGGAGTTTTTTAACGATCCTTCTTGCTTTTTTACAAGGAAAACTGCTGTTGTATCTGTTCCGGTTTCTCATTGGCCTGACGAGCGCCTCTGCGTTCCCTGCTGCCTCAAAGGCAACCGCTCTTTGGTTTCCTCCAAGTGAGCGGGGATTGGCAAACTCACTGTTCGATTCGGCCGCCAAGTTTTCAAACGTCATCGGAGCGCCATTGGTCGCCTTTCTTGTCACCACATTTGACTGGCGTGTCGCCTTTTTGACGATTGGATGCATCAATGTGCTGTTTACGATCTTTTTCTGGCAGTATTATGAGCAGCCGGAACGGCACAAACGAATTTCCAAAAGCGAATTAAACTATATTCAAAAACACAATACCATCACAACAGAGCAAATCCCTTACAAAACGGGCCCGCTTTTAAAAAAGCTTTTCACCAACCGCAAAGTATGGGGCTTAATGATCGGATTTACAGGGTACGGCTATACGTTCAACCTGCTGCTTACCTGGCTTCCGACTTTCTTTAAACATACATACGGAATGGATCTCATGTCGTCCGGTTTATTTACAGCCGTGCCATGGCTGATCTCAACCATTTCCGGAATCGCGGTCGGCGGATGGCTCGTCGATTACTTTATTAAGAAAGGCTATACTAACACCAAGGTGTACCGAACCGTGATCATTGTCGGAATGAGCTTCGGCTTTTTCTTTTTAGGCTCCATTCTGACGGACAATATCACCGTAGCGATTATCTGTATTTCAATCGGCCTTGCCGGGATTTCTGCAACGGCCCCAGTCGGCTGGTCCATTTCCGCAGAACTGGCGCCCATCGGTTCTGTATCTATGCTGAGCTCCATGGTGAACCTGGCAAACAACCTGTTTGGAGGCATTATTGCTGCGTCACTGACGGGATATTTGTTTGATGTGACAGGCTCCTTTACGCTCAGCTTTCTGGTAGCCGGTTTTGTGCTGCTGCTGGGATTGGTTTTTTATGTGTTTGTATTAGGGGATGTGAAACGAATTAAATTGGAATAAAGAGTGCTTGCTGAAAAGGCACTCTTTTTTGCATACATGTATCTTACGTTAGGCTGCTCCCGAAAATTGAAACATTCTGGCGGTCATACGAAAATCCCCGCCCGTTCCATTTCAATACAGTTTGGACATATCCCAGCGAGTCAGCGTTATACCTCCCGGCGATTCGTTGATACGCCACAAGTTCGTATGTGCCGTCTCTGTCAAAATCAACTGGATATAAGCCGGATAGAGGATTCACCCAGCCTTCTATTGGCATTTTCAACACACCCTGGCTGGTATAAATCTCATTCAAATATTCCCTTCCCTTGTAAGTTAGATCAAGGGTATACGTTTCGTTTTGATGGTGGCTGATGACATTTGCTTTATACTGATTTTGATAACTCACACTGTACTTAAATTCATTATTAAACACATCCGAATTGAAAATCTGCCTGAACTGCCGGTTGAGATAGACAAAAAGATACGCATATATAGCGCCCCCGCTTCCCCCGGTGTCTATTACCACTGCCACATCATCAATCTTGTCGCCTGTCATATCCCCAAGAATAAGAGACGGATTGTATCCCATATTGTTTTGGAGCTGTATTCGCTGTTCCTGACGGGTTCTGCCATCACGGATCACCAATGTGATATTTCTCCATAAAGGGCTTCCGGACATTTGGCTGCCAGTTAAAAAGACCTCGTCAATAACGCCGTCACCCGTTACATCGCCGCGAGTAGATGCAATGATTGCACGTGAGGAGACAGGCTGCCGAAATACGTATGGATGTTGAACAAGTCCTCTGCTTTCATAAAACCAATAAGGAGCCATTCTGATGTCATACACATTCAATTGTGTCACCTTCCCTAATCAGCTGAATGAATCATTATATGCAGGAATGGCACATCAAAGACATATCTTACACACCAATTACATCCGTACCATATGAGTTATCGATTACACAAAGCCACTCGCCTTGCGCATTCTTCTTAAATACATAGGTCGCCCTTCTTTCCATCGCATACTCGGAGTCCTTTTTATCCGAATCAAGCAGTGTCTGAGAAAGGACGAGTACCGTGTCACCTGCTTCCAGGAGGATCATTTCCCCTTGTGTCGGGACAATATGATGATTGAAATCGTTCGCGGTCTTATTACATGCTTTTTTGATTTCTCTCTTGCCGATTGAATATATTTTACATTGTTTACCTGCTGAAACCGTAAAAACAAAATGAAAAGCATTCCTATTTCCTATATAATCAAATAGATATATTTAACAAAGTACCCAAGTGAAGGGGTGGACGATATTGTCTGCGGAAGTAACGTTACATGACAATACACATCATAGTTTAAGAGCGGATTGCCAGCATTGTTTTGGCCTGTGCTGCGTTGCCTTGCCTTATGCGAAATCAGCGGATTTTGCTTTTGATAAGGACGGGGGCACGCCATGCCGCAACTTACAATCAAACTATCAATGTTCGATACATAAAGATCTTAGAGAAAAAGGGTTTCGGGGCTGTTCTGCATACGAATGCTTTGGCGCTGGCCAGAAGGTATCCCAAATCACTTAAGAGGGAAAGGATTGGCGAACCAACCCGGAAACGGCCAACGAGATGTTTGACATTTTTCCTATCATACAGCAGCTGCATGAAATGCTCTGGTACTTACATGAAGCCCTTTCGATAGATATAGCTAAACCGATTCATCATGAGCTGCGAACCTGTTTCGAAAAAATAGACAAGCTCACCAGACTCAGCAAGGAAAACCTGCTGGCACTGCAGGTGCACGAGCACCGAGCTGAAGTCAATGAATGGCTGTTAAAAACGAGTGAGCTGGTGCGCGCCCAAGCACGTAATACAAAACTGCCGAAAAAAATCAGCCGGGGAAGTGTCCTGATCGGCGCAAAACTGAAAGGGCTTGATCTGCGAGGAGCAAACCTAAGAGGGGCACTGCTCATAGCCGCCGACTTGAGAAAGGCTGATCTGAGAATGACAGACATTATCGGTGCAGATATGAGAGACGCTGATCTCAGCGGAGCCGACCTGACCGGAAGCATCTTTCTGACGCAGGCACAGGTAAATGCCGCAAACGGCGATGCAAACACAAAGCTGCCGCCGTCTTTACGAATCCCTGCCCATTGGAAATAAAAAAGGACCCGCTTATGGTCCTTTTTTGCTGTCATCAATTGAATCCTTTTTCGTTGCTTTTATCCGGCACTTTCGCACTTCTTGCCAAGTATCCCGACAGCCATAACGCAATCAGCAGCATGAAGGTGATCATACCGACAACGCCCAGCCAATGAAAACCAGACCAGAATAGCCCTCCGATTGTTCCGAAAACACTTGAACCGGCATAATAAAAGAACAAATACAGCGATGAAGCCTGTGCTTTGTTGTGAAGGGCTCTCCGTCCCACCCAGCTGCTGGCAACTGAATGCCCTCCGAAAAAACCGAAAGTAAAGAGGGCAATCCCCAGAATTTTCACTGCCAGCATACTATTTATCGTGAATAAAGCACCTGCAATGACGATGAAAATATTCATCACCAATATTTTCGGATAGCCATACCGATCAACCATTCTTCCAATGAAAGACGAGCTGAAAATGCCTACAATCATCACAATAAAGATCCAGCTGGAAAATGCTTTATTAAGCGAATACGGCGGGCCCAACAGCACATACACAATGTAATTAAACAAGGCAACATTGCTTCCGAGCAGCAAAAAACCAATGAGAAACAAGCTGAATAGTTTTCGGTCCTTCAAGTGGCCGATCAGAGACATTCCCAATTTCCCGAGCTTCAATTTTCTTGGCGTAAAATGCCTGGATGGCGGCAAATTTATAAAAAATATAACACTAGCAATCAAACTAATGACACCAATTGATCCCATCGCCATATGCCAATTCAAGTACTCGCTCAGGAGCCCGGAAACGATCCTTCCGAAAACGGCGCCGATTGCATTTCCGCTGATATATAGCCCCATCGCTGATCCAAGACTTCCAGGTTCAATTTCTTCCCCAAGATAAGCCATCGCAATCGATGGAAGGCCTGCGAGCGCCACGCCTTGAATGGTTCTCAATACGAGCAGCGTATGAAAGTTCGGACTAAAGGCCGATGCCAGACAAAGAACCGATGCGGCTAGCATGGAAATACCCATAATCGGCTTGCGCCCCCACACCTCGGATAATGAACCAAAGACAAGCATGCTCACAGCTAACAGCATTGTGGTAACAGATAAAGAAAGACTCGCCGCAGTAGGCGTTACATGAAATTCCCTCGTGAATTCCTCCATGAGCGGCTGTACGCAATATAGAATTGCAAATGTATTGAAACCCGCAGCGAAGAAAGCAAACGTAATTTTTCGAAAAACCGGTGTGCCTTTTTGAATGTATGTCATCGGGACTTTATCGGTCCCTCATCATGTTGTGGAGCACTGCCATTCATAAACAATCATCCTTTATTTCTTCCGACTTCAAACATCCTCGAGTCTGTTTATATTATTATCTTAGCACCGTTGATATATGTTGTATAATGCATATAAAATATCCTTTTCATGCTTATATGTAATAAGGAGGGATGATAATTGGAATGGGAACAACTTGAATATTTTCAAACACTGGCCCGGATACAGCACGTCACGAAAGCCGCAAAAAGCCTCTCCATCACACAGCCTGCGCTTTCACGCTCTATCGCCAGGCTGGAAAATCATTTGGGCGTCTCGCTATTTGACAGGCAAGGACGATCCATCAGCTTAAATCAATACGGACACATTTTTTTGCGACGGGTTCAGGCGATGATGAAGGAGTACACCGAAGGAAAAGAAGAAATCCAAGCTTTATTAAAGCCAGACCAAGGCATAGTCTCTCTCGGTTTTTTACATACATTAGGCACCATGCTCGTGCCCGATCTCATCGGCTCCTTTCAGCAGGAATACCCCAACATTGCCTTCCAGCTGAAGCAAAACCACTCTTATTGGCTGCTTGAACGATTAAAATCCGGGGATCTGGACCTCTGTCTCCTCGCTTCGATTAAGCCTGAAGATCCGATCCAATGGATCAAGCTGTGGAGTGAAGAACTCTTTGTATTTGTGCCAAATGATCACCCATTAGCCAGTCGCGAAAGCATTACCCTGAATGAGATTTCCGGGGAGCGTTTTATTTTATTGAAAAAAGGCTACGCGCTTCGGATGACGGTCGATGAGCTGTTTGAGAAGGCCAATATACAGCCGAACATTATGTTTGAAGGAGAAGAAGCAGCTACTGCCGCAGGTTTTGTGGCAGCCGGTCTGGGCATATCTATTCTCCCAGACCTGAAAGGCTTAGACCAAAGCAAAATCACCAAAATCCGCGTCAGCTGGCCGGAATGTCAGCGTGTCATAGGAATTGCCTGGATAAAAGGCAGGTTTTTATCACCGGTTGCTGAGACCTTTAAACAATATGTGATCAGCCATTTTTCTGAGTAGGGGGATTCAAGCATGAATATCAAAAAAATCACGTCAGAACATGATTTACATACAGCGTTTGAAATCAGAAAAACAGTATTTGTAGAGGAACAAGGCTGCCCCGTTTCCGACGAATTCGATGCGTTCGATACACTCCGCGAAGATTGCCGGCACATCCTCATTTATCATGAGAATGAACCCGTTGGCACTGCCCGTGTCCGTATCGTCGATCAGGTGGGGAAACTGGAAAGAATCTGTATTCTGAAACCCTATCGCAAACTCGGGCTGGGCAAAGTAATCGTCGATGCGTTAGAACGCATTGTGAAAGAACAGGGCATTTCTGCCTTTAAACTGCACGGCCAGACACAAGCGGCAGGCTTTTATGAAAAGCTAGGCTATCAGACAGCATCAGAAGAATTTATACTCGACGGCATTCCGCATGTACTGATGATAAAAAAAGATGATTCCCGCCTATAAATTGTTCACAATTTTGTCACTTATGAGCATGAGTGGTTCATTGGTATACTAATCACCGATTATGGAGAGAAGGATTGATTGTATGCCAACAAATAAAAAAGAAGGTCTGATATTTGGCGTGATGATGTGCTTTGGAATGGTCTGCATCATGTCGATTTACAACGCTATCATCAACGGAGCCATTAAGGATTTTTCACTGGTGACGGTTTTCGAAATGGTCATCGGTTTTATGGTCGCACTGCTGTTAGATTTACTGTTAGTGGGTCCCCTTGCCAAAAAGATTGCATTCAGTTTGCCGTTCGACAAGTCTAAAAAAATATATGTCATCCTCGCCATGTCAACGTGTATGGTGATCGGCATGGTGCTTTGTATGTCTGTGTTCGGTTTAGTGACAGCAGCTTTATCAAATGGACTTAACGGGGACAGCCTCTTCAGCGCTTACCTGATGATTGTATTGAAAAATTTCATCTTGGCTTATCCCCTGCAATTACTGATTATGGGTCCATTAGTTAGAGGGATTTTTATGAGATTTGTAAAACCAAAGTTCACAGCTGCAGTGTAAACAGAAAAGGAGTGAGCCTGATCCTCACTCCTTTACTCACAAATCAAATGTAAAACAAGCTCCGCAAAAGCCTCTGCGGCAGGCAGCTGCCATTTCTTCTTTTTAAGTACAGATGAGAGTAAATCAGATCAAAGATTTCAGCATGTTGAAGGATTTTCACGGTGATATGAGGCAAAACAGAAAATCCAGGCCGCTCGTGACGTTTGTTTGATCGCTTCAATACTCCACAGCTCCATTGTTTGAAAGCTGCGTATGCCATTCTTCATAAGATAACTGTAGCTCTCTTCGGCCCGATTGACTTGTTTATATAAGAAACCCTGATCAGAACCTCATTAAAATTTTCTGAGTATGTTTAAGTTTCTCTGCACAAACCAATATTGATTGGTATGTTTTTTACTTGGTTAGTCCCTATACCTTAACACATAGCTTTTATACAACTCTTCGTTATAAAGAATTTCTTCGCCATGTGAAGAGCAAATGAGTGTTGGTTTGATTTCATCTATGATTGCGCCGCTATCGATATTATCATTCATATCGATGCTGAATTTTCTGACAGGCGGATGTAAAGCTTCCTTACTTGTCGTAAAAAGATCTCCTGTTAATAGAATACGATCGATTTGATGATGATACACGACATGCCCCGGGGAATGTCCGGGTGTTAAGTAATATTGCAGAGGCAAGTGAGCCAGCGTTTGCTCCGTCAGCGGCTGGACAATATGGGCTACCCCTGTATGCTCCAATTCATTTTTGTTCGGATATGGCGCTTCTCCATTGATATACACGAGTTCTTTTTGATGCGCATAAATCGGAAGATCAAATCTCTCTAGCCACTTTGAAGCCCCTTGAATATGATCGATGTGGCCATGAGTAAGCAAAATGGCTTTTGGATTGCCGATCGCTAACGCTGCCCTAATTTGAGCATCAGCAAAACGTTCTATCCCCGTATCAACAATATAAACATCATCACCATCTTTGATAAACCAGGTATGAACCGGGACGCGAAGGGGCACATCAAGCTCAAATTCACATTGAAAGACATGTTCTGATAGTTGTCTCAAGTTCATGCAAATCACTCCCTTTGGAAATTTTTGATATCATTACTGTAATACATCTGAGTTAGATATGTAAGGACGCACATTTTTGTAACTTACTTTGCGAGGTGACGGGTGTGGGAAACCGGTTAAATGGATTTACCGCTTGCAGTGCAGAAGTAAAAAAGGCTTGTCCTGTGGAAATGACTTTGCATATTATCGGCGGAAAATGGAAAGGAATCATCATCGATATTCTATCTCGGAAAACAGTCCGGTTTAATGAGCTGAAACGATTCATACCAGGCATTACACAAAGAATGCTGACGCTGCAGCTGAGAGAACTGGAAGCAGATGGTGTTGTGAAGAGAAAAGTAGAGCATACTGTGCCCAAGAAGGTGGAATATTCCCTAACCGAACTCGGTGAAAAGCTTTCTCCCATTATTGCATCCATGAGGACGTGGGGGAATGAGTATATGAGTGAAAATGAATGAAAATGACTTTAAAGTTTTTACAGCAAACAGAAGGGATTCCTTTTACGTGAACAGAACATTTTCAAGGCAGATTATCTTGAAAATGTTCCTATACTCCAGCAGGACGGTTCTCGCCAGGATCAGCCCGACTTGTTACGTTTTCCATTAATAATCCCTTTTGTTCCCCTTCTTCACATCTTCCCAATCACGTTCTATATTTTTCCTGACTCTGTATAGAAGTGCAGAGATTGTTTCCTTTTCCTCAGGTGTAAAACCCGACAAGGCCACTTCCGTGGAATGTTCTCCTTCTCTTCTTAACAACGGATAAACCTTTTTTCCTTTCTCAGTCGGGAACAGCTTTTTTATTTTTTTATTCTTCTCATCCGGCTGTTTTTGAATAAACCCTTGCATTTCAAGCTTCTTAATGGCCCGTGCGGCCGTTGTTCGGTCTACTTTTATCATTTCCGCCAGCTTTTCTTGAATGATTCCCGGATTTTCGTATATACGTACAAGATAGAGATACTGCCCTCTAGTTAAGTCCAACTCTTTAAATTCGATATTGCTTATGGAATCCAGCGCTCTTGCTATCATGCCGATCTCTCGCAAAATGTCATTCATTCCTAAAACCCCTCACGTACTTTTGTTGCAATTACAACAAAATTATTTTACCCTTACTATTATAAGACCACATGCATGCTGTACAGTCCAGACTCATACAGAAAAGGATGGATGGAATAATGAATATAAAAAGAATAACAACTGAAAGTGATTTACACATTGCTTTAGATATTAGAAGAACGGTATTCATCGAGGAGCAACATGTAACTGAATCCGGTGAGTTTGATGAATTTGATACGCTCCAAGATCAGTGTCAGAAATATCTTGGCATATTATGAAAATCAGCCTGTTGACACAGGCCGTGTGTGCGTCGTTGGCCATACAGCTAAGCTGGAAAGAATCTGCATCCTAAAACCTTACCGTAAGTACGGATTGGACAAAGCCTCATAAGCGGGTTAGAAAAAATAATGCAGGAAAAAGGAATTACAAATTAATTATTCAGAAGAAAGATTAATCCAACGTGCTTTAAAGTATGGAGTAAAAGTATATCCTACTAACATTTATTTCGTTAATAGAAATCCTAATAGACCAATCATAAAGTTAGGTTTCGCTCATCTCGACTTGGATGAAATAACACAGGGTGTAAAACTATTGAAAAGTGTTTGGTTGTAATACACATATCTTCGTTTTCTCGTTAAAAAATACTCCCATGCCAGCGAACCAGCAATAAACCCATAATGAAAAATAAGTTCCATCTTAAGTCTCCTTTTCAATTTACGATTTTTATATTGGTTTTATAACGCTTTTCATTCATGATTTTAGGCAGTTTTTGGAAAAGGAGAATTAAATAAATAAAATGTGGTATGTTATCTTTAGATAAATTCAGAAAGAAGGTGATCCCATGCCAAATAAAAATAAACCCAATAGATTAATCGCTGAGAAATCACCATACTTACTTCAACACGCCCACAACCCCGTAGACTGGTTCCCCTGGGGAGAAGAAGCCTTTGAAAAAGCAAAACGCGAAAACAAGCCGGTTCTCGTCAGCATCGGCTATTCGACATGTCATTGGTGCCATGTCATGGCCCACGAAAGCTTTGAGGACGAAGAAATTGCACGTCTTCTCAATGAACGGTTTGTGGCGATTAAGGTCGACAGGGAAGAGCGGCCTGATGTGGATTCTGTTTATATGAGAATCTGCCAGCTGATGACCGGGCAGGGCGGCTGGCCGCTGAATGTGTTTATTACGCCTGATCAGAAGCCGTTTTACGCGGGTACATATTTTCCAAAGACGAGTAAATTCAATCGTCCTGGCTTTGTTGATGTGCTTGAGCATCTGTCTGAGACGTTTGCGAACGATCGTGAGCATGTCGAGGATATTGCAGAAAATGCCGCTAAGCACTTGCAGACCAAAACAGCCGCAAAATCAGGCGAAGGCCTTAGCGAGTCTGCAATTCACCGGACATTTCAGCAGCTTGCCAGCGGATTTGATACGATCTACGGCGGTTTCGGGCAGGCGCCCAAATTTCCGATGCCTCATATGCTGATGTATTTGCTTCGTTATGAACACAGCACGGGGCAGGAGAACGCTCTATACAACGTGACGAAAACGCTGGACAGCATGGCGAATGGCGGCATTTACGATCATATCGGTTATGGGTTCGCCCGCTATTCAACTGATGATGAGTGGCTCGTTCCCCACTTTGAAAAAATGCTGTACGACAATGCGCTGTTGCTGACTGCTTATACAGAAGCCTATCAGGTAACACAAAATAAGCGCTATAAAAAGATTTGCGAGCAGATTATCACGTTCATCCAGCGGGAAATGACCCATGAAGACGGAAGCTTTTTCTCCGCTTTAGATGCGGACACAGAAGGAGAAGAAGGAAAGTACTACGTGTGGTCAAAGGATGAAATCCTGAAAACGCTCGGAGACGATCTTGGAACGCTGTATTGCCAAGTGTATGACATTACTGAAGAAGGAAACTTTGAAGGCAAAAATATTCCGAACCTCATTCACACAAAGCGGGAACAAATCAAAGCAGATGCCGGGTTAACCGAGGAAGAGCTCCGCCTCAAGCTTGAAAACGCAAGACAACAGCTCTTGAAGACTCGCGAAGAAAGAACCTATCCGCATGTCGATGATAAAGTGCTGACCTCATGGAATGCGCTGATGATTGCGGGTCTTGCTAAAGCGGCAAAGGTATACCAGAAACCGAAATACCTCAGCCTAGCGAAGGACGCTATCACATTTATTGAAAACAACTTAATCATCGACGGCCGTGTGATGGTCCGATATCGCGACGGTGAAGTGAAGAACAAAGGGTTTATCGATGATTACGCTTTTCTTCTATGGGCCTATCTGGATCTCTATGAAGCTTCGTTTGATCTTTCTTATTTACAAAAAGCGAAGAAACTGGCAGACGATATGATCGGCTTATTTTGGGATGAGGAGCATGGCGGATTCTATTTTTCCGGACACGATGCAGAAGCCTTAATCGTCCGGGAAAAAGAAGTGTACGACGGCGCCGTGCCTTCTGGAAACAGTGTGGCAGCCGTTCAGCTGCTGCGTCTCGGACAAGTCACAGGCGACTTATCACTGATTGAAAAAGCAGAAACGATGTTTTCCGTATTCAAGCCGGACATCGACGCGTATCCGAGCGGCCATGCTTTCTTTATGCAAAGTGTGTTAAGGCATCTGATGCCTAAAAAAGAAATCGTTATTTTTGGCAGCGCAGACGATCCAGCCAGAAAACAAATTATAGCGGAGCTTCAAAAAGCCTTTAAGCCCAACGACTCCATTCTGGTGGCGGAGCATCCTGATCAATGCAAAGACATTGCCCCCTTCGCGGCAGACTACCGCATCATAGACGGCAAAACAACCGTGTATATTTGTGAAAACTTCGCCTGCCAGCAGCCGACAACAAATATTGAAGAAGCCATCCAAACATTAATAAGCAGCAGGGATTAAATTCCTTGCTGCTTGCTTTTTGATTTCTTATGGTACCATAACGCGATCCCCGCAAAAACAAGATTGACCGTTATCGTAAATAAAGCCTCCCACATCGGGTTCCCCCGCGTAACCGTAAATAAAGAGGGTATTCCTCCATACACACTGTTTTTTTCTGTGAAAAACATACACAAAAACATATTATTGGCGGCATGGGCGCCAAGTGATATTTCAATACTCCCTGTTTTAATCGTGTAATAGGTCCACACAAAACCAAATGTTAAATACTCAATTCCTGCCCAGACAGCGCCGTTGTTCATTTCTGGATTAGCAAAATGCAATACGCCAAACAATCCTCCGACAATCAATGTCAAGATCAGAGGGTTTTTCGTTACTCTTCCGAAAGCCTGAAGCAAAAATCCCCTGAAAAACAGTTCCTCAGCTGATGTTTGAAACGGAACCAAAATGAGGGCGGCCGCTAACAGCCAAATAAACCGTGATGCATCAAACTCCTGCATTGAATAGCTGCCAGGGTGAATCGCAAAATCAATTAATTGTACGGCGATCATCAGCAAGAAGTATGCAATAAAGCCAAACAAAATTCTCCGCCAATTGATCTTTGCATTTGGTGTAATCACAGTTCGGAAAGGCCGTTTCAGAATGAAACGCACAGCCAGCCATACTCCTGGAATCGCAAATAAATAAATGACATGGGACAAATAAAGATCAACCAGAGGATCACTCAGCACAGCTTCATCCAGATCAAACGTGATATCGGGATTCACAATAACCGTAAACAGTATAGCGAAAAGGTAAGCAATATTCCCGAATAGATATAACCCTACCATCACCAAAAAGGAGAAAAAGTATCTCCACAACGTATTGTTTCCTTCTAGAGGACGGATAAATGAATTCATTCCTTCTATGTCTCTTCCTTTCAATGAGAATATTCCTATATATTTGCATAAATTGGCCTATGAATCTACTATTTTGGAAATCTTTTAAGCCAAAATGACAAAAAAAGTGTGAATTTAGTTCTCCCATCTAGTGATTTGAACTCTGTCGCCAATGAACCAAGATACTTATAATATTCACAAGAGGGGAATTTTCAGTCTTTTCTCACTACTCAAAAGGGGGTTTTTTATGAATACGATCTTTAAACAGAAAAATACACATCCTTTCTCAAACGCAGCGAATCGTTTAGACCGCCTTCCGATTTCGCGTGTTCACTTCCAAGTATTAACCGCTCTCGGCATTGTTTATTTCTTCGATCTTGCAGATTTATTTACCCTCAGCAATGTAGCGCCGGCACTGATTGAACATTGGGGCATCCCGCTTTCAACCATTGCCAATGTAACAGCGGCTTCGTTTTTAGGCATGTTTTTAGGCGCCTCATTAGGAGGAAGGCTGTCGGATCGAATTGGCCGAAAAAAAGCCTTAAATCTATTTGTCTTTGTTTTCTCAATTGCATCGCTATGCAATGCCGCAGCATGGGACATCCCGTCTTTAATGATATTCCGTTTTCTCACCGGGTTTGGCGTCGCAGCCGCCATGGTCATTACCAATAGCTATTTGGCGGAAATTTTCCCTTCCAGTGTCCGCGGAAAATATATATCTTTCTGTGCCATGATTGGATTGATCGGCGTTCCAATTACCAATATTGTGTCTGCCTTTGTCATTCCACTCGGCTCATGGGGATGGAGGCTTGTGTTTGTATGGGGTGCCGTCGGCCTTATTTATTTTTTCTTCATCCGCCGGCTGGAAGAATCACCTCGCTGGCATGAAAATCGCGGTGAATATGCGAAGGCCGATGCGATCCTCAACCGTATTGAAGCACAGGTTGAAAAGGAGAAAGGCCCGCTTCCAGCACCAGCCCAGCCTAAAGTAAGTGAAACTGTTCAGAAACATGCTGGTTACGCAGGATTATTGAAAGGAAGAAACCTCAAAATCACCATCGTTTTATCTGCTGTATGGATTTTTGAAACGTTTGGATTTTACGGATTTGCCTCATGGGTTCCAAGCCTGTTAAAAAGCAATGGCGTCACCATGGAAAATACGTTGTGGTATAACGTATTGCACTCCGTCGGCGCTCCGCTGGGCGCACTGCTCGGTTCAATGATTTCTGAAAGATTTCAAAGAAAATGGATTTTAGCCGCCAGCGCGTTTCTGACAGCCATCGCCGGTCTCTTATACGGCATGACTTTTATTCCGATCATGATCATTGTGTTTGGCTTTATCGTGAATATCACGGAACGGGTTTTCACCTCGAACTTATACGCTTATACGTCAGAACCTTATCCGACTGAATACCGTTCGTCCGGCAGCGGTTTAGCCTATGGCCTCGGCCGCTTTTCAAACATTTTCGGCTCACTGCTTGTCGGGTTTATCGCTGTTCAGCTCGGCTATGTCAGCGTCTTTTTATTTATCGGCGGATGCTGGCTCGCGTGCTCCTTGCTGTTAATTTGCTTCGGTCCTAATACGAACGCAAAACAGATTTAAAAAAAAGTCAGTGCGGATCTGCCGCACTGATCTCACTGCATTTCCTCAACTTCCTCGCGGGGTTTCCGCGATGTCAAATTGTAATCTCAATCAAATTCCCTTCATCATCTTCAATCACACTTTCATAGTAGCCGTCTCCGGTTGTCCTTGGGCCGTTGACTACTGCAAAACCATCCTTCTTCAATCGATCAGTCAGTTCATCAACCTTCTCCCGGCTTCCAACGGAAAAGGCAATGTGTGCCCAGCCTGTCATTGTTTGTGAAGGCGGGTCAGTCACATTCCCTTTATTCATAATTTCCAGCCTTGCTCCGGAATCAAACGTAATAAAATAAGACTTAAAATCTTTTTTCTCATTATGATACAAATCATTCGCTTCGCCATTAAAATACGTTTCATAAAAAGACTTCATTCGCTCTAAATCTTTGACCCAGATCGCTGTATGTTCAATCCGCATGTCTTCCTCCTCCTTCACCTTCACTGAAGTTATAAGGTATGAAATGCATTTCAGTTCAAGCCTTTTTCTCAAATTGATGCTGAATTTTAATATCAACGGGTTCATCCTGCAAAAATAGGGAAAATGCTGCGATGCCGAGCTGCTCAAGATTCAAATCAAGCGACGGAAAACCGAGAACACGGCTGATAGAAGAATTCCCCTCACCGATGATTTCAACATCCCATTTATTCTTTTGGGCAAATACGTGAATTCCAGCTGCCACTTCATCACTATTTGCATAAATAGCCGTTGGAACCTGTCGGCTATTATAAAAGTGTTTAGCTGCCCGCTCACCGTCATTCATATCGTTGCATCCGGACAGCATATGACGGTTCTCCAGGGTCCCGCAGACGGCTTTATAGGCCGCAGCTTTATCAGCGGTGCTCGGACTCCTGTCGGCTTCTCTGACGCACGTAAAAGCGATATTCTCATGTCCGCGGCTCTTTAGATAGCGAAAGCTCTCTGCATAAGCAGTCTTTCTGTCGTTGTACGCACAAGGCACATCAATGTCGCTGGTATCCTCACAAGCGATGATCGGCCCATACTCCTGATAAGCGATAATGCTGTCCCAGTCATTGGCACGGGATGTAATAATGAGACCATCTATTTTCTTCGTTCTTAACAGCTCTAAATATTTGATTTCAATAGCGGGGTTATAATTGGTGGGGAGGAGGGTCGTTGCGTATTCATGCTGAAAGGCCGCCTTGGTGATCCCGTTTATGATTTTATCAAAGCAGGGATGGTCGTTATAAGGCAGAATCACACCGACCGTATGGGTTTTCCCGCGAATGAGATCGATTGCAGTTCGATTTGGTGTGTAATCTAATTCCTTTATGACTTGATGAACATGTCTTCTCTTTTCTTCAGACACGTACGGATGATGATTCAATACACGTGAAACAGTCGAAACAGATACATTTGCCAGTCTCGCAATCTCTTTTATGTTTGCCATCTCTTTCTCCTTTTTCAAATAAAAAAGCAGTAAGTGTAAAATCCTTACTGCTATCACATCATATATTGATCATAAGTTCAACAGGACAATGGTCGGAACCCATGACGTCTGCTGATATGCCGGCATCCTCAATCTGTTCCTTAAGCCTTTCAGAAACAATAAAATAATCGATGCGCCATCCAATATTTCTGTCCCGGGCGCCGGCACGGTACGACCACCAGGAATAAGCGCCTTCAAGATCTGGATAGACATGACGGAAGGAGTCAATAAATCCAGCTTCCAAGAAACGAGTGAATGCTCCTCTTTCTTGATCTGAAAACCCAGCGTTATTCCGGTTCGCCTTTGGATTCTTCAAATCAATTTCCTGATGCGCTACATTCAAATCACCGCATAAAATGACTGGTTTTTTCTTGTCCAATTCGAGGATATATGATAATAAAGCCTCTTCCCATTGCATACGATAATCGATCCGCTCCAATCCTCTTTTAGAATTAGGCGTGTAAACGGTCATCACAAACACGTTTTCAAACTCCAGCGTAATCACTCTGCCTTCTTGGTCATGCTCTTCTATTCCGATACCGTACATGACACGCAGCGGCTCTTGTTTTGAAAAAACAGCCGTGCCAGAGTATCCTTTTTTTACTGCATAATTCCAATACACATGATAGCCATCAGGCTGAAGATCAACCTGGCCGGCCTGTATCTTCGTTTCCTGAAGACATATGATATCTGCATCCTCTTCTTTCAAATAAGAGAGGAAGTCCATCTTTCTCATGACAGCCCGCAGGCCGTTTACATTCCAAGAAATCAGCTTCATGTTCATCCCCCTATAAAAAAGAGCAAGAACCCGAAGGCCCTTGCTCTTTACGTATCAGCTTACTCACCGCTTACGTACGGAAGTAAAGCCATTTGACGAGCGCGTTTGATCGCTGCAGTCAATTTACGTTGGTATTTAGCGTTTGTTCCAGTTACACGACGTGGTAAAATTTTACCGCGCTCAGAAACAAACTTTTTAAGAAGATCTACATCTTTGTAGTCGATGTGCGTGATACCGTTAGAAGTGAAATAACACACTTTACGGCGTTTCGCACGACCGCCTCTGCGTCCTCCTGCCATTGTCATTTCCCTCCTTTCTTTTTCATTTTAGGCGATAATCACATTAGAATGGAAGATCATCATCCGAGATGTCAATCGGTTTGCCATCGTTGGCAAATGGGTCATCATTAAAGCTATTCCCCTGATTTCGTCTCTGGTTGTTTTGATTTCCGCCGAATGGATTATCGTTTTGGCCTCCGCCAAAGTACTGGCCTCCGCCGCTGTTTCCTTCGTTGTATCCACCTGAACCAGAACCGCCGCCGTTTTTCGGCTCAAGAAATTGAACACTTTCAGCTTGGACCTCGGTCACGAAGACACGCTGTCCTTGCTGGTTTTCATAATTTCTTGTTTGTAAACGGCCATCTACGCCTGCAAGGCTCCCTTTTTTCAGGAAGTTTGCAACGTTTTCGGCTTGTCTTCTCCAAGTGACACAATTAATGAAATCGGCCTCACGTTCTCCGGACTGGTTCGTAAAAGTACGATTCACAGCAAGAGTAAACGTAGCAACAGCCGCACCGTTTGGCGTATAACGAAGCTCTGGGTCTTTTGTCAGTCTTCCGACTAATACAACTCGGTTAAGCATAAGAAAGACCACCTTTTACCATTATATATTTCAATATTGCTTACTCTTCTTCTTTAACAACAATGTGGCGAATGATATCGTCACTGATCTTAGCTAGACGGTCAAATTCTTGAACTGCCGCAGCTTCAGATTGAACGTTTACGATTTGGTAGAAACCGTCGCGGAAATCTTTGATTTCGTAAGCAAGACGACGTTTACCCCAATCCTTTGTTCCAGTGATCTCCGCACCGTTAGAAGTCAGAACGTTGTTGAAACGTTCGATAACTGCTTTTTTAGACTCATCGTCAATGTTTGGGCGGATAATGTACATAACTTCGTACTTTCTCATCTGTTTGCACCTCCTTTTGGACTAAGCGGCCCATAATGGGCAAGGAGCAATAATTCTATTACTCACAATTTTATATTATACCAAAGCTCTTGTCCCTTTACAACTGCATCCTATACATTAAATCGGAAATGAATGACATCTCCGTCTTGGACCACATATTCTTTTCCTTCGAGACGGACTTTTCCTGCTTCTTTGGCTCCTGCCATGCCGCCTCCCGCAAGAAGATCCTCATAAGCAACAGTTTCAGCACGAATGAAGCCGCGCTCAAAGTCACTATGAATAATTCCTGCACACTCAGGGGCTTTCATGCCCTTTTTGAACGTCCAAGCTCTCACTTCCTGTTCACCTGCTGTGAAATATGTTGCAAGGCCTAGAAGGGAGTAAGATGCTTTGATCAGCTGATCTAAGCCTGATTCTTCGATACCCAGCTCCTCTAGGAACATTTGCTTTTCTTCGCCTTCAAGCTCAGCGATTTCAGATTCGATTTTCGCACACACAACGATAACTTCCGCATTTTCGCCGGCAGCATATTCACGAATCTTCGCTACATACTCATTGTCAGACGGATCAGCCACTTCATCTTCGCTCACATTCGCTACGTACAAAATAGGCTTAGATGTAAGTAAATGAAGCTGTTTCACAAGCTTTTGCTGCTCGTCAGTAAACTCAACAGAACGGGCTGGCTTTTCGTTCTCAAACGCTTCTTTCAGTTTAGACAAAATCTCAAACTCAAACACAGCGTCTTTATCTTTTTGCTTCGCAAGTTTGCTGACGCGTGTAATCCGCTTTTCAACCGTTTCCATGTCCGCGAGAACCAGTTCAAGATTAATCGTTTCAATGTCATCAATCGGATCAACTTTTCCGGAAACGTGTGTTATGTTGTCATCAGAAAAAGCGCGGACAACGTGGCAAATTGCATCAACCTGGCGAATGTGGGAAAGAAATTTATTTCCGAGCCCTTCTCCTTTGGATGCGCCTTTCACGATACCTGCAATATCAGTAAATTCAAAAGCAGTTGGCACAGTCTTCTTCGGTTTGACCAGCTCAGTCAGCTTTTGCAGACGTTCGTCGGGTACTTCTACAATTCCCACGTTCGGATCAATTGTACAGAACGGGTAGTTGGCTGATTCGGCACCGGCCTGAGTAATTGCGTTAAATAGTGTTGATTTCCCGACGTTTGGCAAACCAACAATTCCAGCTGTTAAAGCCATTCTTTCATCTCCTCTATATAAAACCATCATTGTATAAACGTATTTTGAACCTAGAGCAATTATAAGGAGGTTCACTGGAAAAGACAAGCTGACAAAACTGCATTTTCAGCCTGCCAATCCCTTTGATTATGCTTTTTTCAAGCCTACTAAACAGTCAAAAAGCGTACTTCCCATGCCATTATCGGAATTTGTATCATTTGTAAGCGCATTGACTGAACCTCCAAAAGCCGCCCACATGCCTTCATCTATATTAATCGTCTTCGGATGAGCCTGCTTCATCACTTTCACCTTGCCCGCCAAGCGCCCGCGGTCATTAAAGACAGCAACCTCGTCTCCGTCCTGAAGATTCTGCTCAGCCGCTATATCCGGAGAAATATCCACTTGAATGTGCTGAAGCTTTTCAATAAACGGCACATGCTGCGAATGGTTAGAGCGCTGCGGGTGAATTGATAAAAGTGTGTAAGGATACTTTTCAGCTAACTCCTCATTATGGAATACAGATTCTTCAGGCACATGTAATTGAAGCAAACCGCTCAATCCTTTTTCCTCAGCTAGCGACGAAGTAAATTCATATTTGCCGCTCGGCGTCAGGAACTTATAATCATCCCATGGCACCTGCTTAACTGGAAGAGGGAGGTGCCCTTTTTCTTTCAATCGCTCCAGTGTCACATCCTCAGTTTCCAATGAAGAAAGCCCCATCTCCAAAAACTCGTCAGTACTGTATTCAAACAGCTCACCAAATCCGAGGCGTTTTGCAAGCTCTGACCAAATCCAGCTGTCCGGCTTCGCTTCCCCTTGCGGCTCCACAAGCTTCTTCCCGTACTGAACGTAATGATGATACATACTAGAATAGTAGATATCCTCTTCTTCAAAAACAGTGGCTGTCGGCAGCACATAATCACACAGCTTTGCCGTATCTGTCATGATAGAATCAATCGCCACCGTCATTGGCACGTTTTCAAACGCTTGTCTTACCTTATTGGTATTCGGCACCTGAGTCAGCGGGTTCCCGCACGTCACAATGATCATCTCAATCGCTGGATCAGAAGCCGTCAACACCTCTTCAGCCTGTGTCATCATTGAAAACGAACGCGACGTTGTTTTTAATTCCGGCAGTGTCAGCTTCGTTTTTGCAAAGCTCTCCCCAACCTGGACATTCCCGAAATTTGCGCCGCCGCCTTTGATTCCAACATTTCCGCTTGCCGCAACGAGTGCATCAATCCAGCGAATCGTTTCGCCGCCGTTTTTATATCGCTGCATGCCAAGCCCCATAAAGGTGGACACCGGGCCGTCAGCATACAAACCAGCCAGAAACTCCAGCTCCTCCATTGAAGTTTCTGTTTTCACAATAAACTCCTCTAAAGAAACGCTGTCCAAAAGCTCTTTTACATCATCAAAACCGACAGAGTGCTCAGAAATAAACGTCTCATCCGTTCTTCCTGTCTCAATCAGAACCTTCAACACAGCCGCCGCAAGCCATCCATCCATTCCAGGCTTTACAGAGATATAGCGGTCTGCAAGCTTGGCAGTCGGGTTGAAGATCGGATCAATCACTGTAAGCGTGGCACCCTTTTTCTTTACCTGCTGCAAATGATGGTATAAGTGCATATTCGTTCTCGATACATTTCTTCCCCACACCACAACATGCTTGCTGTTGTAAATATCAAGCGGGCCGTGCCCATATGAACGTCCGAAATCCCAGCTTTGCGCCTCGATACCGGAGCCCCAGCATATGCTCCCGACAATTTCAGTCACGCCGCCATATCCATTAAAAAAACGCTGATCTAGCGCTTTTAACAAACCGTTATTGGCATAATCATGGCTGTGCAAAACAGCAGTCGTTTCTGACGTTTCCTTGATCTCCCGAAGCTTATCGGCAATTTCATCTAGCGCCTGCTCCCAGGAAATCCGCACAAACTCGCCATTTTGTTTTTTCATCGGATAGCGAAGCCGCTCAGGCGAATTTGTTTTTGTCTCAAGCATTCTGCCGCGGCCGCAGATTTTGCCTTCCGTAATCGGGTGGTTCGGATCTCCGTCCACTTTTGTTACCTTTCCGTCATCAACCGTCACCAAAAAGCCGCAGCTGTCCCAGCAATTCAGCGGACATGCTGACTGATGCACTTTGCTCATCGCCGTCTTCTCCTTACCTTCTATATGAAAAAGCATGAGTGCCAGCCTTTTACGAAGTAGGCTCCTCATGCTTAATTAGTACTTTTTTTAGTTTTCTTTCAAATTCTTTTCTCGGAATCATCACACTGTGAGAACATCCCTCACACTTAATTCGAATATCCATTCCCATGCGTATAATTTTCCAGCTGTTCGCGCCGCATGGATGCGGTTTTTTCATTTCTACAACATCATTCAGGCCAAAGTCTTTATCCGCCAAGACCCTTCACCTCTTTTCATAAACTGCTGTATCTATTGTACAAAAAAACTGATCATAAGAGCAATCAAGATATCCGAAAAGAGAGAGATCCTCTTATTTCCATTTACTCAAAATAGGATATAACAGCAAACAAACCAACAAATACAAATTCAGCATCCCGTATATCGGGTACAAAAACGCGATCAAATCAGAAAAGCCGAAAGAAGTAAAAGGCACCATCAACGCTAATAGAATCAACACAATCATCCATCTCGGCAAATGAACAAACGCCATCAGCCGGCTGGACAGCCCCAGCAACCCTGCTACCGTCGTCGTGTAAATCGCCAGGCACAGCACCGCTGTCATACATAAAAAAAGAAGATAAGGCGCACCCTCCAGAACAGCGAACAACGGTATTTCAAACTGAGAAAGGGAGCCAGCCAGCTCCACTAACGTTTCATTATAAACAAAAGAGATCACGCCAAAAAAAAGTCCGCTTGCCACACTTGCAATCTTCGCTTCTCCGAGTCCTTTCATTTCTTTCCCAACTGAGGATAAAATCGCGACAACTGAAAGGATGTTTAAAGAGGTAAAGGTAATGCTTGCAGGCCAGTTATACTGCCGAGTCAAATCAATCGTCCACGTATGGTGATGCGTGCTCTGAAAGGAAATCAGCGCATACAGCAGCCCCGCTACTAAAACAGGTATTAAAATGCCATTCACTGATAATATTCCTTTCACATCCCAGAAAAACAAACACACTGTCACAATGCAAATCAGCGCGATTCCCCACCAGAAAGGAAGCTTGTACATTTGAAGTGTCACACCGCCTCCGGCAATCATCACCATAGTCGTCGAAAACAAATAGAAAATGATGAGGACATCATAAACTTTCGCCAGCCATGGTCCCATCAAATGTTCCAGAACCGGCAGAAAATGAGTGGATTGAACCTTAAAGCTGATTTTCATCACAATATAAGACGTGAAAATGAACATGATTGTAAACAACACAATAGCAAGGCCGCTTTCCGCCCCAAAAAACTGCCAAATCTCCTGACCGCTCGCATATCCGGCCCCGATCAGGCTCCCTAATATGAGCAGCATCCACTTCATTCCGGCTCTCCACAACATCATCACCTCATAGCACAGAGTTCAGCTGTTCCCGTTATTGCTACTATATAAATAACAGAAAGCAAACATGCCATATTTTCACAGACATTGGCCACAAGGTGAAATTATCATACGAAATACACATAAAAATACTGCCGATGAAGGCAGTCTAAAATGGGATATTAGTTTGTCCGCGGAAATAAGGAAAGACCCTCTGCATGCATCTTCCCCAGCATCCTAACCTTTTTCGGTATGGCCCTATCCCAATATAAACATCTATTCATTATCAACTGTTTTGTCAGCAGACCACAGCTTGATCATCATCGAGGCATCGGGGCACAATACGTATAAGCAACCAACTAACCACTCATATCATTCCTCTATTTTGATACCATACACAAAGCATAAAAGAACGTTCTGCTGGATATACTGTAAACAACCTTACATATCTACACAAACACCATAGCTATTCTGTTACCTACTATAACAAGGAAGTGAAACCTATGAATCGAAAAGGCGGGCTTTTTTCCTCCCAGGAACGAGTAAAGCAATATGTTTCACATACAGATGCAGCTGCACCAAAACAAATCCAAACCATCCTTTCATCATCCTTACGTAAAGCTGCCGGCAAACCAATTGTTGTGGTTTGTATCGGAACAGACCGTTCAACCGGTGATTCATTAGGCCCGCTCGTAGGAATGAAACTTAATCAGATGCAGCTCTCCAGATTCCACGTCTATGGCACCTTATCAGACCCCGTTCATGCTGTGAACATGAAGGATAAAATCAATGATATTCAAAAATTACATAAAAACCCATTTATTATTGCAGTCGATGCATGCTTAGGACGCGTCAAAAGTGTAGGGTCGTTTCAGATTGGAGACGGGCCATTAAAACCCGGAGCCGGCGTGCAAAAAGACCTTCCTGAAGTGGGAGATCTTCATATTAATGGAATTGTGAATGTGAGCGGTTTTATGGAATACTTTGTTTTACAAAATACAAGGCTGAACCTGGTCATGAATATGGCAAATGTTCTGGCTGAGGGACTAAGTTTAACAGATCGGACAGAGTGGAGGCAGGAACGCCTGAGCCCGCTGCAAAGACTCACCGGACGAATATAAAACAAAAACCATCTTCACTTGAAAGATGGTTTCTTCATTTACGATTCTCGTTCAGACAAAAGCTCTAAAATCCGGTCAAGGTCTTCATTAGAGAAAAATTCAATTTCAATTTTGCCTTTTTTCTTCTGTCTTTTAATATTAACAGTTGTTCCAAAATAATTTTGGAGATAGGATTCCCGTTCCTTTAGAATCGCGTCTTTCACAGGTTCTTTTTTCTTTGTTTCACGTGGAACATTCTGATTTAACTGCTGAATCAGCTGCTCAAGCTGACGGACATTGAGCTGCTCTGCAATCACCTTTTGAACAAGCGGCTCAAGCTTATTTTTGTTTTTCAAGCCAAGAAGCGTGCGTCCATGTCCCATAGAAAGCGTACCTTCGGCAATAAGCTGTTGAATGTTTTCTGGAAGTGTCAGCAATCTTAAATGATTCGCAATATGCGGTCTGCTTTTCCCAAGACGTTTGGCAAGCTGTTCTTGCGTGAGGTCTAAGTGTTTCAGTAATGAATCATAGGCCTGAGCCTCTTCAAGCGGTGATAAATCTTCACGCTGAAGGTTTTCTAATAAAGCAATTTCTCTCATTAATGCCTCTGATAATTCCCGGACAATCGCCGGAACCGTGTCTAAGCCCGCCAGCTTTGCCGCTCGAAAACGCCGTTCACCCGCAACAATATCATAGCCTTTTAAAGATTTTCTGACGATTAGCGGCTGAAGAATGCCATGCTGCAGCACAGATTCTTTTAGTTCAGCTAATGCCTCGTCATCAAAGTGTTTTCTTGGCTGATAAGGATTAGGGCGTAAATCGGCAACTTTTATTTCTTCTACTGTCTCTTCAGACAAATCGACCTGATTAAACAACGCATTAATCCCTTTTCCAAGGCCTTTAGCCATTCGCAGCCACTTCCTTTGCTAAATCTAAATATACTTCCGCACCTCTTGACCGCGGATCGTATAAAATGATGGGTTTTCCGTGACTCGGTGCCTCGCTCAGACGGACATTACGCGGAATAACCGTCTTATATACTTTATCTCTAAAATATTTTTTAACCTCTTCAATAACTTGAATGCCGAGATTTGTCCGTGCATCAAGCATTGTCAGCAATACTCCTTCAATCATTAAATCAGTATTCAAGTGCTTCTGCACAAGGCGTACTGTGTTTAATAACTGGCTGAGCCCTTCTAAGGCGTAATATTCGCACTGTACAGGAATCACCACGGAATCTGAGGCCGTAAGCGCATTAATCGTCAGGAGTCCCAATGACGGCGGACAATCAATGATAATATAATCATAATTCTGCTTTACTGCTTCAAGCGCCCTCTTTAGTCTTACTTCTCTTGAAATCGTCGGAACCAGCTCGATTTCAGCTCCGGCAAGCTGAATCGTTGCTGGAATTACGTCCAAATTCTCTACTGTCGTTGCTTTAATAATATCTATTACATCTGCATCATCTACTAAAATATCGTACACACACTGCTCTACATCGGCTTTTTCAATCCCTAATCCGCTTGTCGCATTTCCCTGCGGATCAATATCTACCAGCAGAACCCTTTTCCCTATGTAAGCCAAACATGCCCCAAGGTTGACAGACGTCGTTGTTTTGCCGACCCCGCCTTTTTGGTTCGTAATTGCTATGATTTTTCCCACGATGTCACCTACTTTCACATGAACATGTACTATCTTGCTTCTATTCTATCAAAAAAAGATTAAAGCGTTTCATTTTTTTCATCATTTTGTTCCGATTCAGAAGGGAAATAATTGAAAATTCAAGCACGCTTTATGCTTTCCCTTATAAATTCTGCAATTTCTATGTTTTTTTGACTTAAAAAAGGAATTTCTTAAAGAAAAAAAGAAGAAGTAACAGTGCATAACGCGGAAACAGGACGGTGAGATAATGGTTTATCAAACAAAGAGAGATGTACCCGTTACGCTGATGATTGTGTTTCTCATATTACTGATACAGGCAGATGCCATTGTTCCTTTCGTACTGGGAAATATGAGTGTTTCCGGTTGGATCATTTTCATTCTGCTGACTCTTTTAAATGTGCTCATCATTTGGAGCTTTATTGACCTGAGATATCTATTGAAGGAGCACCACCTGATCATTAAAGCCGGACTGATCAAACATCAAATTCCTTACGAAAAAATCGAAAGAGTGGTTCAAAAAAAGAAGCTATGGTCAGGGTTTCGCCTGATCGGCTCTCGCCATGCCATCACGGTATATTATCAGGGGGGATGGGGACATGCAGTGATATCACCGCGACATACAGAAGAATTTATCCACAAGCTCAAAGAAAAGAATTCTAATATAACAATACACACTAAAAGTAATTAAATTCCTTTTAGTGCAATTATAAAAAGCTCTCCTGCTTTTCAGGAGAGCTTTTATTTTGGTATGCGAATCGTTAATTGAATATACTCTTCAAATTCTTCTTCTTCCGTATTCAATTTTACACCGCTGTCTTCAACCATTGATAGAGACTGGCGAATCGTGTTCATTGCTATTCTTGTATCTCTGCTGAACGCTTTGCGCCTCGGCTTTGGTTTTCTTTGACCTTGCTCCAGCATTTTCACCACGCGGTCTTCCGTCTGCTTTACATTTAGACTTTTCTCAATAATCTCTGTGAGCAGTGTAACTTGGAGCTCAGGCTGTTTCAGCGGAATCAGCGCTCTGGCATGACGCTCGGTGATTTTCTTCTCCATAATCGCGTCTTGGACCGGCTGAGGCAGCTTTAATAACCGCAGCTTATTCGCAATTGTAGACTGCCCTTTTCCTAAACGTTGTGCAAGTGCTTCCTGTGTTAAATCATGCAGTTCAAGAAGCCGAGCATAGGCATGCGCTTCCTCAATAGAAGACAGTTCTTCCCGCTGCAAGTTTTCAATTAACGCAACAGAAGCGGTTTCCGTGTCGGAAAAATCCTTAATAATTGCCGGAATCTTTTCCCACTCGAGCGATTGCACCGCTCTCCAGCGTCTTTCACCTGCAATGAGTTCGTATTGGCCTTCTTCTTCTGTATGCCTGACAACAATCGGCTGAATAATGCCGTGTGTATGAATGGTCATTGCTAACTCTTTGATTTTTTCATCTGAGAAAATGGTGCGTGGCTGAAAACGGTTGGGAACGATAGCATTTACCGGTATTTCCAGAATCTCTTCTTTGTTTGTATCATGTTCAGCAATCTCCGGTTCCTGTTCCTTCTCACCAAGCCCGAAGAAACGAGAGAATGAATGCTTCATGTACCTACACCACCTTTAAAAACTGCCATTTTTATAATTCTATTTTCTCATGGTTTTTCCTGCTGTACATCCATCAATTTTGATGAAAATATGATGGTATTGTCATATCAGGCTGGCTAAATTACCCTTCAATTGGCGATTTATTAGGAGTTCCCGGTTTTCTTGGATACTTCTTAGGTGTATTTTTTGTCTTGCGTATCACCATAATATTACGATCGCTTTCTTCAATAGGCAGCTTAAAGGAATGGATATTCTCAAGTTCTCCTCCAAGCGTCGTGATTGCTTTTTTACCTGCATTCAGTTCTTCTTCAGCTGATGCCGCTTTTAAAGCAACAAATAAACCGTTTTTCTTCACTAGAGGCAGGCAAAGTTCACTTAAAACAGATAGTCTTGCAACTGCTCTCGCCGTCACAATATCATAGCTTTCCCTAACGTCTTTCCGCTGTCCGAATGTTTCAGCCCTGTCATGGCAGAATGTCGTATTCTCCAATTGCAAAGCTTCAGACAATTTCTCTAAAAACGTAATCCGTTTGTTTAGTGAATCCACGATTGTGACATGAAGGTGCGGAAAGCATATTTTAATCGGAAGACTCGGAAAACCCGCTCCCGCTCCGACATCACAAATCGTGTTCACCTGATTGAAGTCGACATAAAAAGCTGCTGTAATGGAATCATAAAAATGCTTAAGATACACTTCTTTTTTCTCTGTAATTGAAGTCAGATTGATTTTTTCGTTCCATTCAACCAGCATGTCGAAATACAGTTCAAATTGCTCCAGCTGACGGGGAGAAAGGGAGATCCCTTTTTCCGCCAAACCAGAAGTGAATTCTTCAATATTCATGCCGTCATCCTTTCTATTCGGCTATCTTCGCAATGCGTCCCTGCTCTAAATACACCAATAGAATTGAAATGTCCGCCGGGTTTACACCGGAAATGCGGGAAGCTTGGGCAACAGACAAAGGCCGCACGTTTTTCAGCTTTTGACGCGCCTCAGTCGCAATCCCTTTAATTGCGTCATAATCAATTCGATCCGGAATTTTTTTATTTTCCATCTTCTTCAGTTTCTCCACTTGCTGAAGAGATTTTTCAATATATCCTTCATATTTCACTTGGATTTCTACTTGTTCTGCCACGTCTTGAGGAACCGGCACTTCTGGCGGCGCCAGTTTTGTGACTGTTTCATAGTTCATTTCAGGACGTTTCATCAAGTCTGTGCCGCGAACGCCATCTTTCAATTCGCTTCCGCCAAGAGAACGGATATATTCTTGATTTTCCGGAGACGGCTTGATAATCACAGAATGCAGACGTTTTTTCTCCGCTTCAATTGCCGCTTTTTTCTTTTCGAAAGCAGCATAGCGCTCATCAGAAATCAATCCAATGCGGTGTCCGATTTCTGTCAGACGCAAATCAGCATTGTCATGACGGAGAAGCAATCTGTATTCAGCACGTGATGTCAAAAGACGGTATGGTTCATTTGTTCCTTTTGTCACAAGGTCATCAATCAGAACACCAATGTAAGCGTCAGAACGGCTCAGAATCACTTCTTCTTTTCCAAGCGCTTTTCGACCTGCATTGATTCCCGCCATAATGCCTTGTCCCGCAGCCTCCTCATAACCGGATGTTCCGTTAATTTGGCCTGCAGTATAAAGGTTTGCGATTTTTTTCGTTTCAAGTGTCGGCCATAGCTGTGTCGGTACAATCGCATCGTACTCGATCGCATAGCCGGCTCTCATCATTTGCACGTTTTCAAGACCCGGAATCGTTGCAAGCATTCTCTGCTGTACATCTTCTGGAAGACTTGTAGATAATCCTTGGACATAGACTTCCTGCGTATTTCTGCCTTCCGGTTCAAGGAAGATTTGGTGGCGCGGTTTATCATTAAAACGGACCACTTTATCCTCAATGGATGGGCAGTATCTTGGGCCTGTACCCTTAATCATACCGGAATACATCGGTGAACGATGCAGGTTGCTGTCAATAATCTCATGTGTCTCAGGGCTCGTATATGTCAGCCAGCAAGGGAGCTGATCTGTAATATACTCCACTGTTTCATATGAGAAAGCGCGCGGCACTTCGTCACCAGGCTGAATTTCCGTTTTGCTGTAATCAATCGTGTCACTTTTTACGCGAGGCGGCGTACCTGTTTTAAACCGAACAAGGTCAAACCCCAGTTCCTCCAAATGCTCAGAAAGCTTAATAGAAGGCTGCTGGTTGTTCGGACCGCTTGAGTAAGACAGATCGCCAAGGATGATTCGTCCTCTTAAATATGTCCCTGTTGTCATGACAACTGCTTTCGCACGATAATGTGCGCCGGTTTGTGTAATCACACCGCGGCATTCGCCGTCTTCAACGATCAGCCGCTCCACTATTCCTTGGAGCAATGTTAAGTTTGGTTCTTTTTCAAGCGTATTTTTCATTTCGTGCTGATATTGGAATTTGTCTGCTTGCGCACGCAATGCACGGACCGCAGGACCTTTTCCAGTATTCAGCATTCTCATTTGAATATGCGTTTTATCGATGTTTCTGCCCATTTCTCCGCCTAGCGCGTCAATTTCGCGGACGACAATCCCTTTTGCGGGGCCGCCGACAGACGGATTACATGGCATAAATGCAACCATATCTAAGTTGATGGTCAAGACAAGCGTTTTGGCGCCTTGGCGTGCAGATGCGAGGGCAGCCTCAACACCGGCATGCCCGGCGCCAATCACAATCACATCGTATTGGCCTGCTTCATACCCCATGATTCTTGTTCCTCCTTTTATTATTTTCCTAAACAGAATTGTGAAAAGAGCTGATCAATTAAGCTTTCGTGGACGGAATCTCCGATGATCTCGCCTAAAAGCTCCCAGCATCTTGTAAGGTCAATTTGCACCATGTCGATCGGGACATCCTGTTCGATGCCGCTAAGCGCATCTTCAATGGCACGTTTTGCTTGCTGTAAAATAGAAATATGACGTGTATTGCTGACATAAGTCAGATCTCCGCTTTCAATGGCACCCGTGTAGAACAGCGACTGAATCGCTTCTTCCAGATCATTGATGCCTTCCTCTTTTAAAAGAGATGTCGTAACAACTGGACGTCCATTGGCAAGCTCACGGACACGCTCAGTGTCGATCTTCGCCTCAAGGTCAGTCTTATTCATAATCACGATAACGTCCATGCCCTCAACGGCTTCAAAAAGCTTCACGTCTTCTTCAGAAAGCTCTTCACTATAATTAAGCACAAGTAAAATCAGATCTGCTTCCTTTAGAACCTGGCGAGAACGTTCAACACCGATTCGTTCTACAATATCCTCTGTTTCACGAATACCTGCTGTATCAACCAGACGAAGCGGAACACCTCTTACATTGACGTATTCCTCAATTACATCCCGAGTCGTTCCGGGAATATCGGTGACAATAGCTTTCGCTTCATGAACGAGACTGTTCAAAAGTGATGATTTTCCTACATTCGGCCGGCCGATAATGACAGTAGAAAGACCTTCACGCAAGATTTTCCCTTGCTCAGAGGTCCTCAGCAGCGCCTCGATTTCTTTTTTCACGGCTGTTGCCTTTTCAACCAAAAGCTGATGCGTCATTTCTTCTACATCATCGTACTCCGGATAATCGATATTTACCTCAACATGAGCCAGTGTTTCTAAAATCTCACTGCGCAAACGGCGCACCAAAGCAGAAAGACGCCCTTCCATTTGATTCATGGCGACATTCATTGCCCGATCCGTTTTCGCTCTGATTAAGTCCATAACCGCTTCCGCCTGTGAAAGATCGATTCGGCCGTTTAAAAACGCACGTTTCGTAAATTCCCCCGGCTCAGCAAGTCTCGCTCCCTCTCTCAATGCGAGCTGAAGCACTTGGTTCACAGTCACAATTCCCCCGTGACAGTTAATTTCGATGACATCTTCACGTGTAAAAGTTCTCGGTGCCTTTAACACTGATACCATTACTTCCTCAACGACACGATCCGAAGGTCTGTCTACGATATGACCATAATGAATCGTATGTGATTCGACCGAGCTAAGTGTTTTCCCCTTCGGCCCTTTATAAATTTTATCTGCGATTTGAATTGCCTCTGGTCCGCTCAACCGTACAATCGCAATCGCGCCTTCACCCATCGGTGTGGAAATTGCTGCAATTGTATCCATGCTGTTCACCTCTCTTTACTTATACTTTCATCTATATAAAAAAATTTTTATTATGCCAAAACTAAAAGATAACATAGTTTGGTTCGAAGTGGAAGACGTGTTATCCACAGAATTAGGAATTCGCCCCCTATTACTTTAACTTATCCACATGTGAATAACAATTAATTTTATTTCCTGAACTTCCTTTTTATCAACAGGATACACCTAAAAAGAAAAAACTTAAACGGCAAAAGCTTGATATTACTAGGGAAAATAGATTTTTTCATATAAAAAAACCGAAATCCGATTTTTACCGGACTTCGGTTTTATGCTATCTTTTATGGGAAATAACGAGATGACGATTTTCGCCTTCACCCATTGAATACGTTTTGATCTGGTGATTTGCATATCCAGAAAGAGTATCATGAATGATTTTTCTTTCACTGGATGGCATAGGTTCAAGATGAACTGCCTTTTTCGTTTTCAAAACCTGGTCTGCAAGCCTGATAGCCAGCTGACTCAGTGTATCTTTTCTTTTCAAACGATAATTTTCTGCATCCACCGTCACATTTTTATATTGGCCTGGATACCGATTAAGGACAAGCTGTGTCAAAGTTTCAAGGGCATTCAAGGTTTGTCCTCTTTTCCCAATCAACAATGCCGCTTTTTCACCTGTTATATGGAAACGTACTGTCTTTTTACTTTCTTGAACAGTCACATCAGACTTCCCGGCAATGGCTTCGGCAATCCCCTGAAGATAAGACTTCGCTTGCTGAATCGGGTCTATCTTTTCAACAAGCTTTACGACCGCCGGCTTTTTGCCGAAAATACCGAGAAACCCTTTGTTTCCCTCTTCGATAACGGTAATTTCTACCTTATCCTTCGTTAATTCCAGCTCTTGCAATCCGGACTGTACTGCTTCATCGACATTTCGCCCTGCAGCAGTCACATTCCTCACTTTTTCTTTCCTCCGGCCTTTTGCGGTTCAGGATCTTTTTTAATATCAGGTCCTTTGATGAGGAAAGTTTGCGCAATCATAAACAAGTTACCGACTACCCAATAAAGAGAAAGTGCCGCCGGGAAATTAATCGCAAATACGATAATCATAATTGGCATAATCCAAAGCATCATCGCCATTTGCGGATTTTGCTGCGCGTTGCCCGCCATCATCAGCTTTTGCTGAACAAATGTAGCGACACCGGCAACGATAGGAAGAATATAGTAAGGATCTTTTTCTCCTAAGTCAAACCATAAGAAACTATGCTCTGAAATCGCCTGCGTTCTCATGATCGCATGATAGAATCCAATTAAAATCGGCATTTGGATTAAAATCGGGAAACATCCCGCTAACGGATTGACACCATGCTTTTGGAATAAAGCCATGGTTTCCTGCTGAAGCTTTTGCTGAGTTTTTTGATCCTTTGAGCTGTATTTTTCTCTAAGCTTTTGCATTTCCGGCTGTAAAGCCTGCATCGCTTTCGAACTTCTCAGCTGCTTAATCATCAGCGGTAAAATTAATAAACGAATTAAAATGGTAACAAGAATAATTGAAAGTCCATAGTTATCTCCCGTCAATTTCGCTACATACGTAATGAGCTCAGACAATGGATATACTACGTACTTGTCCCAAAAATGCGGACTATCTGCAGTGATCGGCTCTTTCACACTCGAGCATCCAGCCAAAAGCATGAATACGCCAACCATACTTAATAGCAACCCTATTCTCCTTTTCAACAACATTTCCTCCTATAATTAATCTTTACTCTCTTTTATTGCAAAGCATACTTGTATGTATTTTAGCATCTTTCAGTTTTAAATGGTGTCTTTTTCTGATCAACCAGAAAGGAAGCGCTTTTAAAAGTAGTAAGAAAGCAGTCGCAATGCTTACTTTGACGAAGATTTCTTATACAAAGAAGACTTCCTGAATAGATGCTGCAGACTTTTTTTCGTTTCCTCATATGTCAGCTGGCTCGCCGGTTTTCTGGCAATAATGATGTAATCCTTTTCCTTCAGTCTCTCTTTCTCTTCAAGAAAAGCCTGCCGAATCAAACGTTTGATGCGATTTCGCATCACAGCGTTGCCAATTTTTTTGCTGACGGAAAGCCCGACACGCAGCTCATCGTTTTCAGGCTGATCAAGCGTATATAAGACAAACTGGCGGTTCGCTACGGATGTCCCCTGCTTAAACACTTTTTGAAAGTCTTCATTTTTCTTTAAACGATTTCGCTTCTTCAATTGACTCACTCCATACTGGCTGGCAGAAACTTTTAAAAATTTATTATGAAAATGAGATGCACCAGAACCAGGAAGCATGCCCCGGTTCATTATGCATCACATCTATCTTTTCCCATAACGTGAAAAAAGACCACTGACATTATTCAGTGGCCTAAGCTGATAATACTTTTCTGCCTTTGCGGCGACGGCGTGCTAAAACTAGACGACCGTTTTTTGAACTCATACGGCTTCTGAAGCCATGAACTTTACTGCGTTTACGGTTATTCGGTTGGAATGTTCTTTTCATTTATGACACCTCCCTCGAGGAATAGCTGTTAAAGACAGTCTTACTTATTATATTTGCGTTACCTATTCATTGTCAACTTCACTAGTGCGTTTATTTCTTGCAACCATAATAGGATACCATACCTTTTCAACTTTCGAAACCTTATTTTTCAGATTCCTTAATTTAACGTAAAAAAGTCAAATCCAAACAATTTACCTCTAAAATCACGATGTGTGGATATCTTTTTCGCCTTTTTTTAATATCCACAGAGGTTATCGACAACATTTTCACATTACCAACCCCTGTGGACAAGATTTTTTCAACAGGTTGTCCGCTTTGTGGATAAGATTGTGACAACCATTGCAAGCTCTCGTTTATTTTGGTATTATATTTGTGTTTTAACTCTTGATTACTAATCTTGCCTTCTTCCTTTATCCACAAAGTGTGGATAAGTTGTGGATTGATTTCACACAGCTTGTGTAGAAGGTTGTCCACAAGTTGTGAAATTTGTCGAAAAGCTATTTATCTACTATATTATATGTTTTCAACAATTAATGTGTACGAATGGCCAGCGCCATTTGCTCTTTTTTTGTGTTCTATAACAGAGAAAGACAACATTTTCTACGAAAAGGAGGGACGTGCCGGAAGATGGAAAATATATTAGACCTGTGGAATCAAGCCCTTGCTCAAATCGAAAAAAAGTTGAGCAAACCGAGTTTTGAGACTTGGATGAAATCCACCAAAGCCCACTCACTGCAGGGAGATACATTGACGATCACTGCTCCTAATGAATTTGCCAGAGACTGGCTGGAGTCCAGATACTTGCATCTGATTGCAGATACTATATATGAATTAACCGGGGAAGAATTGAGCATTAAATTTGTCATTCCCCAAAATCAAGATGTTGAAGACTTTATGCCAAAACCGCAAGTCAAAAAAGCGGTTAAAGAAGAAACATCTGATTTTCCTCAAAACATGCTCAATCCAAAATATACTTTTGATACTTTTGTCATCGGATCTGGAAACCGATTTGCACACGCAGCTTCTCTTGCGGTAGCGGAAGCACCAGCAAAAGCATACAACCCTTTATTTATCTATGGGGGCGTCGGCTTAGGGAAAACACACTTAATGCATGCAATCGGCCATTATGTAATAGATCATAATCCTTCTGCCAAAGTGGTTTATCTGTCTTCTGAGAAATTTACAAACGAATTCATCAACTCTATCCGAGATAATAAAGCCGTCGATTTCCGCAATCGCTATCGAAATGTTGATGTGCTTTTGATAGATGATATTCAATTTCTAGCGGGGAAAGAACAAACCCAGGAAGAATTTTTCCATACATTTAACACATTGCACGAAGAAAGCAAACAAATCGTCATTTCAAGTGACAGACCGCCAAAAGAGATTCCGACACTTGAAGACAGATTGCGCTCACGTTTTGAATGGGGCCTGATTACGGATATTACGCCGCCTGATTTGGAGACGAGAATTGCGATTTTAAGAAAAAAAGCCAAAGCGGAAGGCCTCGATATTCCAAACGAGGTTATGCTTTACATCGCAAATCAAATCGACAGCAATATTCGGGAACTTGAAGGAGCATTAATCAGAGTAGTTGCTTACTCATCTTTAATTAATAAAGATATTAATGCTGATCTTGCCGCTGAAGCGCTGAAGGATATTATTCCTTCTTCAAAACCGAAAGTCATTACGATAAAAGAAATTCAGAGGGTAGTAGGCCAGCAATTTAATATTAAGCTCGAAGATTTCAAAGCAAAAAAACGGACAAAATCAGTAGCTTTCCCGCGTCAAATCGCTATGTACCTATCAAGGGAAATGACTGATTCCTCTCTTCCTAAAATTGGTGAAGAGTTTGGAGGCCGCGACCATACGACCGTTATTCATGCGCATGAAAAAATTTCAAAACTGCTGGCAGACGATGAACAGCTTCAGCAGCATGTTAAAGAAATTAAAGAACAGCTTAAATAGCAGGACCGAGGATTATTCGGGGAAAGTGTGAATAACTTTTCAGGAGTCATACACAGTCTGTCCACATGTGGATAGGCTGTGTTTCCTGTCTTTTTCACAACTTATCCACAAATCCACAGGCCCTACTATTACTTCTACTATTTTTTAAAAATATATATATTAATCCATTATCCGTTAGGAGGATAAAAATGAAATTCACGATTCAAAAAGATCGTCTTGTTGAAAGTGTCCAAGATGTATTAAAAGCAGTTTCATCCAGAACGACTATTCCGATTTTGACTGGTATTAAAATCGTTGCATCAGATGATGGAGTATCCTTTACAGGAAGTGATTCAGATATTTCTATTGAATCCTTCATTCCAAAAGAAGAAGGAGATAAAGAAATCGTCACAATTGAACAGCCCGGAAGCATCGTTTTACAAGCCCGCTTCTTTAGTGAAATCGTAAAAAAACTGCCGATGGCAACTGTAGAAATCGAAGTGCAAAATCAGTATTTGACGATTATTCGTTCTGGCAAGGCTGAGTTTAATCTAAATGGGCTTGATGCTGATGAATATCCGCACTTGCCGCAGATTGAAGAACATCATGCGATCCAGATCCCAACTGATTTGTTAAAAAATCTAATCAGACAAACAGTATTCGCAGTGTCCACCTCAGAAACACGCCCTATCTTGACAGGTGTAAACTGGAAGGTAGAGCAAAGTGAATTATTATGCACTGCAACGGATAGTCACCGTCTTGCATTAAGAAAAGCAAAACTTGATATTCCAGAAGACAGATCATATAACGTTGTTATTCCGGGAAAAAGCCTGACTGAACTCAGCAAGATTTTGGATGACAACCAAGAACTTGTAGATATCGTGATCACAGAAACTCAAGTTCTGTTTAAAGCGAAAAACGTCTTGTTCTTCTCGCGGCTTCTGGACGGAAACTATCCAGACACAACCAGCCTGATTCCGCAAGACAGCAAAACAGAAATCATTGTGAATACAAAAGAATTCCTTCAAGCCATTGATCGTGCATCTCTTTTAGCTAGAGAGGGACGCAACAACGTTGTAAAACTGTCTGCAAAACCGGCTGAATCCATTGAAATTTCTTCCAATTCGCCGGAAATCGGTAAAGTTGTGGAAGCAATTGCTGCGGATCAAATTGAAGGTGAGGAATTAAATATCTCTTTTAGTCCAAAATATATGCTGGATGCACTAAAGGTGCTTGAAGGAGCAGAAATACGCGTAAGCTTTACAGGTGCAATGAGACCTTTCTTAATTCGCACGCCGAATGATGAAACGATTGTACAGCTTATCCTTCCTGTCAGAACCTATTAATCCGATACACTGCTGCCGACCCCTTCGGCAGCTTTTCTATTCGGTGTCTGCTCCGACAAGTTTTCCCTTTCCCTAATTCGTTTTTTTTTAGTACAATTAGATATTAGTGATATTTGAAAGAGGTCGATATAATGGCAAATCCGATTTCAATTGATACAGAAATGATTACACTCGGACAATTCTTGAAATTAGCCGATGTCATTCAGTCAGGCGGTATGGCGAAGTGGTTTTTAAGTGAACATGAAGTGCTTGTGAACAACGAGCCGGACAATCGCCGCGGCAGAAAGCTGTATGTTGGAGATGTGGTAGAGATTGAAGGATTTGGTTCATTTCAAGTCGTCAATTAAAGCGGGTGACACTGATTGTATATCCAGAACTTAGAACTGACATCTTACCGCAACTACGACCATGCTGAACTTCAATTTGAAAATAAAGTAAATGTGATCATCGGAGAGAACGCCCAGGGGAAAACAAACCTCATGGAGGCGATCTATGTCTTGTCCATGGCGAAATCGCATCGGACATCAAATGACAAAGAACTTATACGGTGGGACAAAGACTATGCTAAAATAGAGGGAAGAGTGATGAAGCAAAACGGGGCGATCCCGATGCAGCTCGTCATCTCCAAAAAGGGTAAAAAGGGCAAGGTCAATCATATTGAACAGCAAAAGCTCAGCCAGTATGTCGGGGCCCTCAATACCATCATGTTTGCTCCGGAAGATTTAAATCTTGTAAAGGGAAGCCCTCAAGTGAGAAGGCGGTTTCTTGACATGGAAATCGGACAGGTTTCTCCTGTCTATCTTCATGATCTTTCTCTTTACCAGAAAATCCTTTCCCAGCGAAATCATTTTTTGAAGCAGCTGCAAACGAGAAAACAAACCGACAGAACGATGCTTGATGTTTTGACCGATCAGCTTGTAGAAGTTGCGGCAAAAGTTGTCGTAAAACGCCTGCAGTTTACAGCTCAGCTCGAAAAGTGGGCACAGCCTATTCATGCGGGCATTTCCAGAGGGCTTGAAGAGCTGACCCTGAAGTACCATACGGCTCTTGAGGTATCAGATCCTGCAGACTTGTCGAAAATAGGAGATAGCTACCAAGAAGCGTTTTCTAAATTAAGAGAAAAAGAAATTGATCGCGGTGTCACGCTGTCAGGGCCTCATCGTGATGATGTTCTTTTCTATGTAAACGGACGCGATGTGCAGACGTACGGTTCTCAAGGGCAGCAGAGAACGACGGCATTATCCCTTAAGCTGGCGGAGATTGACCTGATCCATGAAGAAATTGGAGAATACCCCATTTTACTATTGGATGATGTACTGAGTGAACTGGATGATTATCGCCAGTCACACTTGCTTCATACGATCCAAGGCCGCGTACAAACGTTTGTCACAACGACAAGCGTTGATGGCATTGATCACGAAACCTTACGTCAAGCAGGAATGTTCCGTGTGCAAAATGGTGCGTTAGTGAAGTGAAGAAATGAGGTGGGCAATTGTATATTCATTTAGGTGATGACTTTGTGGTTTCAACACGAGATATTGTCGGCATTTTTGACTTTAAAGCCAACATGTCGCCTATTGTTGAAGAATTTCTGAAAAAACAGAAACACAAGGTGGTGCCTTCCGTAAATGGCACGCCCAAATCTATCGTAGTCACGGTTCAGAATATATATTACTCTCCCTTATCTTCCAGCACATTAAAAAAACGTGCGCAATTTATGTTTGAAATAGATTCTTAGAAATTTTTATCACGAATATATCGTTTAGAAAAGTGTAGGTGAATGACGTGGCTATGGAACAGCAGCAAAACAGTTATGATGAAAATCAGATACAGGTATTAGAAGGATTAGAAGCTGTTCGTAAAAGACCGGGGATGTATATCGGTTCAACAAACAGCAAAGGCCTTCACCATCTGGTATGGGAAATTGTCGACAATAGTATTGACGAAGCTCTCGCCGGTTATTGTACGGACATCAATATCCAAATCGAAAAAGACAATAGCATTACGGTGACAGATAATGGCCGGGGTATTCCAGTCGGTATTCATGAAAAAATGGGCCGTCCTGCTGTAGAGGTCATTATGACAGTGCTTCACGCCGGAGGAAAATTTGACGGAAGCGGTTATAAAGTGTCCGGAGGATTGCACGGTGTAGGTGCATCAGTCGTAAACGCGCTTTCAACGGAGCTTGATGTGACGGTACACCGCGACGGTAAAATCCACCGCCAAACCTATAAACGCGGGGTTCCGGTTTCAGATCTAGAGGTCATCGGTGAGACAGATCATACGGGAACGACGACACACTTTGTGCCGGATCCTGAGATTTTCACGGAAACAACAGAGTATGATTATGATCTGCTTGCTAATCGTGTGCGCGAATTAGCCTTTTTGACAAAAGGCGTCAACATCACGATTGAAGATAAACGTGAAGGACAAGAGCGCAAAAATGAATACCATTACGAAGGCGGAATTAAAAGTTATGTAGAGTATTTAAACCGTTCTAAAGAAGTTGTCCATGAAGAGCCAATTTACATTGAAGGCGAAAAGGACGGCATTACGGTTGAAGTGGCTTTGCAATACAATGACAGCTACACAAGCAACATTTACTCGTTTACAAACAACATTAACACGTACGAAGGCGGTACCCACGAAGCTGGCTTCAAAACGGGCCTGACTCGTGTTATCAACGACTACGCCAGAAAAAAAGGGCTTATTAAAGAGAATGACCCAAATCTAAGCGGAGATGACGTAAGAGAAGGGCTTACAGCGATTATTTCAATCAAACACCCTGATCCGCAGTTTGAAGGCCAAACGAAAACAAAACTAGGCAACTCAGAAGCGCGGACGATCACCGATACGTTATTTTCTGCAGCATTGGAAACATTTATGCTGGAAAATCCAGATGCGGCCAAAAAAATTGTCGAAAAAGGTTTAATGGCGGCAAGAGCAAGAATGGCTGCAAAAAAAGCGCGTGAATTGACACGCCGCAAGAGCGCTTTGGAAATCTCAAACCTTCCCGGTAAGTTAGCGGACTGCTCTTCGAAAGACCCGAGCATCTCTGAGTTATATATCGTAGAGGGTGACTCTGCCGGAGGATCAGCTAAACAAGGACGCGATAGACATTTCCAAGCTATTTTGCCGCTTAGAGGTAAAATCCTGAACGTTGAAAAAGCCAGACTGGATAAAATTCTGTCTAACAACGAAGTTCGCTCTATGATCACAGCGCTCGGCACAGGTATCGGGGAAGATTTCAACCTGGAGAAAGCCCGTTACCACAAAGTTGTCATTATGACAGATGCCGACGTTGATGGCGCGCACATCAGAACACTGTTGTTAACGTTCTTTTACAGATATATGCGCCAAATTATCGAAAATGGCTACGTGTATATTGCGCAGCCGCCGCTCTACAAGGTTCAGCAAGGAAAACGTGTTGAATATGCATACAATGACAAGGAGCTTGAGGAGCTCTTGAAAACTCTTCCTCAAACGCCTAAGCCTGGGTTGCAGCGGTACAAAGGTCTTGGTGAAATGAATGCCACCCAGCTATGGGAGACAACCATGGATCCAAGCTCTAGAACGCTTCTCCAGGTAACTCTAGAAGATGCAATGGATGCGGATGAGACATTTGAAATGCTGATGGGTGACAAAGTAGAACCGCGCCGAAACTTCATAGAAGCTAATGCGAGATACGTTAAAAATCTTGACATCTAATCATAAAAGCCTTATTTCCAATAAGAAATAAGGCTTTTTTCTGAACAAGATCAGACGCAGCAATGCTTGTAATACCTATATATTCTAGCAATTTAATGTGTATAATCATAAGTTTATTGATATAATGGAGAATAGTGAATTCGTATTGAAGATCATAATGGACAATCTACTCCCACATATTTCATGTGATACTTCAGGGAGGTTTTTTAATGAGTGAACAAAACACACCACAAGTTCGTGAAATAAATATCAGTCAGGAAATGCGTACGTCCTTCTTGGATTATGCAATGAGCGTTATTGTGTCCCGTGCTCTTCCGGATGTTCGTGACGGTTTAAAACCGGTTCATAGACGGATTTTATACGCAATGAATGATTTAGGCATGACGAGTGACAAGCCTTATAAAAAGTCTGCTCGTATCGTCGGAGAAGTTATCGGGAAATACCACCCGCACGGTGATTCAGCGGTATATGAATCCATGGTCAGAATGGCGCAGGATTTCAACTACCGTTATATGCTAGTTGACGGCCACGGAAACTTCGGTTCTGTTGACGGGGACTCAGCGGCTGCCATGCGTTATACAGAAGCAAGAATGTCTAAAATTTCGATGGAAATACTGCGAGACATCACAAAAGACACAATCGATTATCAGGACAACTATGACGGATCGGAAAGAGAACCTGTCGTTATGCCTTCAAGGTTCCCGAATCTGCTCGTAAACGGTGCTGCCGGCATTGCGGTTGGTATGGCAACAAACATTCCTCCGCACCAGCTCGGTGAAATTATTGACGGCGTACTTGCGGTCAGTGAGAATCCGGATATTACAATTCAAGAGCTGATGGAAGTCATCCCAGGTCCTGATTTCCCGACTGCTGGTCAAATCTTGGGACGCAGCGGTATCCGGAAAGCATATGAATCCGGCCGAGGCTCTATTACAATTCGGGCAAAAGCTGAGATCGAACAAACATCTTCAGGTAAAGAACGAATTATCGTTACCGAGATTCCTTACCAAGTAAACAAGGCAAAATTAATCGAAAAAATCGCTGATCTCGTTAGGGACAAGAAGATAGAGGGCATCACAGATCTGCGTGATGAATCAGATCGTACAGGTATGAGAATTGTCATTGAAATCAGACGCGATGCCAATGCAAATGTTATTCTGAACAACCTATATAAACAAACTGCTCTTCAAACATCTTTTGGCATTAACCTGCTTGCACTTGTTGACGGTCAGCCGAAAGTTTTAAATCTTAAGCAATGCCTTGAGCATTACCTTGACCACCAAAAAGTCGTCATCAGACGCCGTACAGCTTATGAATTACGTAAAGCGGAAGCAAGAGCTCACATCTTGGAAGGTTTGAGAGTAGCTCTGGATCATCTCGATGCAGTTATTTCCCTCATCCGTAATTCTCAAACGGCTGAAATCGCGAGAACAGGTTTAATTGAACAGTTCTCACTGACAGAGAAGCAAGCACAAGCGATCCTCGATATGAGGCTGCAGCGTTTAACAGGACTGGAACGCGAAAAGATCGAAGAAGAATACCAATCTCTTGTTAAATTAATTGCAGAGCTAAAAGACATCCTGGCAAATGAATACAAAGTGCTTGAGATCATCCGTGAAGAACTCACAGAAATCAAAGAGCGTTTTAACGATGAAAGACGTACGGAGATCGTCACTTCTGGATTAGAGACAATTGAAGATGAAGATCTCATTGAGAGGGAAAATATCGTAGTCACTCTGACACACAACGGATACATCAAACGTCTTCCTGCATCAACTTACCGCAGTCAAAAACGGGGCGGAAAAGGCGTGCAGGGAATGGGAACAAACGAAGATGATTTCGTTGAGCATTTGATCTCAACCTCAACTCATGACACGATTCTCTTCTTCTCGAACAAAGGGAAAGTGTATCGTGCAAAAGGGTATGAAATCCCTGAATACGGCAGAACAGCAAAAGGAATCCCGATCATTAACCTACTGGAAGTAGAAAAGGGTGAATGGATTAATGCGATTATTCCAGTCACTGAATTCAATGAGGATCTGTACCTTTTCTTCACAACAAAGCATGGGGTTTCAAAACGAACTTCGCTGTCCCAGTTTGCTAATATCCGGAACAATGGTTTAATTGCCCTCAGTCTTCGTGAGGATGATGAACTGATGGGTGTGCGTCTGACTGACGGCACAAAACAAATCATCATCGGTACGAAAAACGGATTGCTGATCCGTTTCGATGAAACAGATGTCCGGGAAATGGGTAGAACGGCTGCAGGCGTTAAAGGCATTACTCTTACAGACGACGATGTTGTTGTCGGCATGGAGATATTAGAGGAAGAATCACATGTCCTTATTGTAACTGAAAAAGGTTACGGAAAACGAACTCCGGCCGAAGAGTACAGAACCCAAAGCCGGGGCGGAAAAGGACTCAAAACAGCTAAAATTACTGAGAACAACGGCCAATTAGTAACAGTGAAAGCCACTAAAGGCGAAGAGGATCTAATGATTATTACAGCCAGCGGCGTACTCATTAGAATGGACATCAATGATATTTCAATTACTGGACGTGTCACACAAGGTGTGCGCCTCATCAGAATGGCTGAAGAAGAGCATGTCGCTACAGTAGCATTAGTAGAGAAAAACGAAGAAGATGAGCAAGAAGAAACACAAGAAGAAGCGTAAGAAAAAGCGCAGCTGAAGCAGCTGCGCTTTTTTGTATCAAACCCCTTTACAGCTATAAGAATTATGGTATAATCATTTCTGTTGTCTTTTAAAAGACACACTCATAACTAGTTAAAAACTTTTTCAAAAAAGTATTGACCTAGTTAACTAAAAATGTTACTATTAAGTAGTCGCTTCGAGAGAAGCACACAAAGTTCTTTGAAAACTAA
>NZ_JALAMR010000005.1:0-272097 GCF_026790125.1 Bacillus sp. N12A5 | reverse complement strand
CATCTTATGGGGTCAGTCCCAACATTGTGAAGGGTTTTTTTCATTTTTCAATATAGATGCCGATGTCTGCTTCAGCAACAGGCTGCTCTCCTACTGACGCCTTGGCATATCCGAACACAAACCCGCGCCGGTTGCGCGTGACTTCAAACATTAGATCAAGCCTGTCACCGGGCACAGCCGCTCCAAGCTTTTCTGCTTTCTTCACCGAAGACAATAATCCCAAGCTGTTCTCATCTGTAATCCCTGTAAAAGCAGCGGTTTGCGCAAGTGCTTCAATCACAAGTGAAAACGGCATTTCTGTTTGTGTGGCAGTAATAAACCAGTCGTTCTCACCGACCAGTTTATAAGCGGTTGCATGTTTGCCGGGCTGGCTTTCCGTCACGCCATCAATCAATAAAAACGGATAGCGGTGAGGCAAAGAAAAAGCGTTCATTCGATATCTCCTTTTTTTGACCATTATATATCAGCCTAAAGCGCAACGATAGGATATAATGGAAAAAACAGAAAAGGAGGCCGTTATGTCCCCAAGACCGCTTGTTATTCTTGTCCACGAAATATACGGTGTAAACAGCCATATAAAAGGATCGACCGCTGATGAAAATGGCTGGATATCATGTGTTGACGCCGAACCAACTTGACGAGGATGAAGGCTACACCCTGCAAGTGGAAAAAACGGCAGTGGAAAAGGAACTCCGCCCGGTTTCATCAGATTTTTTGTGAACACCCGGTGCGGTTTTGGTGCCGTCATATGCTCCATATTATTATTGCATTGAGTTTTATTTTGCCTGTCTCATCTCACCGAATGGATAATAGACGAGAGATTCAGTACCGATGATGTCGCCCTCAGAAGGCATCCCCATTCCATTTCTGCTATCCAGTGAATTGAGACGGTTATCTCCCATTACAAAATATTTACCGGCAGGAACCTCAACCTCGAAGTCACCCGTTAAGGTTACACCCGATTCTTTGATCTCTTGTTGTTGTTCCTTTAAGTACGGTTCTTCCACCTTTTTATCATTTATGTATAGCTGATCATTCTTCATTTTAATGCTGTCGCGAGGCAAACCGATTAAGCGTTTGACAAATGAGCGTCCGCTTTTTTTGTCATGAATGACTATGATGTCGCCCCTGTGGAACCCGCCAGTCCATTTGACTGATTTGTCAACCAGAATTCTTTCCGAGTCTTTAAGCGTTGGCTCCATCGATGCGCCTTCAACGAGAAATGGCTTGTAAAACACCAGCCTGACCGTAAAAATGAGAGCTGCGATTATAACGATACTGAGTACAACAATCCATTTGATTTTTATTTTTTTCTTTGACGTAATTGTTTTTGCATTCAATTTCCTTCACCCGATGCTTTCCTTAGAATCCTAAATCATTATACAGTATTTGGATCTGCTTGGTTAGACTTTTGTGTGGAAATATTCGTAAGGAAACGGACAGGCCGGGGCAGCCATTCACCCCGGCCTGTTTTATCAGAGCTTTCTTAAACGTGCACAAATTTCATCAGTGACCTCAGCCGTTTTGCTGCGTCCGCCAATATCGCGAGTTTTGATGCCGTCAGCCGTTACTTGTTCCATCACATCGAGAATCTTTGCCCCCAGCTCTTCCTCTCCGAAATGGTCAAGCATCAGCTTCGCTGTCCAAATCTGGCCGATTGGATTGGCAAGACCCTGACCGGCAATGTCGGGAGCTGAGCCGTGAACCGGTTCGAACATGGACGGGTATTTGCCGTCCGGATTGATGTTCGCAGACGGCGCAATGCCGATGCTTCCCATCAGGCTTGAGCTGATGTCGGTTAAAATATCACCGAACAGGTTGCTCGCCACAATGACATCAAACGTTTCCGGACGCGTCACAAAAAAAGCGGCCAGCGCATCAATATGCTGGGATGACGTTTCAATCTCGCTGTAATCAGCAGCAGTCTGCTGAAAAACTTCATCCCAAAACGGCATTGCGTGATAAATGCCATTAGACTTTGTGGCGCTTGTCACATGGCCGCGCCGTTTTTTCGCCAATTCGAAGGCAAAGCGCATGACTCGTTCCGTCGCTTTTCTTGTAAACACAGCATTCTGGATGGCGATTTCATCACCGCCCCTGTGAATGCGTCCGCCGACCTCACTGTATTCACCTTCACTGTTCTCGCGAATCACCACAAGGTCAAAATCATTTGGATGCAAAAGCGGCGATGTAATGCCCGCCATTTGTTTGGCAGGTCTCATATTTATGGAAAGCTCAAGCTCTCTCCGGATTTTCAGCAGCAGCCCCCACAACGAAATATGATCGGGAACCAGCTGCGGGTTTCCGACCGCCCCCAAGAAAATCGCTTCGAATTGCGTTAGCGTATGTATTCCGTCTTCAGGCATCATTTCGCCGTGTTCCATGTAATAATCACAGCTCCATGGAAAAGCCGTAAATGAGAATGACAAACCTCCGTGAACCTCAGCAGCTGTATGAAGCACTTTCTCAGCAGCAGCCACAACCTCTTTTCCCACTCCATCTCCCGGTATTGCCGCAATCTCGAATTGTTTCATCGTCATTCTCCTCCCCCTGTTTTCGTAAGCGTTTTCTATTATACTAGATTGCGAGATGGTAAAAAAAGCCCGTGACGTTCTGTCACGGGTCGGTTATTGATTGAGTTTTTTTAAAACGATGGCATGAAGCGGTTCATGAGACTGAATGCCGCATACCTCTTGAAGCACGCCGCTGTATCCTTTTTCTTCGATCAGCGCTTGCAGTTCAACCGCTTCAGGGTCACCGGTGAAGTCGAAGCGCAGGGCTGCGGCAATCCCTTCCGCCAGAGCATTCGGCTCTTTTATTTTCTTTGCCGGGCCCACAAGTCTATCATTCGCCCCCAGTTTTCTGAGAGGCGATCTTGCCACGCGGGTCACATCGTCCGTAATGAATGGATTTTCAAAGCGTCCGATGATTTTTTTGATATATTGTTCGTGTTCAGTTTGCTTAAAGCCATACGTTTTGACGAGATAGTCACCGGTTTCAAGCAGCGCCGAATAAACGACACGGCGGATTTCAGGATGGTCGATTGCTTCTTTGACCGTTTTCAGTCCGCGCTGATAGCCGACATATGCTGTCACTGCGTGTCCGGTATTGACCGTAAATAGCTTTCGTTCGATGTACGGCGTTAAATCATCAACAAACAGCGCACCGTTTATAACTGGTGTTTTCCCTTTAAAGCCTGATTCATCAATGACCCATTCAAAAAATGGTTCAACTGATACTTTCAGCGGGTCTTCATGATGCTGAACCGGCACGATCCGGTCAACGGCAGAATTCGGAAAACCGACCGTTTCACTGACAGATTTCTGCTCTGCTTCCGTTAAGTGGCTGTATATCTCTTTCTTTAAGAAGCTGCTGCCACCGATCATATTTTCGCAGGCGATGATGTTTAGTGTGCTTGCAGAACTTCTACGTCTTAAACCTTCTGCGATAGATGGAGCAATCAGCTTTAACACATTCGGGCCAACCGCCGTTGTAATAAGCGCCGCCTCATTAATCAGCCGATACAGCTCCTCCAGCTGACTGCCGCTGTTGATGGCGCTGACCGGGCCAATCACCTCTGATGAATGGCCCTCTGCAGCGAGCTCCACTGTGTATTCCTGCTTTTCATTAAGGAGGTTCACCATCGTATCGTTCACATCTGCAAATACCACATCATAGCCGGAGTGGTGAAGCAGCGCGCCGATAAACCCCCTCCCGATATTTCCCGCACCGAAATGTAAGGCGATCATGTCAGTTCACCTCGTTGAAAATAGCGATCAAATCTTCTTCGCTTTTAGCAGAGATCAGGCGTTCAATGTTTTCTTCTTCTGAGCAGATAATCGCGATGTTAGACAAAATGTCTAAATGCTCATTATTTTTCCCTGCGATGCCGAATACCACTTTTGCCGTGTTGCCTTCCCCGTACTCGACACCGTCTGGAATTTGTATGATTGAGATGCCAGAGTGAAGAACCTCGCTTTTGGCTTCCTCTGTGCCATGCGGGATCGCAATGAAATTCCCCATAAACGTAGAAGATGTTTCTTCGCGTTCAAACATTTTGCCAATGTAATCTTCTGTCACATAGCCGTTGTCAATCAGCGTCTGACCTGCCAATTTGATGGCTTCTTCTTTTGATGATACCGTTTGATTGAGTTTAATATTTTCCTTTGCGAGCACTTGCATGAGTATCACTCTCTTTCTTTAAAATTACTTTTTCAGCTTTTCAATCAGCTCGTCGTATTTCGGGCTGTTTAAGAAGTTATCCACTGATATATGCGTAGCGTTTGGCAGCTTGGCTTTCGCGCGATCTGTTAAGTCTTTGTGGGTGATGACAATATCCGCATCGCTTGGAAGATTGTTAATGGCCGTGTTGGTCACACTGATGTCAAGCTCCGCCTTTTTCACTTTGTTTCTTAAGATGGATGCCCCCATGGCGCTTGATCCCATTCCTGCATCACACGCAAAGATAATCTTGTTTACACTTTCAGGAGACAGCTCAGACGCTTCCTCAGCTTTTGCTTGTTCTGCCTCTAAAGCAGCGGCAGCTTGGCTTTTCTTCCCCTTCATGGACTGCATTTTTTCTGTTGCGGCAGCGAGGTCTTCTTCACTTGCTTTTGAAGATTTCAGGATCACTGCTGATACGATAAACGAAACAGCGGCAGCGACCAATACACCCGCCAATACGCCTAAGTAGCCTCCTCTTGGCGTCATCGCCATCAATGCGATAATGCTTCCCGGCGACGATGCGGCGACGAGTCCGGCATTAAAGATCGTGAATGTTAAGAGTCCGCTTGCTCCGCCGGCAATGGCCGCCAGAATCAAGGCCGGTTTCATCAAAATGTACGGGAAGTAAATCTCATGAATCCCGCCGAAGAAATGAATGATCGCAGCTCCAGGAGCCGTAGATTTTGAAGAACCTTTGCCAAAGAACATGTACGCCAGCAAAATGCCGAGCCCCGGTCCAGGGTTTGCTTCTACTAAGAACAGAATCGATTTTCCCGTTTGGGCAGCCTGCTCGATTCCGATTGGACTTAAGATTCCATGGTTAATGGCGTTATTGAGGAACAACACTTTCGCCGGTTCCACAAAAACGCTGGCTACAGGCAGTAAATTCGCGTGTACAATGACTTCCACACCAGCCGCCAGCAGTTTGTTTAACGTCAGGACAACCGGGCCGATGGCGTAAAACGCGAGAATCGTCAAAGCTGCGCCGACAATCCCTGCCGTAAAGTTGTTGATGAGCATTTCAAAGCCTTGTTTGACTTTATCCTTGAACAATTTATCAGTCTGTTTAATGAGGTATCCGCCAAGCGGTCCCATAATCATTGCACCTAAAAACATCGGAATATCCGACCCGACAATCACCCCGATTGCCGCTGTCGCCCCGACGACTCCGCCGCGGTGGTCGTAAATCATTTTTCCGCCTGTATACGCTATCAAAAGCGGCAGTAAATACGTGATCATCGGGCTGACAAGTGTATTCAGCTGTTCATTCGGAAACCATCCCGCCGGAATAAACAGCGCGGTAATGATGCCCCACGCGATAAACGCACCGATATTCGGCATGATCATTCCGCTCAAATAACTGCCGAAGCGCTGCACTTTCACTTTCATGCCGCCTTGCTGCTGTTCTTGCTGCATATATAAACCCTCCCTGTTTTTGTTTGTCGCATAAGATGTAAAAAGATTTTCAGAGAATCATTGCTTCCCTATGCCTCTATGTTAAAACGCTTACAGTCCCTATACAATTGAAAGTAAAGAGGACTTTGGCACATGAGTGTGACAATTTTTTAAAAATAAAAAGGCCACTGGTATTGATATTATCCCCAACACTTTCAGCACTATACCAAAGAATTCAAGATGAAAGCTGTCAACATGTATGAGGAAGGAAACAAAAGCTATAACACGTTATCTGAAGAATTAGGGCTTCGGAGTTCAACCCAGCTCAAAAATTGGGTGAAAACCTATCGAGAAGGCAAGTCTTTAGATGATCATAGGGGCAAAGAGACAAAGTCAGACAATCCTTTTATTGGACGCCCTAAGACAACATTTAAAAGTGTTGAGGGAGAACGAGATTATTTAAAGGCGCAGGTCGAATACCTAAAAAAGCGTTATCCAAATCTGCATGGGGAGGACGGATTTTGAAGACAGCACGATTTGAAGCTGTGCACGAATTGAAGGATCGTTATCCGATTACGTGGCTGGTATGTATCGCCAAAGTGTCAAGGTCGGGGTACTATAAATGGCGCAAGACTCAACGGATTCGAATGGCGAGGCAACAGAGAGAGCAGATCATAAAAGAACACATCATGGCGATTCACCATTCACGTCCTTTCTATGGCTATCCTCGGATCACCATCACTTTAAAGAGAGAAGGATTTTGGATCAACCATAAGCGTGTTTACAGATTGATGAAAGAGATGAACATTCAATCGATCATTCGAAAAAAGCGACGTTATTTTGGAAGACAGGCATCGGTTGTCCTGCCAAACCGGCTTAACCGAGAATTTCAAACCAATCGACCTAACCATCTATATGTAACCGATATTACCTATATTGCTTGTGGACAGCGATTCTATTACCTTTCTGCCGTACAAGATCTTTACAACAATGAGATTGTCGCATGGAAGCTGTCAAAACGAAATGATCTTNNCCAACGGGACGTCCAGGGAGCTATCCTCCATTCTGACCAAGGCTTCCAATATACAACAAAAGCATATCAAAAGCGACTTGAAACCGTTGGTTTGAAAGGCAGCCATTCCCGTAAGGGAAACTGCCTAGATAATGCCTGTATCGAATCGTTTTTCTCGCATCTCAAAACAGAGAATGCATATTTTTCGACGTGTCAAACCGAAGAAGAGCTTCACAAAAGCATTGAGGATTACATTCAATTCTATAATCACGAACGATTCCAGAAAAAATTAAACCAGTGTGCTCCGGTAGAATACCGTAACACACTGGTTGCTTAGGCTTTTTGTGGCTGTCTACTTGACAGGGATAAGACCAGTCTTACGGCCCGGTCTTTTTTATGTTTAATTGACCGCCTGGTAAAGAGGTGCAGCCTGCTGGCACGCTGCGCACCATACGTCATAAATAGCCAAATGAACGATATGAGGCTCATCATGATGGATGTTATGCGAGCTGTTTTTAGCTTGAATCCAGCTGCTTTGGTTCGATAGAGACAAAATGCTGCTGTGCATGTTTTGCCACTCCTGTTCAGCAGCAAATTTCTCAGTCCGTTCACCTGAAGACAGTACAATAAGAGGCATGTTCCCTAAATGGACTTGCCGCAGTTTGAGTTCCTGCAGGCTTCTAGAAAACTCTGCATGTGTGCCCTCAAGCATTAGCTTTCTTGTATATGCTGTGTGCATTTCTTCAGGAATAAAGGAGAAGCTTGCGCAATCTCCTAAAGCTGGATCAAGGAGGACCATGCCGATAATATCGCACCTGTTTTTGCAGGCCCATAAACCGGTGATGACAGCTCCGTATGAATGTGAAACAGCCAGATAAGGAGGTTTTACATCTGCTGCTTTAAGCAAATCCTCCAATTCTTTCACCTGTTGTTCCGCTGTTCGTTTCGCTCTGCTTTGTCCGCTTTTCCCTATTCCTGCTCGATCATATGTGAAAATGCCAAATTCACTATCAATGTCCGCCATTAATGGTTTCCATGTCTCAGAAGAAGTACCGTAGCCGGCCTCAAAGACAATTGTTACACCGCTTGATCCTCTCCGGTGTTGTGTATGGAATGAACATCCGTCAATCGTATATGTCTTTTCCATCCAAGCTGAGTTCATTGGAGTCATCTCCTCTAATTGGTTCTATTAGGGAGACGGAGAACCTGAGCAGATCGTTTCTCTAAAAAATAAAAAAAGAGATATCCTGTTCAGGATATCTCTTGTGGGCATTACCAGCCTCTTTCGTATTGAACAGGGGCTGGTATCTCTGTATTGAGCTGTTTCGCAGCGGTTCTTGCAAAGAAAGGATCCCGCAAAAGCTCTCTGCCGATAAAGATAAGGTCAGCACGTCCGTTTTGCAGAATTTCTTCAGCCATTGAACCGTCTGTAATCATGCCGACAGCCCCAGTTGCCATGTCAGCCTGCTCGCGGATTTTTTCAGCGAAACTGACCTGATAGCCAGGGAATACGTTAATGTCTGCATGAACAAGAGCGCCTGAGCTGCAGTCAATTAAGTCAACACCCTGCTCCTTCATCCATTTTGCAAACCCGATGTGGTCAGCGATGTCTAAGCCTTTGTCTGTATAGTCAGAAGCAGATATACGGACAAATAAAGGGCCGTCCCATACTTGTTTGACTTCATCGATGATTTCTCTTAAGAAACGATAGCGGTTTTCTGGTGAGCCGCCGTATTCATCTGTGCGGTGGTTGGATAGCGGAGATAGAAATTCGTGAATTAAGTATCCGTGTGCCGCATGAATTTCAATCACATCAAAGCCGGCTTCTTTTGCGCGGGCTGCCGCTTGTTTGAACTCCTGGATCGTTTCTTTCACTTTCTCTGCTGACATTTCTACAGGTGTTGCTGATTGTTCGTCAAACGCAATCGCAGATGGGGCGAAAATATCTCCTTCAAGCTCTGCTTTACGTCCGGCATGGGCAAGCTGAATGCCGATTTTTGACCCCTGTTCTTTGACCTGCTCAGTCAGTTTGGCAAAGCCTTCGATATGCTCGTCGCTCCAAATCCCTAAGTCTTGGTCTGTAATTCGTCCTTGAGGATTAACCGCTGATGCCTCCACAATAATCAGCCCGACCTGGCCGATTGCGCGAGATATGTAATGTGCCATGTGGAACGGTGTTAATTTTCCATCCTTTTCATAAGAAGAATACATGCACATTGGTGACATGACGATGCGGTTTTTTAACGTCATATCCTTAATTGTAATCGGTGTGAATAATTTTCTGGCCATTTCTTTCGCCTCCCGTAAGGTTTTTAGAGATTGATTATATCAAGTCATTTCTTTCCCGTCATATAAACTGCTCAAGAGATCCGTTTTTGTCAAACATTTCTGTATAATAGACGGGGAGTCATTTTATTTTTCAGGCTAAAAGCGTTTTTATACATAGGAGGGGCAAAAATTGATGAATTGGCAGACGAAGGACGAATTGCTGACCCTTTTAACTTCTCTTGTGCAATACGAAAGCATCACCGGTTCGAAGGGAGAAGCAGCGCTTGCAGAATATCTTTATTTTATTTTGAAGGACAAGCCTTATTTTCAAAAACATCCTGATGATGTAACACTTCATCCGATGGACGACGGCAGATCCTTTCTAACAGCTCTCGTCAAAAAGAAGAATGTCAAAAAGACAGTGCTTTTACTGAGTCATTTTGATGTCGTGGACATAGAGGATTACGGAGAATTCAAACATATGGCTTGTAAGCCTGCCGAGCTTTTGAGCTCCTTTTTAAAGAAAAAAGAGCTGCTTCCGGAGCGTGTGCGAAAAGATGCTGAAAGCGGCGACTGGCTGTTCGGAAGAGGGACGATGGATATGAAAGCGGGGCTTGCTGTTCAGCTGTCGATGCTGGAGCGGGCAATGAACGGCCAATTTGAGGGCAATCTGCTGTTGATTACAGTTCCTGACGAGGAAGTGAATTCAAGAGGCATGATTGAAGCGGTTCCTATACTGAAGGAAATGGAGAAAAAGCATGATATTACATTAACCGCTTGCCTGAATGCCGAACCGATGTTTGAAAAATTCCCCGGCGATCAGCAGCAATACTTTTATTCAGGAAGCATTGGCAAGGTGCTTGCAGGTTTTTTCTGCAAGGGGATTGAAACACATGTCGGAGAGCCGTTTTCAGGCCTAAACGCTAATTTAATGGTATCTGAGATAAACCGTTTGCTTGAACTGAATGCGGATTATTGCGAAAAGGTTGATGGTGAAGTTACTCCGCCGCCGGTAAACTTAATGCAAAAGGACTTGAAAGAGGCGTATTCTGTTCAGACACCGCATACAGCTGTTACGTTATTTAATGTACTGTTAATGAAACGATCGGCCGATGAACTGCATCAGATGCTGCTTAAAACCGCACAACAGGCGGCAGAGGAAATAACCGCGAACATTCGGAAGAAAACACAGGGTTTTCAGCAATTCGCGCCGTTTACCCCGATTGAACGCACCGTCTCTGTTTTGACATTTGATGAGCTGGTCGTGCGTGCGAAAAAGCGTGTTGGAAACTCGGAAACCGAGCGGGTTCTTAATTATGCCTTTGCCAACAGGGGTGATCTTGGGGACAGGGATTTTTCAACGAAAATTGTGTCTGAGCTTGCTTCGCTCTGTAAGGAGGATGCGCCGCTCATCGTTCTTTTTTATAGTCCGCCGCTTTATCCGGCTGTTTCTTCAAAGGACGATCAATTGATCAGAAATACAGCTGATCAGCTCATGCATTATGCGGCTGATACATATGGCATTGCGTTACGGGAGGTTCAGTATTTCCCCGGACTTTCAGATTTAAGCTATCTTCAGCTTGAAAAGCAGGAGGTTGACGCGTACACAAGCAATATGCCGCTTTTCAACAGAGAATATTCCCTGCCAAGCGGCAAAGATCAGGCTTTATATGTCCCAATTCTAAATGTCGGTCCGGCCGGAAAAGACCCGCACAAATGGACGGAGAGACTGTATATACCTTATTCTTTTGAAGTGCTTCCCGACTTGCTTTCATTTACGATCTCCGCGCTATTAAAACAATCAGAAACGGCCAGCCAGCTGTTTTAGAAAAAAACAAAAGACAGAAGGCACAGTACCTTCTGTCTTTGGCTTATATCTATGAATGCCTCTCTAAAGCGGCACCGGCAAACTGCTCTTTAATCTCTGCACTGCGTTTAGCGGTTTCTTCAATACAGTGAATAATCGCTTCTTCAAAGCGGGAGTCCTGTAAAGCGCGAAGACCTGCCTCAGTTGTGCCTCCCGGGCTCGTAATTTCTTTCCGAAGCTGTGCGGGCTGTTTGCCGCTTTGAAGAAGCATATCTGTTGCCCCTGCCATTGTCTGCAAAATGAGTGCTTTTGCCGTTTCCTCATCCAACCCTATTTTCTGCGCCGCTTTTTCCATTGCCTCAATATAACGGTACACGTAGGCCGGGCCGCTGCCGGCTATCGCCGTGACAGCGTCAAGGTGCCGTTCCTCAACCAGTGTGGCATCACCGATTGTCTCCAATAAAGCTTTTGCGGCGGAGATGTCATCCTGGCTTGCTTCAGCGCTTATAGAAAATCCGGTTGCTGATTTTCTGATGGCTGCCGATGTATTAGGCATGACACGAATGACCGCGAGCTTTCTCTCAAAATAGTGCTGAATGGTTTCGATAGTAAGGCCTGCAAGCACTGAAATCACAAGCTGGTCCTTGATATACGAACGGATGCTGTCAATGCTTTCCGCTGCGTCCTTCGGTTTAAAAGCGAGGATAATGATATCAGTGTGAGTAAAAAACTCATTTTTATCCCTGCAAGGGCGAACGCCATACGTCTCCTTTAATTCAATCAGACGCTCGTCATTTGAGCGGTTTGTGATATAGATATGTTCTGGTTTTGTGATGCCGCTCTGCAAAATACCGTTGATCATTGCTTCTGCCATGGATCCGGCGCCGACAAATCCTATCTTTTTCATTGATATCCTCCTTCTATCAGAACAACAAAAAACCTTTTCATCACGTAAAGGACGAAAAGGTTCGCGGTACCACCCTCATTAGCACAAATTGTGCTCAGCTCAAATCCCGTAACGCGGGAAACGTTTAGGTTTTCCTAACCGCGACTTGAGGGCAGGTTCTACAAACAAGCGGGCCGCAATACCTTTCAGCCGGGGGTATCGCTCTCTTTGGCCATTGCCTTGTATACTATTCCTCGTCATAGCGTTCCAATGGTTCTCGTTTTAGTTTGTTGTTCATTATGCAATGGCGGACAAGCTAATGTCAATAGCTTTTTCAAAAAGGGCCGTTCTCATTCAGCAATAATGACACAAGACCGAGAAAAAGCTAAAATATGAATAATGAATGAAGACAAGGAGCAAAAGGATGACAACTGCAGATGTAATTGCGATCCGCGTCCCGACACCGTTTGCTGTCGGCGATGTCCTCGTTTACCTCGTAAAAGGTGATGCGCTGACACTTATCGATGCCGGGCCGAATACAAAAGAGGCTGCTAAAGCCCTTCAAGAGCAGCTTGCCGCTGTAAATGTGAAAATGTCAGATATTGAACAGGTAGTACTGACTCACCATCACGCTGATCATGCCGGCTTGATTGATGTCTTTCCTGCTGAAATCGAAGTGATTGGGCATCCGTTCAACGAACCTTATATCAGCCAAAATCAAGCTTTTATGGATTGGCAAAAACGTTTTTTTCAAAAGCTGCTGCCTGAATTAGGCGTTCCATTTGATACGGGAATGGCAGAAAAGCTGATTCGGTCGGCGTACGCATTTTCCTGTACAAGATCTTTGACGAAAACAGTCAGAGAAGGTATGAGCATCGATGGGCTTGAGGGCTGGTCTGTATTAGAGATGCCTGGACATGCTGAATCGCATATCGTTCTTTTTCATGAAAAAAGCGGGAGAATGCTAGGCGGCGATCTTCTGCTGGCCAACAGCTCGTCCAATCCGATTCTAGAAGCGCCGAAAGCGGGAGACGTAAGATCAACGCCTTTAGTCGATTATCAGCGGTCATTGCGAAGGCTGTCTGAACTTGATCCAATAATCGTGTTTCCCGGTCACGGCGAGACGATCACCAGCGTTCAGGCGCTGATTGAGAAGCGTTTTGACAAGCAGAGGAACAGGACGGAGGAGGTGCGGCGCATGCTGGATGAAACACCGATGACCGCTTTTCAGATCTGTCAGCAGCTTTTTCCTGCTGTGTATGAGAAGGAATTATTTTTAACGATGTCAGAAACGACAGGGCATCTTGATGTGTTGGCGGCTGAAGAATCCATTACGTCATATTGGGAAGGAAATACCGCATACTTTAGAACAATCAAGAGGTGAAATGGATGAAAGATATAGTGGGAAAGCGGATATGGATAACCGGCGCTTCGGGAGGGCTCGGTGAAAGAATCGCATATTTATGCGCTGCTGAAGGAGCTCATGTCCTGCTTTCGGCAAGACGTGAGGAGCGTTTAATAGAAATCAAAAGGAAAATCATCGAGGAATGGAGCGGACAGTGTGAGATATTTCCTCTGGATGTTGGCCGGCTAGAGGACGTAGCCCGTGTCCGCGATCAGATCGGCTCGGTTGATGTACTGATCAACAATGCGGGCTTCGGGATATTTGAAACGGTTATAGACTCGTCTCTAGATGACATGAAAGCGATGTTTGACGTGAATGTCTTTGGCCTGATCGCCTGTACTAAAGCGGTGCTGCCGCATATGCTTGAGCAAAAAAAAGGCCATATTATTAATATCGCCTCTCAAGCGGGAAAAATTGCAACACCGAAGTCGAGCCTTTATTCTGCGACAAAACATGCTGTGCTCGGTTATTCTAACGCTTTGCGGATGGAGCTGGCGGGAAGCGGCATTTATGTAACAACAGTCAACCCGGGGCCGATTCAGACGGACTTTTTTTCGATTGCTGATAAAGGCGGGGACTACGTCAAAAATGTAAGCCGTTGGATGCTTGATCCTGATGACGTAGCAGCTCAAATTACAGCTGCTATTTTCAAGAACAAACGGGAGATCAATCTTCCGCGTTTAATGAATGCAGGGACTAAGCTGTATCAGCTGTTTCCAGCTCTCGTTGAAAAGCTGGCGGGACGCGCGCTCACGAAAAAATAACGATGGAACTGTCTGTGGCGAGATGTCTTATTGGCATGCTTACAAGCCGTTTTTATAGAGGAAGGGAGAAATCATTGGATGGCAATTAATTCTGACGCCTTTCATGTTCTGCTGAAAGATCCGTTTATTCAGAAGCTGATTCATGCAGAGCCTGTATTCTGGGCAAATCCGGGCAAGGAAGACGGCACGTTATTCGACGCAGAGGAGTGGGAAAGAGAGATAGCAGAGGCGGAAAAAAGGCTGCGCCGGTTTGCTCCTTACATTGCCGAGGTGTTTCCTGAGACGAAAGATGCTGAAGGAATGATTGAGTCTCCGCTTTTTGAAATGCAGCATATGAAAGAAAAGCTGGAAGCGGCATATCAGCAGCCATTTCCGGGAAGATGGCTTTTAAAGGGCGACCATGAGCTTCCGATTTCAGGGTCAATTAAAGCGCGGGGCGGGATTTATGAAGTATTGAAGCATGCAGAAAAGCTTGCGCTTCAAGAAGGAATGCTTCAGGAAACCGATGATTACCGCATCTTACATGAAGAGCGGTTTGCCGCGTTTTTCTCCCGTTATTCGATTGCTGTCGGCTCAACAGGAAATCTTGGATTAAGCATCGGCATCATCGGTGCCACACTCGGGTTTCGTGTGACAGTGCATATGTCCGCCGATGCGAAGCAGTGGAAAAAGGATCTCCTTCGCCAAAAAGGTGTCACTGTCATGGAGTATGAATCAGATTACAGTGAAGCGGTGAAAGAGGGGAGACGGCAGGCGGAACAAGATCCATTCTGTTATTTCATTGATGATGAACATTCCCGTCAGCTATTTGTAGGATATGCTGTTGCCGCAAGCCGATTAAAAAACCAGCTTGACTGTTTGAATATACAACCAAGTCTTGAGACGCCGCTGTTTGTGTATCTGCCGTGCGGTGTCGGCGGAGGGCCGGGTGGTGTGGCATTCGGGCTGAAGCTTTTATATGGAGAATATGTTCATGTGTTTTTCGCGGAGCCGACTCATTCGCCGTGTATGCTGCTAGGGCTTTATTCAGGTCTGCACGAGAAGATTTCTGTCCAGGATATCGGCCTGGATAATCGGACGGCTGCGGACGGGCTTGCTGTAGGGCGGCCGTCAGGATTTGTCGGCAAGCTGATGGAACCGCTTCTGAGCGGCTGTTATACAGTAGAGGACAATACGCTTTATACTTTGCTTCATATGCTGGCTGTATCTGAAAATAAATATTTAGAGCCCTCTGCTCTTGCTGGCATGTTCGGGCCAGTTCAGCTTTTTTCGACAGAAGAGGGAAGGCGCTTTAGCCAGAAATATAATATGAAACATGCCGTACATGTCGTCTGGGGAACGGGAGGAAGCATGGTTCCAAAAGAAGAAATGGCCGCGTATAACCGAATTGGTGCGGGTTTGCTGGAAAACGAAATGAAAAAATAAGCAGACAGTGAAAAGGTTTTCCGTTACAATCTTTGTAAGGGTTTTAACCTACAGAGAGTCAGGTGTAAACAGTGAACAATAAAGAGCTTAACTTACATACTTTATATACAAAGCACAATCGGGAGTCTTGGTCCGGTTTTGGGGGACATTTGTCGATTGCTGTATCTGAAGAAGAGGCAAAAGCTGTGGAAGGGCTGAATGATTATCTATCTGTTGAAGAAGTGGAAACCATCTATATACCGCTTGTTCGCCTGCTTCATTTGCATGTGAAGTCTGCTGCTGAACGCAATAAGCATGTCAATGTTTTTTTGAAGCACCCTCATTCAGCCAAAATTCCGTTTATTATCGGCATCGCCGGCAGTGTGGCAGTCGGAAAAAGCACGACGGCGCGGATATTGCAGAAGTTGCTTTCGCGTTTGCCGGATCGCCCTAAAGTGAGCCTTATCACGACAGATGGTTTTTTATTTCCTACAGCCGAGCTGAAAAAGAAAAACATGATGTCAAGAAAAGGGTTTCCCGAAAGCTATGACGTAAAGGCGCTTCTCGAATTTTTGAATGACTTAAAATCAGGAAAAGACAGAGTAAAGGCCCCGGTGTATTCCCATCTAACCTATGACCGCGAGGAAGGTGTGTTCGAGGTGGTTGAACAGGCGGATATTGTGATTATTGAAGGCATAAATGTCCTTCAGTCCCCCACTTTGGAGGATGACCGGGAAAATCCGCGTATTTTTGTGTCCGATTTCTTTGATTTTTCGATTTATGTGGATGCGGATGAAAGCCGGATTTTCACCTGGTATTTAGAGCGTTTTCGCCTGCTTCGGGAAACTGCTTTTCAAAATCCTGATTCATACTTTCATAAATTTAAAGACTTGTCCGATCAGGAGGCTGACGAGATGGCAGCCTCGATTTGGGAGAGTGTCAACCGGCCGAATTTATATGAAAATATCTTGCCGACTAAATTCAGGTCAGATCTCATTTTGCGCAAGGGAGACGGGCATAAGGTTGAAGAAGTGTTGGTAAGGCGGGTGTAATATCGTGCATCATATTGAACTGTATGTCTCTGATTTGGAAGCGTCTGGGCGATTTTGGGGATGGTTCTTAACAGAACTTGGCTATAAAGAGTATCAAAAATGGAGCTCAGGCCTCAGCTGGAAGAAAGATCGTTTTTACCTTGTGATTGTGCAGGCAAAAGAGCAATTTCTAGAGCCTGAATATCATAGATGCCGTGTCGGGCTGAATCATCTTGCATTTCATGCTGAATCCAAGCTTCAAGTCGATCTGATGACCGAAAAACTGACGGCAAAAGGCTATCGTGTGTTGTACCGAGACCGTCATCCTTTTGCAGGAGGAGACGGGCATTATGCAGTTTATTGTGAGGATCCTGACCGGATTAAGGTAGAACTCGTTGCTCCAAGCCGTTAATCGTGATCTTCGGACAGGCTGTTAAGCTTTTTCTCCATGCGATCCAGCTGTGCTTTTCGGTTCTTCACATCTTTGAAGCCTAAAACAGCTGCAAAGATGACAGCCGCAAACATGATAAACACAATAAGCTGAAACATCACATCGCCTATATTCATGTTCTTCACCTCATTTTTGCGGGAGAGAATTTGTCTCTCCCGTTTATTTGTTTAAAGCGGTTTTTCCAGTCCAGATCGGTGTTTTATCATGTCTGTTTTCATCTGCCGATAGGCGAACGCTAAAAATGGCAGGCCGAGCAGGGTGATGCCGCTCAGGACAGAAAAAATAAAAATCGGCTGGCCAGCGCCAAATAGGTCTAGACATAAGCCCCCAATCCAGGGGCCGATGACGTTTCCAAGCTGTGAAAAACCGATTGCCCCGAAATAAGTGCCTTTTAATCCCGGTTTTGCAATTTGGTCTACAAACAAATCCATCATAGAGAATAAAAGCACTTCGCCGATTGTAAATGTAACGACAATCATCACAAGTGACGAAACACCGTGTGATATGATGAAAATGGCCATGCTGATACTAACCATCACATTACCAAGCATCAGGGAGCAAAGCGGCGAAAAACGTTTTGCATAATGGACGATGGGAAATTGCGTCGCCAACACAACGATTGCGTTTAGTGTCAGCATCAACCCATACAGCTTCGTACCATTGCTGATCAAGGGGTTCTGCGCCATGTACTGCGGGAATGTGGAACTGAATTGTGAGTAGCCGAAGGTGCATAGCGTAATGCCGACCAAAGCAATGGTAAAAAGATGATCCTTTCGCGTCACCATAAACGCTTCCCGCATGTTCATATTTCGGGATGGGCCTGCTGCTGATGAGGATGGATGTTTTTTAAATTGGAAGGCAAGCACAAGTCCGTATAATCCGTAAATGACTGCCGGCACTAAAAAGGGTGCGGTTGATTGCGACGAGCCGAAATACAGGCCAAGCACCGGTCCGAAGACAACGCCGATATTAATAGCTGCATAGCGCAAATTAAAAACAAGCAGTCTCGTTTTTTCTTCTGTCATATCAGACAGCAGGGCCTTTGAAGCGGGCTCAAACAGTGATTTGCAAAGACCGTTTAATGCGTTTACCACAAAAAATACCCAGAGATGGGATGCCGCCGCAAAGCCTGCAAATACCAGCATCCAGCCGAAAATGGACACAAGCATCATGTTTTTTCTGCCGAATTTGTCCGAGATATATCCGCCGTAAAAGCTTGCAAGGATGCCGACCGATGAGCTTGCAGCAATGACAAGCCCTGCATAGGAAGCTGATGTGCCTTGGACGGCTGTTAAATAAATTGCTAAAAAAGGAATGCTCATTGATGTTGCCATTCTGCCGAAAATGGTTCCGATGATAATTGTCCAGCTGATCGGGTGAATATCTTTCCATTTCTTCATAAATCGTATTCTCTCCTGTATGTAAGATCTTTTTCTATCATATATGAAAAAATTTCCTTTTCCAATGGAGAATTCAAAATATTTATTGTTGACCTAAAGCATGTCTGTACTGGATTGGTGTGTGAGATGGCACCGTGTGACAGAATAAACCTCGTTGAAATTGAAGCATTCGGGATGAAAATGACGATATGTCTGATGATGAAAGCACCGTATGAAATGAAAGCATGTTTTAAGCGATCCGGCAGCCCATGGAAGTTTGGAACATGAAAGGCTGTTCACCATATCGGCGGAGTTTTGGACATGTCGAGGAAGCCGGGCACGAGGCCAAGATTTATCGTGCCCTTATACTGAGGAGGGGCTTCTACTGATGAAAAAGACAGAAGAAGAAGCCGCGTCGCTTCTGGATCGGCTTAACAGGAGGTGTTAGAGCCTTTCTGTCGTATGACATTGAGATGTTATTCGCTATTACTTCGGTGCTATCCGAAGGGAAGCCGCCTAAGCGGCTGAAAGACCAGTCTGATTCGGGCTTTGGCTTTGCACCTCTGTCTTTTATGGCCGGCGTTTAAGAGAACAATCCTTGGTTTGTAACATAGTCATAAATGATATCTTCTATATGCGCATGCAGATCCTCATCGGGTTCTTCATTCCGTCTTTCTTCTAAGGCTGCTTTCAGGCTTTGTTTTTCATGCGGGCTTAATGGATCTATGGCAACATTTCGGCCGTATTGGCGCAGTGCCTGTCCCATCATTTTTTCGACAAATTTCTCCATCATGATTCTCCTATCTTTCTGATTCGCTTTTATTCTACTAAATGTTTTTCTTTTCTCACACCCTTGGATCATATTTTCTGTCAGACAAGAATCATTTACCAGTATAAAACGAACATATTTTCGCATATAATAGAAAAAGCGAACATAAGTTCTTTTTAGAGGTGTGTATGATGAAAGAAAAAGTGATTTTTCTCGTTGACATGCAATCGTTTTATGCATCTGTAGAGAAAGCGGAAAATCCACATTTGAAAAATAAGCCCGTCATTGTTTCGGGTGACCCTGAAAAAAGGGGCGGAGTCGTATTGGCTGCCTGCCCGCTGGCGAAACAAACGGGTGTGGTGAATGCTTCACGGCTGTGGGAGGCCCAGGAAAAATGCCCGGAAGCTGTTGTGCTCCGGCCCCGCATGCAGCGATATATTGATGTGTCACTGCAAATTACGGCCATTTTAGAGGAATATACAGACCTTGTGGAGCCGTATTCCATCGACGTTCTGTTACTATTAATTACATGATATAATCATAGTTTACAAAGTTCGACTTTATCCTCAAGGTTATCACATAACAGCTAACAAAAATGTATAATATAAACTGTGAGTTTGGGGAGGGAAAGATTTCTTGAGAGATTATAATGGACTTGAACTAAGAGTTGAATTAGCCAAGGCAAAAAACGATCTGCGTTATATGATTACTGATAATGGAATACCAATACATGATGCTTGTCTTTGGTTAGATTTTGTGAGTTTGAATAGTTATCTCACTGGTGAAAGATATGCATATGCACTTTTACGTTACTTTCGCTTTTTAAAAGTTAATAAAATTCATTATAAAGAAGTTGTAGATAAGACTGTAATCGAGGAATACATTAAAGATCTCCTTGGCCTAGGCAACAAAATAATTGATTATGAAAGTCAAATCACATACAATGCAATGTCACTGTACATTACCGTAGTAAAATCTTTTTATCTTTGGCTTGAAGATGAAAGGAAAATAAGCGTTAATCCATTACTTGTTCATAGTATTGCTGACACAAATAAAACTTTTAATAAAACCAAATTATTGTATGGACAGATATGGAAGTTTGATATAGAAACGACTTTATTATCAAGAGTGACTTATCGTAAGCAAAGAGATCATTTAAAATGGTATACGGAAAATGAAGTCGAAACAATCAGAAAAAATCTTCCCACTATTAGAGATGAAGCAGTTTTCGCAATTAGTGTCGAGACAGGAATGAGAATCGGTGAAATTTTAGGATTAAAAATGAATCATTTTAATCCATTTGAGGCAACATTAGAGATAGTTAGAGAACGGAATATTGAGAATCGGGCACAAGTTAAAACAGCTGAACGTACAATACATATTTACAGCTCGTTAGTTGATTTAATCCAAGAATATATTATAACTGAAAGGGCTTATGCTGATATTAATTATTCGAATTTTTTATTCTTAAATCATAAAGGCAAACACATGGGGCAACCTCTAAAACCTAGAAATTTTTTGCGTATATTAAAAGATTCAGGAGAGAAGTCAGGTTTAAAAAGAAACGAAATCAGAACGCATAGTGGCAGAAGCACAAGAGTGCAGCAACTAGTGGAATTGATGAGAGACAAACCTGAATTAGGTATTACTCAAACATACATTGATGAAGAGCTTGGATGGAGAAGCGAGAGAAGCATAAAAAGTTATGAGAAGGGATATAGTATGAGACAAAAACGAAAAATTTTAGAGAGAATAAAAAACGTATCAATCAATAAAGGAGAGGGTTAAATTTGATAAATATAAAGCTGGTCAAATCTTTAACCCCTACGAATTATATAATTGATGTAAATCAAAATAGCATTCATTTACGCAATGCTCAATTAAAATATCCTGAGTTAACAGAATTTATATCAAAAATTCAAGATGTTTTTCTTGAAAAGAATATAAATTCCTTTTACTCAGTTTTTAACATCCACGGTATTAAATATTTTAAAAGTGTTGAAGAGCTTTTTATTTTTGGATTTCCGAATCAGTTTCTTGAATTTCTATTATATATAGGACAGCAGCATGTAGAGCAGGGAATCTATTTTTCTGTAACAAAAATCCTCAAGGGTTTAAATCCAAATGATGGAGCATCAAATAAGAGTAATGATCTAAAGAACTTTATTACATGGGTTGAAAAAGAATATCAGGATCAAATTATTTTACCGCAACTCTTTAAAGCTTTTAATACTGGAGATAGAAAAAGAGTGGAGCTTATTTATAGATCTTTAACTTATTCAAAATTTATGGATTTAAGCCTAAAAGAATTAAAACAAGAATTTGTTTCTTATCTATATTCATGTACAGATGCCCTATTCAAAAAAAATAAAGTTGTGTTTTATTCGAATCTTTATTCTTTTGCATTTGGTGTGCAATATTTACAGTATAGTTATTTGTCTGAACCTTTAAAACATTTATTTACTGATTTATTAAAAAATAAAAAATACTCTTTGGAGAAAAGCATTGTTGGAGTTGGTTTAGATAAATGGTTTTTGTTGATTAAGAATATACAACAGGTTAATGTACGGGTGTTAAAGTTTGAATGCTTACCAAACAACTTGAAGTTTGAGATTCAACAATATCTTTTTAATTGGTGGCAAAAAGGAGAAAGTGAAAAAGCAATTGCACGGAGACACACTAATGTAATGAGGATAGGAAATGCTCTCGTTAGCACTGGGATAAGCTTTCAATCATTGCTAGATCTAACTTATGTAGATGTACTAAATATTAATGATTTTTTGCATCAACTTAAATTAAAGGGGAAAAAGAAATATTCACCCAAAACCATTCAGGGATCTTTCTCTGAGGCTCGAATGTTTTTTGATTGGTTAAACAAAAAAAGAAACCCTAATAATGTATTAAATAATCCTTTTAGACGTTTTAAGTATTATAATATAAATTCGTTTGTGAAGAATTCAAAGTATATTCCTGAAGAAATAATTGAACAGTTAACTAATGTTATCCATGAATGTCACAGAAGCATTCAACTTATTTGGCTGATTATGATGAATACGGGAATGAGAGTTTCAGAGGTATTAAATCTAACAACAGATTGCTTAGTCTACGACCAAAAAGAAAAAACGTTTTTCCTCAAGTTTTTAGCTTCAAAAAATTTAAAAGAACGACGTAAAAAAGGTTTAGATGATTTTCATACGATTCCTTTGACTAATGAGGAACTTATAACAAAAATTCGAGAACAAATTGATAATACCTCTGACCTTAGGGCTTTAGGTAATACAAATTTTATTTTTATCCTTATCGACGATATACATAGAAGCTCTATAAAACGTTATACTGGCAATATGGTTTCCAATGAGATTAATAAATGTATAAAAAAACATCAGATTAAAGATCATACAGGTAATCTTTTTCATTATGCCAATCATCAATGCAGAAAAACATTAGCTGTTTCTTTATTAAGTGAGGGGAGTTCTGTCACAGATGTTTCTCAGATATTAGGGCATTTAGTAGAAAAAACAACCCAACAATATTATCAAGATGTTGATTCGTTAAAGATAGCTAAGCTTGATCAAAAACTTTTTGAGGAGTTATTCCATACACTTGATAAAAAAACTGTTGAATCTTATAATCCTCATGATTTTGAGCAGCTTAAGCAAGAAATTATGTTAGGTGCTCGGGAAACGCCTGAAGGTCATGGTAGCTGCGTTAAACATGTTTCTTTTGGTCCCTGCAAAAAAAGGTCCTGTGTGGGTTGTTCTTTCTTGTTAACTGGACCGCAAAAACTTCCTATGTGGAGAAAACTTTATCGAGAACAACAGAAATATGTTTACGATTTACGTTCGCTAATGATAAGGCAGGGTGTCGAAAATTATAAAGACTATAGGGATTTTCAGCATGAGAATCATCTGCTTAATCTTTACAAGAATACTATTGAACAGCTAGAAAAATTTATGAAAGAGAGGGATTTGAATTTTTAATGAATATAAAAAAACAGTTTCATTTAAGAAAGAATTATTCAAAAAATCTTAAAGAATTTTTAATACGTCGTATAGACCAACTTGGGTACTTTGATTTTTCTGATGATTCTTGGTATTTCGAAAAGAGACATAAAGATTCCCTTCCTAAAGGCTCCTATACCTTAGTTTTTCACCAGGTACCAATTCAATATAAAAAGTCGGTGAAATATTATGCTCTCTTATGTGATAATCAAGTGAGTACCATACAAAAAAAGTGTTTAAATATTGCCCGTTTTTTAAAATTTATTGTAAAGCAATTTGGTTATTTAGAACTGGGGAAAATAATCAGACAACATGTTAATGCCTTTGAATATTCATTGAACCTCTCTTCTTATTCAATGAACAACAAACAAGTGACTTATGCTTCAGTTCATGATTTCTTTACAAAGATTTCTGATTTTGATGAAAACCTTAATAATATACCATCTAAAAGAATAAATCCTTTTAAGCAAAGTAGATATAAAAAAGAAAATTTAATTAGTTCTGAGGATCTTAAAATCTGGGATACTCTTCTGAAAGATGAACAATTAAATATACCATTAGAATTTCGAACTTTGTATTGGCTGATTCGTTCCTTTCCAAATCGCATTACAGAAGTATTATCTATGAAAAGGGATTGTCTTAAGAGTTTTTATAGTGAATATGTAATTCAAATCCCCACTTTTAAACAAAGCGGAGGCTATGGTAAGCCTGTAATTAAATCAATCCCTGTAGTATATCAAGGCCATGGAAAATACGTAATTGACCTCATTAAAAAACTTCAAGAACAAACTAACTCAAATCTTTCTAAATATCCAATCGCTCAAAATCAAAAACACGACTACCTTTTTCTTATTAGAAGATGGAATTTTTATGATGACAATGGTTTAAACTTTCGTTTTAATCAAAAGTTTACTAATCAACTATATAATTGGACAGGACCAAAAATAAATGATTTGTTGAAACAAATGGGTTTAATTATGAACATAAGAAATAAACATAATCAATTAATAATCCCCACCACTCATCATTTTCGGCATAGCGCTGTAACTGAAAGGTTATATACCGTTGGATATACAATTGAACAAGTTCGCCGCCTAACCGGACATAAAAATGAATCCATGACAAAATTCTACACTCATCAGCTGGTTGAAAAGCACAAGAAAATTCATTTAGGAATTTCCCAATTGAGTAAACCTCATGAAAGTGCTGTGGAATTCAAAGGGAAAATTCTAAATTTAGATGAAAGGACAACTCACCAATTATCTACAGATCCTAGACGTTATTTAACGTGGGAGGCTAATGGGAAAAAAGGTGTCGGTATTTGCAGTGATATTTCAGGCTGTAATCCTCAAGGTACCTCAGTGCATTTTGAATGTTATGCGTGTGATTGGTTTGTACCTAAAATAGAATATCTATCTGATTATAGAGCCGAATATGTTTATTGGGAGAAAGTTATTGAAAGGACTTCAGGAGATTCTAGGCGTGCAGCCCATTTTGAAAATGCTGTTCGCAACCTAAGTTATCTCGAAAGGATTATTTCCATATGCGAAAATGGGGTTGCTCATTTTAAGGAAAAGTTGGTCTTAAATAAAGCTAAAAAGGATTTGGAATCATATAATTGGGAGTGATTTTCCGTATGCCTAATGAGGGAATCTTAATTTTGCAGCAAAGAAAGAGAAACGAAAGTATTGAAAAAGTCAATTGGGCAATTCAGTATTTTCGTGATTTAGAAGGACCAAATTCTCGAATTACTGCAAAAAAACTCTCAGAGTTAACACAATTAAGCCGCACAGTGCTTTATAAACCACATTTACGTTCCCTTTGGGATAAAAATTGGCACGGCGAGAACCTAAAGACTTCTAAAAAAAATGACTTTATTGAGGATAAACTCGAAAAAAAAATTGCTTGTTTAAAAGCAGAATTACAAAAAAAAGAGACTAAAATTCATCGACTTGAAGAAGCATACAAACATGAAAAGAATTGTTCGAAGGCATATGCTAAAGACTATGAAGAGTTGAAAGTTCGGCATCAAAGATTATTGCATCATAATTTGATGTTAACTAGAAAATTGCATTTGCATGGTCTTGAATATGATGATCAGCCTGATTTATAACATGGATCAAAGAAGCCGACTATTTTGAGATAGTCGGCTTCTAATAAGACAGTTCAACTGAAATAATTTGTTGATAGGGTATTGTTATTGCATCTTCATCGTTAATGATTTTTAATTGGTGTTGCTTAACTTGTGTCACCCATCCCCAAAAATGTTTTTTCTCATAAGCTGAAGCATACGTGATCGTGATAGCGCGATCCTCGTTTATAGATTGTAAAATGATACGATTGATTTCATCTAATTGGTCGTCACTAAGCTTGCTTTGGCGAAATTCTCTCTCTTTCCGCCTTTTATCTAGTAATAACTCTCGATGTTCAGGTAGCATCATACGGCTTGATTCCCACATGAGGTTATAGCCTGGTGTTAACTTATTGGGATTCATAATATCACCTCGATTATTTGTAATGTCCTCCTATTTTTTCAGCACGATGGTTCGCTTGGCCGGCCTTTGTTAAAGAAGAGGCATGAAGTAAAGAAGCAGGACCGTACTTTGTGTGAATTTCATCAAATACTTTACTCAAGTTTTCTTTTTTTTGATGAAGTTCAAACAAGTTAAGTTGATAATAGCGATCTGACTGTAATTGAGAAAGGGCAATTCCGATACTTCGGACAGGTTGGCCATCCCAATGTTGCTGAAATAATTCTACGGCTGCATTAAAAATGTCCATTCCGAAATGGGTAGGAGAATCTAGCTTTTTTTGCCGATGAAATCCTGAGATAAAATTAAAATCAGCTCCACGAATGCTTACAGATACTGTATGTCCAATGTAGTGCTTAAAACGAGCTCTGCGAGCCACCTCTTCACTTAGTTCAAGTAAAATAACCTTAATATCTTCAAAGGTACTGTAGTCGTAAGGAAGGGTCATATTATGTCCAATCGCCTTTTGTTGGTCATGTGTGTTTACTGTTACAGGGGAAGGGTCTATTCCATTGGCGGTTCTTTGTAAAAGTTCTCCATTAATTCCCCAACGTTTTTTCAGGAGTGCTATGGGATGAACTGCTAATCCTCCAATTGTGCTGATTCCCATTCTGTTTAAATGTTTTTCCATCCGTTTTCCTACACCAAACAGCTTACCAACAGGTAATGGCCATAAATCTTGCTTTAAATTTGAGAAATTCAGTTCATAGATACCTGATGTATTTTTTTTAGCAAAATGATCACACGCCATTTTGGCCAATACTTTATTTGGACCTATTCCAACACGGGCATAAATGCCTGTTTTACTCCTAATAGAGGCTTGTATTTTTTTTGCGATAACTTCAGGAGCACCAAATAGTTTAGTGCTTCCAGTTATATCAAGGAATTGTTCGTCAATTGAAAACGGTTCAACTAAGTCTGTATACTGCTCAAGTAATTCAGTAATCATAACAGAGACATCAATGTATTGTTGCATGTGAGGACGCAAGATAATCGCATTTGGACATTTTATTTGTGCCTCCCAGAGCTGTTCAGCATTTTTCACACCAAATTGCTTAGCTATGGGACAAGCAGCTAGCACAATACCGCTGCGTCTTTCGGGATCACCTGATACGATAACAGGCTGATTTCTAAGGTGAGGTGCTGTTGATTTTTCTACAGAAGCGTAGAATGACTCCATATCGACAAGAAGAATGTTTCTTTCAGTCATAAAACCACTCCCGAACATTTGTTCTTTTGTATTGTAACCGAAATGCTGCTGAATTTATACTGGTAAATAAAGCGTTCAATGGGTATAAATGATAAGGAGTTTACAAAGTTTTTTGCAAAAATGGAAGTTTAGAAAAATATGTCGATTATAATGATAAAGGAGCAAAACAAATATGTGATTACAATAAACAAGGAGGAAAGTATGTATATATCTCAAGTTCATATTGAAAATTATAGGAGCTTTAATGATTTTAAAATAAGCTTAAATGAAGGATTGTCCATAATAATAGGTGAAAATAATGTTGGAAAATCAAATTTCTTAGAGAGCCTCAATTTAGTTTTTAATAGAAACTATTCATTAGCTAAAAAGACTTTACAGCAAGAAGATTTTTGGAGTGGCTTAATCATTAAGGATAAATGGCCAGAGGTTAAGATAGAAATAACACTGAGAGGCATTAAGACAGAAGATGAACTAGCTGTGACTAGTAAGTGGTTAACTAGAAATCCAGAAGAAGCAAAGCTCACTTATAAATTTAGGCCTAAGTCAAATATTTCTGCCAAACTTCCAAAGAAGTCTAAGTCCATTAGTGAAATTCAACTTCCATTACACGAGTACGAGTGGGTGATTTATGGAGGGGAAATTGAAACAACGGATGCATTTGATTTTAACATGTTAGCTAAGTTCGGGATTGAGTACGTAGGAGCACTAAGAGATGCGACGTCTGAACTAAAAAAATCATCAGGGCAATTACAACAGATATTGAAAAGCCTTGATATAAAAGAGAATGAATTAGACAGGATATCTAAAAAATTAGAAGCACTAAATAAAGAAATTATAAAAGGTAACGGTGTGCAAGAGACACAAGCTCATATTAATAGGTTCTTGGGGAAAATTACTGGTTTTTCAAGACAAGAAGTAAAGATACAAATGAGCGAAAATGATTATGCTTCTCTTCTAAAGGATTTGAAGGTTTTAATTGGATCGGTCGGCGAAAATGCGCATCCAGTTAATATAAACGGATTAGGCTATAATAATTTACTTTACATAAGCATGCTATTAACAAAATTTACAACCCTAAAAGAGTTAAAAAAGAATTCAAACTATCTATTTCCTATTTTAATTGTTGAAGAACCAGAAGCGCATCTCCATACGCATTTACAAAAATACTTAGCTAAATATTTTTTTGGGCAAGAAGTAGTTGGACAAGTAATTATGACAACACATTCCACTCATGTGAGTTCTCATGCAGATTTAGATAGTTTAATTGTTTTTTATAAGAAATCTGGAAGAAACTATTCAAGACGAATTGGCACAATTTTTGATTCGAACAATAAAGAGCAAAGGGAATATAAACAACACCTGAAAAGGTGGCTGGACGCAACTAAATCCGACATTTTCTTTGGAAAAAAAGTTTTATTATTAGAAGGTATTGCAGAACGGCTATTAATGCCAAAGTTCTTTTCTATATTGTACAACTCTAAAGATAGTGTTTCAGGTTGGGAGAATACCTTGGAAAGTGAGGGAATATCCTTAATTTCAGTAGACGGGGTAGCATTTAGGCCATTCTTACAGTTGTTTAGCGACAAAGGATTGGGTATAAAGTGTGCAGTTTTAACAGATAGTGATCCAGAAGCTATTCCAGTGAGAAATGAAAACGGAGAAGAAGTTCGGGGGACTGATGGTAAGATTCTTAAGGAAAAAGTTTATCCCTTTAAAGAAGGTCAATATGAAATATGTTCGAGAACAGCGAAACTTAAATCAGACTATTGTGAACAAGAAAATGTATATATATCAACCAATTTAAAAACCTTTGAGTATGATTTAATTTTAGAAAATAATCAACAATTCTTTCTTGAATTAATTGAAAAGCACAAAATAGGAACAGCAAAAGATCGTACAATTATTAAAGGTTTAAAAGGTCACGAGTTTGCCAAAGAAGCCTATGAATTAATCTCAAAAGAAAAAGGTCAGTTTTCTCAATATATATTAGATGAAATAAACGATGGAAAAACGATTAATATACCATCATATATTAGAGAAGCCTTTGAATTTCTTATGGAACGGGATGAATCTGATGCTACTAATAGATAATGAGAAGTACAGGCGAGAAATTATAGAACAACCTATAGAAAATTCAATTGTTGTACATGCAGGACCCGGGAGTGGCAAAACAACTTTACTAATCCAAAGATTAAAATATATAATTGAAAATCGCAAAAAGTCTTACTCTGGAATTGCATGTATTACTTATACAAATGCAGCAAAAGACGAGATTATATCAAGATTGCAAAAGGAACAAATTGTACCGCCAAAAGAGTTCTTTATTGGAACAATTCATTCGTTTCTATATGAGAATGTTATAAAACCATATTCTCATTTGTTAAATCAGAATGAACAATTTAAGGTTACACCAATTGGTTTTGTAAGAGGATTAAAGAGAGAAGTGGGTGAGATGTTAAATAAGTCTCAATACACTATAACAGAAAGTGAATTAGCGGCTTTTGAAAGTTTGGGGCATGATAAAGATGGTCGTCCTTATTGCTTTAGAGGACAAATACCTCCACAAGTAGCTAAGGAATGGAAAAAAATGTTGAAACAGAAGGGGTACATAGATCAACAAACAGCAATCTATGTTTCTTATGAAATTTTAAAAAATTATGAGCATATAAAAAAAGCTTTAAGTTTACGTTTTCCTTTTATATTAATGGATGAATATCAAGATGTAACATATTATCAAGATAAGGTGTTCTCCTTGTTAACTCATTCTTCATTTTTTTGCGTAGGAGATGCTAACCAATCTATATTTAGTTTTACGGGAGCAGAACCATTTATTTTTACGTCTAAGGATAAAGATGAAAAATTCAAAAGGTATAATTTAATCAATAATTTTCGAAGTACGAGTAATATTGTACAGTTTACCAATCGAAAAACGGATATTATCCAAAATGATGCTAGTAAACATACATTCTTAGAGGAAAAAGTTTTATTTATAACCAATAAAAAAGAAATGAAAGAAGTTATTGAAATTTTTCAGAGAGAACAAGCAAAGATAAAAATTGATGAAGGCCAAATCCCATTTTTAATATTAACAAGAAGAAATAAACTTCATAAGCAGATAAACCAAATTATTAAAGAAAGTAACTTCGAGGTGAACCCATTTTTAGATAAATTAAAGAACAATCACTATAGGAGATATCTTATACTAAAAAATCTATTAATCGCTATTGCTTTCAAAAAGAGCAACCAATTGGATGAGGCAATAAATTATATTTCAGAAAGCTTAAGTTATCTCTTCTTCAATACTCATCCAGCGTACATTAAGTTAACCGACATTCAATATGATGCTTTTATGTGGAAGAGGTTAAATGTATTCACGCTACTCTATATAGATAGCTTAGACATTACTCAAATGACTCCTGATAAACTGTTTGTGGAGCTGAAAGAATTTATAAGTGAAACATCTGAAAAAATATTTGAGAGAAAAGTAAATAGAAAGTTGCTGATGCTCAATTATGATTGGAAGGGGGTAAAAAGAATAGTAAAAACAATTAAACTGTCTGAACTGATTGAGAGCCTATTGCATGAACATGAACATACTCAGAAATTAAGTAATATTTTGAGTATACATTCAGCAAAAGGAATGGAGGCAGAGTGTGTATTAGTACTAGCTGAAACACAAAATGAACTTAACGAGTGGTTGGCTAATAATCAAAAGTCAGAAGAGGCACGAATAGGGTACGTAGCATTTTCTAGAGCAAGAAAACTTCTATGTATATGGGCGCCTTCATTAGAAGCTGAAACACTCGCGTATTTGCAAGATAACGTAAAGTTTATATAGAGAAATAAGGGTTGAAAAAACTGATAAATGAAAATCAGTTTTTTCAACCTTTATTTTTTCTCGTTAAACTCAATGACAACTTTTGATATTTGATTTATAAGCTCTATTTCAGAAATAGACCTAGTAGACAAAAATTCGGTATGCTCTTTTAGTTTTGCTAATTGGATATTCTCAGTGAAAAAAAACATTGAGGGAGTAATCTCGAGGACTTCAAGTAATCGATCAAGTGTATCCAATGTTATGTTTCTCTCGCCGCGCTCCACACCTGCTATATACGAGCTCTGAAAACCGGATTTTTCTGCAAAATTTTCTTGTGTCCAGCCCTTTGCTTTTCTTAAATCTCTTATTTTATGACCAACAAATAAAATTAATTCATTCATTCTTAACTCACCTCTCTCTCAAGATTAGAGAGATCAAAGTTAAGTTAACAGATAATCAAAGTGTAATATTACCATTGAAAATTGAACTTATAAGTACTATATTGTTTTTTATATTTATTGTTCGATTAAGGAGGTCAATTTTTTAAATGTTTGAAGAGAAAAAGCAGTTGTCAAATACAATAGTAATTGAAAATGTCATTCAATCTAAAATGAGAGGCAAAGTGGTTTATCAAAGCAGTGTAGCAGCTACTGATGCAATTAAAATGACTTTTATTAAGCCTTATAATGATCCATCTGAGAAAGGGTATCAAAGACCAGTTAGTAAAAAAAGATGTGTTGATTTTTCAATGTATTTATCAAAAGGAAACGAGGCTTTGTTCACACCTATATTGATAAATGCAGGGGGAGAATGGGATTTTACACCTTATGATAAATCAAGGACTTCATTTGGACGTCTAGTATGCAAGAAAAAAGGTTCCTTAATGGATGGTCAACACAGATTAGGCGGCATAGAGCTATATTTAAAAGAAACGAATGCACAAATAAATGTACCAATACTAGCATTTCATTATCTAGATGATGATGAAGAAATCAGACTGTTTGATACAATAAATACAGAAGCTAAGGGAATAGGTTCATCTCTAAGCAGGTATTTAAAAAGGGAATCAGATGATTTAAGTTGGGTGGCTACCCAATTAATTACCCAAGCTGACAGTCCATTTCACGAATTGGGAACAATCGTGGGAAAAAGAAGTACTGCAAAGCATATAACTCTTCAAAACATATACAAAGCGCTTACTTACTTAACAAAGCATCCTAAGTTGAAAAAACTAAATAAAGAGAAGATACTTATGATTTCAATGCTTTATTTCGAAATGATCAAAAAAGTTTTTCCGGATGATTGGGGAAACTATAAAGAATCAAAACTTACTCATATCGTATGTATTAATGCTTTATCAATTTTAGGCTCAAAATTATTAGTAAAGTGCATGATTGAAGAGAGTAACCAAGTTGATGGTTCAAAATTGAATAAATATCTTACAAGGATAAACAAAGTGAATTGGTCAAACCAAGGAGAAATGAAATATTTAAAAGGACTCTCAGGTTCTAAAACTCTTGCGAAAGATTTGGAAGCTCAAATGAATATTTAAGTTTTTGAGTTCATTCAACTTCTAAAGCAACCATGATGGATTATTCTCAATATAAATAATAAAGTTCTTCTTGAAACCATTATAACTAATTTTTATATCAATTTTGTTTAGCAAGGAATTGATTATCTTATTATAATTAGTGTAATTTCTTTGGCTTGTTAGTGTATGTTATTACTTATATGAGTCAGCAATAATAGGAGTAGAATATCAGTGTTACAAGCAATGATTTAACACTCTATTGAAGACAAAAGACAAGGGGCTAATCTCTTGTCTTTTGTAGCTGATCTATTCGGCTTATTCTCTTTTTAATAAGGGAGTTACCAAAGTTTCCATACAATATCCTTAGATTTCTTTGAAGCAAAATCCCCACCTTGAGGCATTTCTTTGTTGACTTCCACTTCATTAGCGCGAAGTAAGATATCATAGTTTTGAGGATTTTTCTCTAATTCAGGCGCGTTTTTAGAACAGTTTCATCTTCCTTGCACAACAAAATATAACGTTTAGTTCTCAAGCCACATGCCAGTGTGTTTCATGTGGAGGATACATTCCAGCAACGCTTTGTTCTATCAGAATAACTTTGTATCTTTCTATCTATTTCCGGTTCAGCAAGTCCCTCTTTTTCCTTTGCGATTTCGCCAATTCGTTAAATAAAAGGTAATTTCATCATTTGGGGGAACTATTGCAAATGCAGCACTTAAATTATCTATTATTACTCAACTTCCTCACACTGGAATAGCTAAGAGAAACCCTTGATATACTTGGCCAAACTGGAGAAAAAATTATCAAAAGGCTCTTAGTACCATACCTGTACCTTAGTTTAACTGCTCCTTCAACCTCTCTTTAGGGGGTCTCTCCCTCCTAGAGTTTTCGGTTAGCGTACTACAGGAAATATCCTTTTTTACTCAAGTTGCAACTTGCAACTTGATGATTATTTTACAGCTTAAAGTTAACTCTAAGTCAATAGATTATTTAGAATTATCGCAATAGTATCAATAATCTCACATTAGTGGCTTGCTCATTTATCGACACTACGCCCAGTGAATAATGCCTTACAACGCCCTATGACTCAGGAAATTAAGCATCCTGCTGTTTTTTTCATTTGCATCTTTTTGATAAAACTTGTACAGACAGCTTTCTAAATCGTGTTTTACCGAAAAAATAAAAAACACTTGCTTTAGAGACGACTCTAAGGAATAACCTATTCTTGCATCATTTAAATACGTAAAGGGTTAATAGCCTTTACAAAAAGGAGGTAAATAAATTGAAAATGTGAAAACTCGGAACATTAGACGTATTGTAATTAGGATTTGGGTGCATGAGTATTAGTGATAACTATAGAACTCCTGCAGACAAAAATCAACGCATTGAAACTATTCGTACAGCCTAGGAAAAGACGTCACATTCTTTGATACAGCTGAAGTTTACGATCCATATACTAACGAAGAGCTGGTTGGAAAAGCGCTTGTACCTTTCCGTGACGAATTGGGTTATAGCAAGCAAATTCGGTTTTGATGTTGAAGGTTTAGAAGATTTTAACGGCCGACCAGACCACATCAAGAAAGTAGTTGAAGACTTACTTAAGCGCCTTAAAATGGACCACATTGATCTCTATTATCTCTATTACCAGCACGGGGTAGATCTTGAAAATGTCTGTCGAAGAAGTGGCTGGTGCAATGAAAGATCTCATTCAAGGAAGGAAAGGTTTAAAATGCATTTAAAAAGAGGGGGATTTAATATGAGAAAAATTAAGACTTTTGCGATTGTTTCCATGTTGTTTGCATTTTTACTAGCTGGTTGTAATGCGGGACCGACTGGTGGAAGTGAAGAGTCTTCAGGTGAAAAAGAAGAAAGTGGAGATGATAAAGTGAAAGGTAATATGGAAACTATTACGTTTAAAAATGGTGAATGGGATATGGCGGGGAATGTGTTTTATCCAGAAAATTTTGATGAAACACAAGAGTACCCAGCAATCGTGTTCACGCACCCCGGGGGTGGAGTTAAGGAGCAAACAGCAGGACTTTACGCAAAACGTATGGCGGAAAAAGGCTTCGTTACTTTAGCTTTTGATGCGAGTCACCAAGGTGCGAGTGAAGGCGAGCCGCGTTATTTAGAAAACCCAGCAGAACGTGTGGGCGATATTTCTGCGGCGGTTGATTATTTAACGACACTAAAATATGTGGATAAGGAAAGAATTGGTGCGGCTGGAATTTGTGCCGGTGGAGGTTACACAATTGCCGCAAGTACACTTGACCACCGAATTAAAGCGGTCGCTGGGATAAGTACTTACGATTTTGGAGCAGCTGTTCGGGATGGTTTTCCGAATGAGGGAACAGGAAATCCGGAAGACCAACTTGCTGCTTTGAAATCTGCAAGTGATGCTCGTACAACAATGGCGAACGGTGGCGAGCCAGTATATAATACCTATGTGCCAAATTCTGAAGATGAACTTACGGAAGATTCGCCAACAACCGCAAGAGAGGCGTATGAATACTACCGTACAGACCGCGCTTTCCACCCAAATTCACCGAATAAAATGTTGGCAACAAGTGCTTTATACCTTATGAACTTTGATCCGTACGCAAATATAGATAAGTTGCTGACACAACCGTTAATGCTGATTACTGGCGATATTTCAGAATCACGTTATTATTCGGAACGTGCGTATGAAAAAGCAGCTACGAGTGATAAAGAATTGGTGATTGTGGAGGGAGCAACTCATGTAGATATGTATGATGTGCCTCAATATGTAAACCAAGCTGTTGATAAGATGACGACTTTCTTTAGTGAAAAAATGTAAATGAAAAAAAGAAGTCGTCGCATCGACTTCTTTCAGACTGTAGAAAAAAGGTATTCAATTCATTGATTTTAAATTGAATACCTTTTTGTCTTGTGTATTTTATCAAAATAAAGCATCTTAGTTTCTAATTCTTGACCTAGAGTAAACTCTAAGCATTATTCTTTCTTTGTGTCACAAATTAAAATAGAAAGAATAATACACATATTAAATTTAATGGAGGCGATTATATTGTATTCTATTGGAGAATTTTCCAAAATCGTTGGATTAAGCGAACATACATTGAGATATTATGAAAAAGAAGGGCTAATAAAGGTAAACAGAGACAATAATAATGTCAGAATTTACTCGGAGGAAAACAAATTATGGGTTGAATCTATACTCCATCTAAAAAATACTGGTATGTCTCTAAAAGACATGAAACAATTTTTCCACTGGGGGCATATGGGAGATGAAACAGTAGAGAAAAGGTTAGCTTTACTTAAAAATCATCGCAAAAAAGTAGTGGAAGAATTTGATAAGATACGTCAAAGTTTAGAGTTTCTGGATAATAAAATAAATATATATGAGAATCAGTTTAGGAAATAAGTGGTTTATTTTCCTGAATTATAAATAATTAAAAAGACTTGCTTTAGAGTCGACTCTAGGGAGTAACCTGTTCTTACTCCGAGTTAAGGAGAAAAAAGATTTCATACAATTAGGAGGAAAAATTTATGACTAACAATAAAGTTTGGTTTATCACTGGTGCCGGACGCGGCATGGGTGTTGATATTACAAAGGCTGCTCTTGCAGCAGGTTATAAGGTTGTTGCAACAGGTAGAAATCCAGAAAAGGTGGCTAAGGTCATTGGTGAAAACGAAAATTTACTAGTTGTTAAATTGGACGTTACTAGTTCAACTGATGCTGAGGCAGCTGTCAAGACGGCAGTAGAGCGCTTCGGAACAATCGATGTGCTGGTTAATAATGCCGGTAACTTCTATGCGGGTTACTTCGAGGAACTAAGCCCGGCTCAGATTGAGAAACAACTAGCCACCAACCTTATTGGTCCGATGAATGTTACTCGTGCAGCGCTACCTGTGATGCGTAAGGCTCGTTCAGGACACATTATCTCGATTTCATCAATAGCTGGTTTGGTTGGAGGAGAGTTCACTTCCGCCTACGCAGCTTCAAAATTTGCAGTTGAGGGTTGGATGGAATCACTACGCTTCGAGGTAGAACCCTTTGGTATTAAGACTACCATCGTTGAACCAGGCTTCTTCCGTACAGACTTGCTAGAGCCGGAGTCGAGGACCTGGCCTGAGTTGACAATCGATGATTATACCGAGCGTACTGAAAAAACTCGCGCTGGATGGGATTCAATGAGTGGCAAGCAGGGTGGAGATCCCGCAAAACTAGCTAAGGCGTTGATTACGATCGCTAACCAGGAGGAACCACCATTACGCTGGATCGCTGGGGCTGATGCAATAGCTGCTGCTGAGCAGAAAGTAGCAGATCTCCAAAAGCAGATTAACGCTTATCGTGACCTATCAACATCACTTGCATATGAGGATGCATAAATTACGAATATAAAAACTTGCTTTAGAGTCGACTCTAAGGAGTAACCTATTCTTGTACTATTTAAATAAAAAAGGGTTTATAAACCTTTTTGAAAAAGGAGGAAAATAAAATAAAAACACGAAAACTCGGAACATTAGACGTATCGGAATTAGGATTTGGGTGCATGAGTATTAGCGCCAACTATGGGCCTCCTGCAGACAAAGACCAGGGCATAGAAATTATTCGTACAGCCTATGAAAAGGGTGTCACATTCTTTGATACAGCCGAAGTTTACGGTCCATATACTAACGAAGAGCTTGTTGGAGAAGCACTTGCGCCTTTCCGTAACGAAGTGGTTATAGCAAGCAAATTTGGTTTTGACATTGAAGGTTCCGAAGTTCTTAACAGCCGACCAGAACACATCAAGAAAGTAGTTGAGGACTCACTTAAGCGCCTTAAAACGGACCGAATTGATCTCTATTACCAGCACCGAGTAGATCCGAAAGTGCCCATCGAAGAAGTCGCTGGTGTCATGAAAGATCTCATTAAGGAAGGAAAGGTTTTACATTACGGTCTGTCTGAGGCGAGTGAGAAAACAATACGCCGAGCGCATGCTGTTCAACCTGTTACAGCTATTCAGAGCGAATACTCATTTATGACAAGAGACCCAGAACAAAATGGAGTACTTAAAGCTTGTGAGGAGTTAGGAATCGGCTTCGTTCCATGGGGACCAGTTGGTTTAGGTTATCTCACGGGGGAAATAGATGCTCGCACAAATTTTGATCCAAATACGGATCTTCGAGCTGACTTTTCTCGATTTACTCCTGAAAACTTAACAGCAAATATGCCGGTTGTTGATTTGCTCAGAAAATTTGCAGAGAAAAAGAACGCTACTCCGGCTCAAATTTCTCTTGCATGGCTTATGGCGCAGAAGCCATGGATTGTTTCAATCCCAGGTACACGTAATATAGACCACCTGAACGAAAATTTAGGAGCTATAAATATTCAGCTGACACCAGCAGAACTTCGTGAACTAGAAACGAATTTCTCTAAAGTTAAGGTGCACGGTGGTCGTATGAATGAAATCCACATGCAGAGTGTTGAGCAGTAACAGTAATGGTCCTTAACAATTACTAAAGTACACCCAGTTACTCCTGAATTGGTGAAGGAAATTCCCTTCCTCCCTTCACCTAAGAAAAATAGAAAGTTGATTGTTCTATCAAGTTTTTTATAAGAGAGGATGTTATTTGAATGTCAAATATTCAAGATAAAGTTGTCATTATTACAGGTGCCTCTAGTGGAATTGGTGAAGCTACCGCAAAAGAACTTGCATCTAAAGGTGCGAAGTTGATACTAGCGGCTCGTCGCGAAGATCGATTAAAGAAATTACAAGAAGAGATTCAAAATAAAGGCGGGCAAGCTATTTATAAAGTGACCGATGTTGCCTCACACGAACAAGTGGAAGAGTTAGCTGATTATGCTCTTAAAGAGTACGGAAAAATTGATGTAATGGTTAATAATGCGGGAGTAATGCCATTATCACCAGTTCATCAGAAAAAAATCAATGAATGGGATAAGATGATTGATGTTAACATCAAGGGTGTACTTTATGGTATTGCTGCTGTTCTTCCGTCCATGAGAGAAAGAAAAGAAGGGCATATCATAAATGTTTCCTCAATAGCTGGTCACTTAGTATTCCCTGCTAGTTCAGTTTATAGTGGTACCAAGTTTGCTGTACGAGCCATAACAGAAGGTCTTCGTATAGAAGAGTATAGCAACAATATTCGTACAACCATTATCTCGCCAGGGACTATTGATACAGAATTACTAGATGCCATTTCAGATTTAGAATTAAAATCTGCATCCGTTGAAGCTAATAAAAAAGTTCAAATCGAGCCTGCTAGCATTGCTCGTACCATTGCATTTGCCATTGAACAACCATCAGATGTAGCGATTAATGAGATGATTGTTCGTCCAACCATTCAAGAACTCTAATGAATTGAAACAAATGTTATAGCAGGAGAAAAAGGGAGGATTTATGTCACAGGATAAACAAGTTGCTTTAGTCACCGGCGGGAATCGAGGGATTGGATATGAGCTGGTTAAACAATTGGCTCTAAAAGGTTTTAAGGTTATTTTGGCAAGTCGGGATCCAAAGATGGGTCATGAAGTTGCGGAAAAACTTAAGGAATCAGATCTGGATGTTTCGTTTGTGATGTTGGATGTAGACAATCAAGAAAGCATCCGTCAAGCTGCGATGACAGTAAGTGAGAGGTATGGAAGATTAGACGTATTGATTAATAATGCTGGTGTGTATTTGAATGTGAATGAAAAGTTATCGACTATGGACCCTTCCATTCTAGAGAAAACGATGAGAACTAATTTCTTCGGTGCTTACCATGTCATCCATTCCTTTATTCCCCTCATGGAAAAGCAAGGCTATGGGAGAATTATTAATGTTTCTTCAGGATATGGGGCAATGAGAGACATGTCCGTCCAAGGAGCAGGTGCCTATAAATTGTCTAAACTTTCCTTGAATGGATTGACACAATTGGTAAGTGCAGAAGTCAAAGGAGATATCAAAATAAACGCGGTCTGTCCGGGATGGGTAAGTACAGATATGGGTGGACCATCTGCTCCAAGAACCCCAAAGCAAGCAGCTGAGTCTATCCTTTGGTTAGCAACTATTGGACCTGAGGGGCCTAATGGAGGGTTCTTTAGAGATGGAAAACAAATCGATTGGTAACATTATAGTATAAACGAATATTTTTATGTATAAGGGTGGTTCTTTAAACTAACTTATGTAACGCGTCCTCTAGCTCCTCTAGCTACCTGTGATGCGCTAGGATCGCTCGGACCACATTAACTCGATTTCATCAATAGCTGGTTTGGTTGGGACAGAGTTCACCTAAGCTTTTAAAAGTTACCATCTACTTTTGATGCAACTGTCCCAATTTTTTATTGATTTTGGGACAGTTTTTTTATGCGAAAAATGGTTCGTGTAAATAAAGGTGCTGTTAGGTTGAGAGACAACTTAGATCAAATTTTGTAAGTAGTTTGACTGAGCGTTAAGTTATACGATCGGGGGAATAAAAACGTAATCTTCCTCGAGTTCCTGATGATATTCCTCAATTAATTGATAGTAATAGAAGCAGTATGGTAGAGGTTGAATCGAATCGTTTGTGGCTCATACGATTTTTGTTCAATTAAGAGCCTAACGCATCCTCAAATAATTATAAAATGTGTTTGAGGACATCATGCTCCCTCATTGGATCTTATATGGATATAATTTTATTTTTTTATCCAGCCTAACGTTATCAAAATATTGATGAACAGTAGCTGCAAGAGTTGTGTCTTTTTGATAAACCTCGTACAGACAGCTTTCTAAATCGTGTTTTTATTGAAAAAAATAAAAAAACACTTGCTTTAGAGTGCACTCTAAGAAGTAACCTGTTCTTGCGCCATTTAAATACATAAAGGGTTAATAAACCTTTACAAAACAGAAGAAAAATAAAATGGAAACACGAAAACTCGAGAAATGTCAAATATTCAAGATAAAAAGGAGTTTTAGAGATGAAAGATAAAGTAATTGTTATTACAGGGGCAAGCAGTGGAATTGGACGTGCAACGGCTGCACTTCTCGCTGAAAAAGGTGCAAAAGTGGTTTTAGGAGCACGCAGAAAAGAAAATCTTGAAGAATTGGTATCCTCTATTGCTTCTAAAGGCGGAACAGCCACCTATAAAGTAACGGATGTAACCAAGCGCAGCGATGTAGAAAATCTTGTGAAACACGCGGTAACTATCTATGGAAAAGTAGACGTCATGATTAACAATGCAGGGATTATGCCATTGTCTACATTAGATAAATTAAAAGTAGACGAGTGGGAGAAAATGATTGATGTAAATATTAAAGGTGTGTTGTATGGCATTGCTGCTGCATTACCTATTATGCAGGAACAGGGCTACGGACATATTATTAATACTTCTTCTACAGCTGGTCATACCGTAGTACCAACAGCTGCTGTGTACGCTGGAACAAAGTTTGCCGTAATGGCTATTTCCGAAGGGTTGAGACAAGAAGTTGCCGGGAAATTAAAGGTTACAGCAATAAGTCCAGGGGTTACAGAAACCGAGCTTGGGCACGATATTACCGACGAAGCCAGCGCTGCTTTTGTAAAGGAAGGTCGTAAATTAGCCCTTCCTCCGGAAGTCATTGCTAATGCCATGGCGTATGCAATTGAGCAACCGGATTATGTGGATGTAAGTGAAGTTATTGTGCGTGAAAAGGGCTGAATATAAAGAAGCATCTACTTTGTGGTGTATTATTTACATGTTAAATAACGATTGTTCAACTATAAAATGAAGAAATCCAGCAACCTTCTCATGTGAAAGTTGCTGGGTTTCTTCATTATTTACATCCAATTAGGACTATTCGGATCTCCCTAGAAAAAAGCGAGCTCATTGTCCAGCAATCGTGCCCGATTTCTCCTTTCTTATTGCACTATTGAGTGCAGGGAAGTTCAATTCCGTTCGAGGGGGGATATAACTTTGATGAATAGGATCGGACTGCTCAGATAGTGGGTTTATGTATCTTTTTGAAAAGAAGTAGAAAACCTTTTCTTCAAAATTAAATAGCTTGTTTCATTGGTATCTTGTTGATAAACCTCGTACAGATAGCTTTCTAAATCGTGTTTTTATCGAAAAAAATAAAAAACACTTGCTTTAGATACGACTCTAAGGAATAACCTATTCTCGCACCCTTTAAATATATGAAGGGTTAATAATCCTTTACAAAAAGGAGGTAAATAAATTGAAAACACGAAAACTCGGAACATTAGACGTTACGGAATTAGGACTTGGGTGCATGAGTATTAGTGACAACTATGAACCTCCTGAAGACAAAGAGCAAGGCATTGAAACTATTCGTACAGCCTATGAAAAAGGCGTTTGATACAGCTGAAGTTTACGGCCCATATACTAACGAAGAGCTGGTTGGAGAAGCGCTTGCGCCTTTCCGTATAAATAGAACAAACTACAACATTTAAGAAAGAGGTAAAACATGAACAAAAAATATAGTAACTTATTTGAATCTTTTACATTTAAAAATGGGATTACTCTTAAAAATAAAGTCGTAATGTCACCAATGACAACTTGGTCAAGTAACGATGATTACACTGTTTCAGATGATGAATTAAACTATTACAGAAAAAGAGTGAAGGGAGTAGGACTTGTTATTACAGGTTGTACGCGTGTTACTCCAAACGGTATAGGATTTACAAATGAATTTGCAGCTTATGACGATAAATTCATCCCAAGTTTACGTAAATTGGCGGAGGCAGCGAAAAGTGGCGGAGCTCCTGCTATCCTTCAAATTTTTCATGCAGGTAATAAAGGTGTAGCAGATCTTATTCCAAATGGTGATGTCGTAAGTGCAAGTTCAATGGTAACAGAACCAACTCCATTTCATCAGGATAAGGTAGTACCAAGAGAACTTTCACACGAAGAAATTTTAGATATCATCCATGCCTTTGGAGAAACAACAAGAAGAGCCATTGAAGCAGGTTTTGACGGTGTGGAACTTCATGGTGCTCATGCATTTTTAATGCAAAACTTCTTCTCCCCACTCTTCAACAGACGAGAAGATCAATGGGGGGGATCATTAGAAAATCGCATGCGTTTCCCACTAGCAATCGTTCAGGAATTGAAAAATGTAATTAAAAAGCATGCAACAAAACCGTTTATTTTAGGTTACAGAATCTCTCCTGAAGAGCCACAAGAAGGTGGTTTAAGAATTAAAGATACCTATGAATTAATTGAACGCTTGATTGAAGAGGATGTTGATTATGTGCATGTTTCATTGGCAAATACACTTTTTTCAACACCAGTGGATAGTCAAGATGACAAAACCTACCTTGAATTAATTGTTGAACATGTAAACGGCAGAGTTCCTTTATTAGCTGCTGGTTCAATGGAAACTCCGGATGATGTAGCAAAAGCATTGCAAAAGGGTCTTTCCCTAGCATCTATTGGTCATGCGCTAATTATCAATCCAGATTGGGTTGAAAAGGTTAAAGCTGGAGATGAAGCTGGAATCGAGACAGTGTTGAAGGCTTTAAAAGTGAGTGAGCTTGAAATTCCAGAAAAACTTTGGGCTGTCATTAAAGAAGCAACCGGTTGGTTCAAGATTGAAGAATAATATCGTAGCTAAAATTAATTACTTTTGAAGTCATTGAGACTTTTCATTCAGAGGGAGAAAATGATTGATGTAAATATTAATGGTGTGTTGTATGGCATTGCTGCTGCATTACCTATTATGTAGGAACAGGGCTACGGACATATTATTAATACTTCTTCTACAGCTGGTCATACCGTAGTATTAACACCTGCTGTGTACGTTCAACAAAGTTTGCTGTGATGGCTATTTTCGAAGGATTGAGACAAGAAGTTGCTGGGAAATTAAAGGTTACGGTAATAAGCTCAGGTGTTACAGAAACCGAGCTTGGGCACGATATTACCGACGAAGCCAGCGCTACTTTTGTAAAGGAAGGTCGTAAATCAGCCCTTCCTCCAGAAGTCATTGCTAATGCCATGGCGTATGCAATTGAGCAACCGGATTATGTGGATGTAAGTGAAGTTATTGTGCGTGAAAAGGGCTGAATATAAAAAAAGGCTAACGTTAAATAAGTGCAAGTTATCTGCAACACCCTTTATTTCTCAACAATTAGGCGCTTGTGCGGCTGATTGTTGAACCCAACTGGTTTAAATTTTATACACAGTTAATCGTATTGCGACAAAATCATTTAACCTCTTCTAAGGCAACGCACTGTTGCATCCACCAAGAATTCGTAATAAAAAAACAACCGAGTTACTCCACAATCTGGCCCTTTAGTGGAGTAACACAAATGGAGTTTTAGAAGATCAAAAGTAAAATAAGAAAAATCCTGTTTATATTGGTACAGGATTTTGATTAAACTTTATTACAAATTAGCAATCTTTGTTTTAAATTCACAACCAAGTTAACCAAACTATCCTTAAAAGTATACCTAAGGGGAAAGTAAAAAGCGTAAAATCTTTGTCACTCAATGGTTTTACGCCTTTTTTCCTTCTCATAAGCTCTATTATGTTAACTAGAGTGTATGTATGACTTTGTAATAATACAGGGGGAGCCGATGGATCAACTTTGTCTACTAGGGTTTTCTTACTGTTACTGTTGCCATCAATGGAGCTCCTGTCTACAGTGAAGCGTATATGATCTTTGAGCACCTGCATCCCCTCTTCTATACGTGTAACCATCCAGGTTTGACCTGTTCCCCCCATAGGATTTGGGATAGGAATAATAGGACTCATTGCCCGCAATTTTGCAAATAACGGAAATGGATTTTCACTGTTTGCATCACGAAATAGGCTGTTCTCCGGTACGTTTTGGTCTGAAGTATTCATACTAATCTTCCTTTCTCAGAGTGATTTACTTTAGTAGAAATCTTCAACTATATACTTTTATTGGAAGGTAAGTTAAGGACTGTCCTGTAGCTGAAGCAGTCAAGTTTTTTTCTAATTCAAACCTTTCCAATGGTTCAATGCGAGAAAATTTTTGTAAGAATGCCTCTAGGACTATTCTCATTTCTAACCTCGCAAGAGGCGCACCCAAACAGAAATGTGGTCCATTTCCAAATGTCAAATGTTTTTTATTATTTGAACGATGAATGTCTATGGAGAAAGGATGAGCAAACATATTTTCATCCACATTGGATGCACTCATCCAGGCAACGACTACATCTCCTTTTTTTAGTTCAACTCCTAATAAATGATTATCTTGTTTAACCGTACGAGCTTTTTTTGAAATATGAAAACGATATCGGAGCATCTCTTCCACTGCATTTGGGACTAATTCCACATTATTTCGTAATTCTCCATATAATGATGTGTCATCATAGAGAAATGAGTAAAACGTATTGGCAATGGCATGGCTGGTTGTTTCGACTCCTGCACCTAAAAGTAGCATTGTAGCCTGTATAATCTCTTCATCTGTAAACTTTTCACCATCTACTTCTGCTTGGATTAAGTCCGAGATAATATCATCGCGAAGATCCAAACGTTTTTGAACGACAATAGGATAAAGATATTCAAAATATTCCTTTGCAGCATGTTTTTTTTCTAACTCAATCTCTTCTATCCGTTCTTTGTTAAAGGGTTGGAAAAGGATATCAACCCATTTTTTGAACTGATGCCTATCTTGTATCGGCACCCCAAATAAATCGGCTATAACTAGACTGGGTAAAGGAGATGCCAGAGCTTCCACAATATTAACAGTAGAATTTGCTTTTATGTCTTCTACAAGTTCAGTTGCAAGCTGTTGAATACGTGGTTCCCAGTCTTTCAAACTACGAGGAGTGAAAGCTGCTGCTAACAAGGAGCGATTCTTCCTGTGTTGAGGAGGATCCACACTTGAAATGTTTGTTATAGGTGAAGTTTTTCCTTGTTTGTTATCAACTCCAACAAAACTAGCTGTTCTAGGACCTTCACTGGAGAAAAATTCGTAGTTACTTAATACTTGTTTAACATGCTCGTAAGTAAACACATTCCATGTATTCGTTTTTTTATGAAAATAAACAGGATGATTGTGAAGCATGTCTTTATACCAATCAATAGGAAAAAATTCTTCTGCACGTGATTGGAAATTTGGAATTTCTGTATATGGAATGACTTCTTGACTCATAATATCCCTCCTGAAAAATGAAATACATAAGCTAAATGTTCATGGTTGAAGTAAATTGAGTCCCATCCAATGAATTGTAAAAGAAGATTCATTGGAAACATAGGGACTAATAAATTACATATACTTATTTTTCATTCGGAAATTCAAATGATTTGGCTAATCTGTTTTTTATTTTTAATGCTTTAACATCCTCTGCTTGCTTTTTATTGTGCATCTTGGATAGTAGTCTTATTTAGATTAGCATCTGAAATTTCCTCGTGGCTTTGCTTAACACGCTTGATAAAAAATGATAGAAGTAATCCCATCACTGCAATTCCTATAATTACAACATAAGCGTCGTTAATACCCTGAATGGTGGCTTCTAAAATCATATTTTCTGGCGTTACTCTACTTTCACCAGTAGACATCATTTCCTTAAAATGCGTTTCGGTACGGTTCGTCATGACTGTTACAAGAAGAGAAGTACCAACGGCGCCTGCTACTTGCCTAATAGTATTAGAGATAGCCGTGCCATGTGCATTCAAACTGGAAGGTAATTGATTTAGGCCTGCTGTTTGAATAGGCATTAGCATTAATGCCATTCCAATTCGACGCCCTGTAGACATGAGCAGCAAATAGGTATAGCTAGTTGAATCTGTCAAATTAATAAAGCCGATAGTTGTGGCAATCGTAATAATCAAACCAATAATGGAGAGCCATTTTGCTCCAAATCGATCAAATAACTTTCCAGTAATAGGCATTAAGAAACCCATTACAAGTGCACCGGGGAGAAGTAACAAACCAGACTCTAATGCGGTGTAGCCACGTGCACTCTGTAAGTACAGTGGAAGCAACATCATATCTGCATACATAACCATCGTAACCGCGATATTTATAATAGTTGTTAAAGAAAACATATTATACTTAAAGACCCGGAGATCCAGCAGGGGATTCTGGGAACTCAATTGTCTCCACGTGAAAAGACCAAGAGTTATAGCTCCCAATGCAATGGGCACAAGCACCTCACTACTTGACCACCCTTCACTGCCTGCTTCACTGAAGCCATATAAAAGGGACCCAAAAGCGATTGTAGATAAAATTACACTAAGGAAATCAGCTTTAATTTTAATCTGTTCCGAAACATTCTTTAGATATATATAACCGAGGATAATGACTAGGACTGCTAGAGGGACCATACCATAAAACATTAATTCCCAATCATAATTTTCTAAAATATACCCTGCTATAGTAGGACCGATGGCTGGCGCAAAAATAATCGCAAAGCCCACCATTCCCATGGCTGCCCCTCTCTTATTTGGTGGAAAGAGCGTTAAAATAACATTCATAAGAAGTGGCATAATAATGCCTGCTCCCGCTGCCTGAATCATGCGTCCAGTCAAAAGAACTGGAAAGTTTGTTCCTATAGCAGATACTATCGTGCCTGCTAAAAATATGAACATTGAAGATTGAAAAAGCTGACGGGTGGTAAACCTTTGCATGAAATAGGCTGTGATTGGAATTAGAATCCCATTTACTAGCATATATCCCGTTGTAAGCCATTGTGCAGTTGTAGCCGAAATATCAAAATCAACCATTAGTTCTGGAGTAGCAACGCTCATGATTGTCTGATTTAGAGTGGCTAGAAAAGCCCCCAAAATCATAATGAATAAAATAGGCCCTTTTTTGAAAGAGCTAGTTGTTCCTATAGATTCCCTCAAGATGAAAACTTCCTTTCTTTTTTACTAGATCTAATTTACACAATGTAATATAATTAACAATGTGTAAATTAAATTATAGTTAGCAGATATTATTTTTTCAATTTACAATTATTAATAAAGTGTAAATTAGTTTACAATGATCTTCATTTCGTTGTTTACTTAGAAAATTTAGTACATTTTTATAAAAAATGTATATTTGAATAACAAGTAGAAAGGAAAAATAGAATGATGAATAATATTAAGGGTAAAGACCATACAGATCCGCGAATCCTCCGAACACGGCTTTTAATAAGAGAGGCTTTTGTTGATCTCCTTCAGGAAATGGATATTGAGAAAATGTCCGTTAGCCGTATAACGGAGCGTGCTACAATTAGCCGTGTTACATTTTATCTACATTATCGTGATATACCAGATATGTTAGAAAAGATGGCAGATGATATGATTGAAGATATTCAGAGTATCTTGAAAAGTCAGCCGATGAATGAGGATTCGACTGAAGATATGGATTTATTGATGCTGATACGACTGCTTGATCATATTGCGGAACACGCTAACTTTTATAAAGTGATATTAGATTCGAGGAGGGTCCCTATTTTTACTGAACGTTTGTTAAATTTGCTAACTGAGATCATCACTGTAAGGTTAGAAGAATTAGGGAGCGATTCTTTTTTTCATAAAGCAGGAATTCAAAAAGATATAGCTATTTGGCACGGATCTTCAGCATTAATCGGCACTATAGTTTGTTGGCTACAAAACGATATGCCCTATACATCGCATTATCTCGCAAAACAACACTACTTGCTCTACTATTATCATGATAAAAATTCTTAAATAGTGTACAAATAGTTAAATAGCATTGACAACAGAATTGATGAACAGTTCATGGACATTACAGGCAGCCAGAAACTGTTTGGGACGCCGGAGGAGATCGCGAAAAGCATTCAGGGCAGAATCATGCGGGAGATTGGCGTGTATGCGCGGGTCGGAATCGGCCCTAATAAAGCGCTAGCCAAAATCGCGTGTGACAATTTTGCCAAAAAGAATAAGAACGGTATTTTTACCTTAACGAAAGAAAATATGAAAAACGAAATGTGGCCGCTCCCAGTGGGCAGCATGTTTGGTGTTGGGAGCCGCATGAAGCATCATTTAAATCGAATGGGCATCAGCACGATCGGCGGACTTGCAGCTTTTCCGCTCGATCTTTTAAAAAAGAAATGGGGCATTAACGGCCACGTGCTGTGGATGACAGCGAACGGGATCGACTATTCCCCTGTGTCAACTTCATCTCTGGACGGGCAAAAGGCGATAGGCCATGGAATGACCCTCCCGAGAGACTACGAACACTTTGATAAAGAAATCAAAGTCGTGCTGCTCGAGCTGAGTGAAGAAGTGTGCAGGCGAAGCCGAAACGCCGGGGTAATGGGGCAGACGGTGTCAGTGAGCTGCCGGGGGGCTGATTTTGATTGGCCGACGGGCTTCAACCGGCAAGTAAAGCTGGCGGAGCCGACGAATTCTACACAGGATGTATATGAAGCTGTGTGCCGGCTGTTTCTTGCGTTTTGGGACGGGAAGCCCGTCCGCCGCCTCGGGGTCAATTTGTCTCAGCTCTCATCTGATGACATATGGCAGCTCAATTTGTTTCAGGATTATGCCAAGAAAATGAGTCTCGGCTATGTGATGGACGGCATTAAAAACAGGTTCGGCGACACAGCCATCATCAGGGCGGCGTCACTGACAGCGGCAGGCCAGGCATTTGAACGAGCGGCTAAAATAGGAGGGCATTATAAATGAACGACCATTTAAAAAGAGGCAATCTGCTGTGGGAAGGGAGCAGGATGTTTCTGCCAGAGCATAAACAAAGCCTGCTTGAGAGAAAACGCCATAAACAGAAGCTTCAAAAGCCGATCCTTGATCCTGATAAGCTGGAGGAGATGAATCAAATGCTTTGCACCGCGATGGAGTTTGCTCAGGATATCACTGTCAGCTGTTTTCAGGACGGTGACATTGTCTGCTATACCGGGAAAATCTGCCGGTATGAAGAGTTTGAAAAAACAGTATGGTTAAAAGGAGACGAAGATCAGCTTTATAAGCTGAAACTTGATCAAGTGCTTGATATTGTGCTGTAAATCTCTCCCTCCTGCACGGGGGGGAGAAAGATGTGTAAAAATATCAAACATTGTTCCCCCGGCAGTCTGGAAACGTATGATACAGGAAAGAAGGCATTTACAATTCCAGTCAGGCAAAATATAATTTTTATATTGTGAGAAAAAAGAGCTGACATTCGTTTTGCCAGACGGAGGGAGATCAAATCGTAATGGATATTCGAACAATCACGTCTTCAGATTATGAAATGGTAACGTCTGTAATGAATGAATGGTGGGGCGGCAAACAGCTGAAAGAAAAATTGCCGAGATTATTTTTTGAGCATTTTCAGGACACAAGCTTTATCACATCTGAACATAGCAGCATGACCGGATTTTTAATCGGGTTTCAATCGCAATCTGATCCTGCAACGGCATACATCCATTTTTCCGGTGTGCATCCGGATTTCAGAAAAATGCAAATTGGAAAACAATTATATGATGTATTTATTGAAACAGTAAAACAAAGAGGCTGCACCCGGGTAAAGTGCGTCACTTCACCGGTGAATAAGGTATCAATCGCATATCACACAAAATTGGGTTTTGACATTGAAAAGGGCACCAAAACGGTAAATGGAATCTCAGTGTTTGCAAATTACGACGGCCCGGGCCAAGACAGGGTACTGTTTGTCAAAAACATATGAGGGGGAAATAGGATGGATTTTTTATCAAAAACACCTGAGCCTCCTTACTATGCGGTCATTTTTTCTTCTGTCAAAAGCGAAAATGACGCAGGATATGGAGACACAGCGGAGCGGATGGTATTGCTTGCGGCGGATCAGCCCGGATTTTTAGGCGTCGAAAGCGTTCGTGAAGCAGACGGAAGGGGCATAACGGTTTCCTACTGGGACAGTATGGACGCAATTAACCACTGGAAGCATCATACTGAACATCAAGCGGCAAAAGAAAAAGGAAAAAGCGTTTGGTACGCGTCGTATGCAGTCCGCGTGGCAAAAGTCGAAAGGCAGCGGCTGTTTTCAGGAGAACACGCATGATTGAATTTCTTCAGCATAAGGAAGACGTCACAGCGCGTGAGATTATTGCCGTACAGCAGCCCGCCTATATCAAGGAAGCGGAGCTTATCGGTTTTGACGGTATCCCTGCCTTGCAAGAGACGGCGAAGGATATTCAGGCGTCTCGTGAACAGTTTGCGGGATATCGGAAAGACGGCAGGCTGATCGGTGTCATTTCATATGAGAAAAACATGCATCATCTCACCATTTGCAGGCTTGTTGTCCATCCTGACGGTTTTAGAAAAGGGATTGGACGAGCACTTCTGCAATTTGTCATCGATCAAAACGAAGACGCTGAGAAAATGAAAGTAGTCACAGCCGAGAAGAATACACCGGCTGTTTCGCTCTATACACAAGCGGGGTTTCAGCACACAGAAACCGTCAAAGCCGGGGAAGGCCTTTTGCTGTCTGTCCTTTATTTGTATCCGAAAAGAAAAGTTGAAGTTGTGCTTTATAATGAGAAATGGGCGGAACTTTTTAAAGAGGAAAAAAACCGGCTGAAGCTTGTGTTCGGGCCTGAGATCATCGCTGTTCACCATATCGGAAGCACATCGATACCGAACATGGCGGCAAAGCCAATCATTGATATGTTAGTTGAAGTCAGAAGCATTGAAGCTGTGAGCCAATATGACACCAAAATGAAGTCAATCGGCTATACACCGAAAGGAGAAAACGGCATAGCGGGCAGGCGTTATTTCCAAAAGGGCGGAAATAAGCGCACTCATCATGTCCATATGTACGAAAAGGGGAACCGTGCAATTGAAAGGCACTTGTTATTTAGAGATTATCTCAGAGCCCATCCAGCAATAGCGAAAGAATACGCCGTTCTCAAAAAACGGCTGGCGGCCCAGTATCCGGACAGCATCAATCACTACATACAAGGGAAAGATGATTGGATCAAGACTGCAGAAGAGAAAGCGAAGCGCTGGAAAGAAGGCAGAAACAATGCGAATGGAAGCGTTGTATGCTACAATGGCGAAAATGATGAAAACGGGGGTCTCACCTTATGAATATACATGTGACAGATGCAGCAAAACAGGCACTGCAAGAGGCGTTTGACGCCAACCCGGGAAAAAAAGCCCAGCTTCGTTACGATTCAGAAGGATGCGGCTGTGCGGTAAGCGGTGTACCGACAATCTGGCTTACAGAAGAATTAACGGGACAGTGCGAGCAGCTGGAAACGAACGGCATCCCGCTGTATATCCAATCGTCGCAAAAAGTGTTTTTTGACGATCAAATGACGATCGATTACAATGAAAAAGCCAAAACGCTGGCGCTAAAAAGCCCGGCTGAAATGCTCAGCCCCAGAATGAGCATATTAGTAAAGTAGGGAGACACGAAACGTGGAACAAAAGCTGAAGTCAATGAAGAACACAGCACAGAATAAAACGTGGGTATCCTTCCTGAACCAAAACCATCCCTATACCTTGCTTCACTGGTCAATCGGAGGAGCAGAATCCGTCAAGAAAGATGTGTGGCTATTGCAGGATGAAATGACCTTCGAAACGCAGGAGTTTACAACGATAGATCTTGCGATTGACTGGATCAGAGAAAATATGGATGGCATTACCGACGTTTTATGATGTGGAAAAGCGAAAGAGCTGAAGGGGCCTTTCGCTTTTTTTATAGTGTTGGATCATTCAATTTGTTTAAAAACACCTGCACCGTTTTTCGGTATGTGTCCCGGTTTTTTGTATACGACATGGCGTGTTCACCATTCTTGGCAATATACAGCGCCTTCGGTCCGGGTTTCTTTTCATAAAGCCGCTCGGTTGAAGAAACGGGAATATAATCATCATCCTTGCTGTGAATAAAAAGGACCGGTTTTTCGATTTTATCAATGACAGCAAGCGGAGATACTTCGCGGACGCGATAGCCGCCCCTCAGCTTTAAAAAGAAGTCGGCGATGGGAAGCAGCGGCCAAGACGGGAGCCTGTATTCTGCTTTCAGCCGATAAGCAAGCTGTTCATCAAAACGGGCGAACGGACAATCGGCAATATAAAAATCAGCGCCATCATCACAGTGTGCACCAGCGTAAAGCAGGGCAGTCACAGCCCCCATAGATTCACCATGAATTCCGGTCAAACCGCGATGCCCTGTTTTGTTTTTGATCCAGCTGACAACCTCGCTGAGATCATCCTTTTCATAAAACCCATAGCTAGTCGTTTTTCCGCCGCTTTGTCCGTGCCGGCGATGGTCATAAACAATCACGTTCCAGCCGAGATCGAGAAATAAATGCATATATTTAAGAGAATTCAGCATATTCATCGTCACGCCGTGACAAATGATGATGGTGTTTGGTGTGTCATGCGGTGCAACGTGGTATCCTTTTATATCATATCCGTAAGCGGAAGGGATTACAAAAGCGGTTTTCTCCATTCGTTCAAATGATTCAAACACATCATGTCCGTCGTCTGTCTCTCTTTTTATAATCTCTTCATTTGTTTTTTTCTTGATGAATAGAATGATATTCGAAAAAAATATCCCGATTGCGATGATAGCGGCTAAGAGAGCGCCGATGGCCAAAAGGATTCTCTTCAAAAGTCACAGCACCTTTCAACTAATTTTAGGAAATATATCTAAAATCATTATACCTAAACACTGCTGCACAGGCCCAAAAAGTTTTCAGAAGAGAGTCCGCTTGTTCAGTCTGCATGCTCCGTGATAAACTGGCTTCAAACCAAACTACGGGGGAGTCATACATGAAAAAACAAAAATCCGCTGACAAGCACCAATTGAAAGATGACCTTCAATCCGACATCAAAGCAAAACTTATGGGATTGAAGAGCCAATTGAAGGAAGAGGATGCAAAGAGGCAGGAAAGAGAGAAAGCAGAACAGATCAGAAAGAAAAAAGAGATCGAAAAAAACAAAAGCTTTGAAGAGCTTCTTAATGAGAGCCAGATGGATTGGCATCAATATAAATAAACCAGCACCCGTACAGGGGCTGGTTTTTCTATTATGAGCGGTGAGCTTCATAAACATCTTGTTTCGTATGAGATTGGAGCGATTTGATTTCCGCTTCCGTTAAACGCCGTGCGTTTGCAGCCTGAACGTTTTCCCGTAACTGCTCAATCTTACTGGCGCCTGTAATCACTGAGGCGACAGCAGGCTGTGCTAATAGATATTGCAGTGACTTTTCTGTCATGGAAAGATCGGGAGCAACATTCTCCATGGCTTTGCGGGCATGTGTCAATTCCTCAAAGGTATAGGACAGATATCCCTTTTGTTTGATGCTGTCCGCCGCTTGATCAAGCGGTTTTTCAGTTAAGAGCCCTTTGGCAACCGGACCTCTGGCGACTACGCTGATGTGGTGTTCGTCTAAAAGCGGAAGCCATTCTTCGGGGCGTCTGTCAAACAGGCTGAATTGCATCATAATACTGACGATGGTTGATTTTTTCACATATTCTTTAATCACATTCGGACGGATGGAAGAAATGCCGTAATAACGGATGACACCTTCTTGTTTTAATTCCTCAAACGCTTCGATCGTTTCATCAATGTTGTCCTCTATCGTGCCGCCGTGAAGCTGATAAAGGTCGATATAATCCGTTTTCAGCCGCGCAAGACTCTTTTTAACGGCTTCTTTTATGTAAGCTTTTGAAGGGTCCCAATACCAGCCCTCGCTTCCGTCATCCCAGCGGTTTCCCGCTTTCGTTGCCAAAATAATATCCTGGCGCCTGTTTTGGATCGCATCACCGACGATTTCCTCGTTGCGTCCGCGGTCGTATAAATCCGCTGTGTCCAAATAGTTAATGCCAAGCTCGATGGCTTCATCCAGGATGGACAAGGCTTTGTTTTTTTCAGTTCCAAGAGACATACAGCCGAGTCCGACTTCGCTTATTTCTAAATCAGATGTACCCAGTTTGCGCTTTTTCATGTGCACACTCCTTTTTTAGGCTTTGTATTGACCGTAATATAAAGGAGCTAAAGTTTCAACTTTTACGGCTTAGAGACCCAATCCTTCACATATTCAAATGTTCGTCCGTATTCCTTTAACTTCGCCCGAATCTCCCATGCTTTTCCGACTAAGACGATACCTTTTGGCATGCGGTGCACTTTCACGAAGAAGCCCCCTTTTTCTCTAGTATGATAAAATGTATGGGGCATCATATAGAGACAGAACGGGAGATGAAGAAATGAAACCATTAGAAGAAAAAACAATTGCCAAAGAACAAATTTTTTCAGGGAAAGTCATTGATCTTTTTGTAGAGGACGTTGAACTTCCAAACGGCAAAACGAGTAAACGTGAAATTGTGAAACATCCCGGAGCTGTAGCGGTCTTGGCTCTCACAGATGAAGGGAAAATCATCATGGTGAAACAATTCCGTAAGCCGCTTGAGCGGACGATCGTTGAAATACCAGCCGGAAAGCTTGAAAAAGGGGAGGAGCCGGAGTATACGGCACTTCGGGAGCTAGAAGAGGAAACGGGGTATACAGCGAAAAAACTGACAAAAATCACTGCGTTTTATACATCGCCCGGTTTTGCTGATGAAATTGTCCATGTTTTTCTTGCTGAAGAGCTTTCTGTGCTCGAAGAAAAACGGGAGCTTGATGAGGACGAGTTTGTTGAAGTGATGGAGGTGACGCTTGAAGATGCGCTGAAGCTGGTTGAATCACGTGAGGTATACGATGCTAAAACAGCCTATGCGATTCAGTATCTTCAGCTGAAAGAAGCGCTCCAAGCACAAAAATGAAAAAAATTTACGCAGATTTGCACATTCATATCGGCCGAACCTTTACAGGAAGAGCCGTCAAAATCACAGGCGCCAAAACGTTGACGCTGGACCGGATTTTGGTTGAAGCCAGCGAACATAAAGGAATTGAACTTCTAGGTATTATCGACTGTCATTCTCCAGAGGTCATCCTAGAGCTTGAGGAAGGCTTATCATCTGGAAAGTATCACGAGCTTGACGGCGGTGGGATTCGTTACCGCAGCACGACTCTTTTGTTGGGGAGCGAGCTGGAGATTTATGATGAAGCCTGCAGCGGGCCGATTCATGTGCTCGCCTTTATGCCGACGCTGGCTGATATGAAGCAGTTTTCAAACTGGCTGTCAGCGCGGCTGAAAAATATTCACTTAAGCTCACAGCGGATATATGAAACGGGCTTCAACCTGCAAAAAAAAGTGAAGGAAATGGGCGGGCTGTTTATTCCCGCCCATATCTTTACGCCGCATAAAAGCTTATATGGAAAAGGGGTTAAATCAAGCATAACCGAAGTTTTTGAGCCCTCTATGATAGATGCGGTGGAGCTAGGATTAAGCTGTGATACAGACATGGCATCACACGTATCTGAATTAAATCAGTATACGTTTTTAACAAATTCTGATGCGCATTCGTTAGGGAAAATCGGCAGAGAATATAATGAACTATATGTACAGTCAGCTGATTTTACTGAATTTGCTCTTGCATTAAGGGGACAGGATGACAGAAAAGTTACTGCAAATTACGGCTTGGACCCGTTATTGGGGAAATATTATCAGACGGCTTGCGAAGCGTGCGGAGAACCTGCTGTGAACGGGGAAACAGCGTGTGCGAATTGCGGAAATGCCAGATTTACCAAGGGAGTCAGCGAAAGATTGCGTGAATTGAGTGATCAGGCTGAAGTTCGCGTACCGCGTCCGCGGTATGTTCACCAGATCCCGCTGCAATTTGTTCCGGGTGTCGGTCCGAAAACGCTGGACAAACTAAAAAGAGCCTTCGGAACAGAAATGGCTGTTCTTCATGAGGCTGCAGAAGAAGATTTGGCTCGCGTCGTCCCGCCAAAAACAGCGGCACTAATTGTTAAAGCAAGATCCGGAAAGCTGGAATTGAAAGCCGGAGGGGGAGGAACCTACGGTAAAATTAAACCGTGAGGTAATGATTAACTCATTTCCTCCTGTACTTTTCTCTTTGTCCGGATAAAGGTAATCAACTGGATGATTTCGTCTTCACTCAGCGGCTTGCCATCAACAGTAATGTGAAAGTCAAGGCTGCTCCACGTGGTCAATTCTATGGTCTGAGGGGCAGTCTGCTTTTGTTTCTCGCGGCCCAAAAGTTCATCGCAGGTTGTATCAAAGAGGTCAGCCAGCATGGCAAGCGCCTCAAGCGAAGGCCGGCGGTAGCCTGACTCATAGCCGGCATATGTGCTTTTTGCGATACCCAGAAGGTCAGCTGTATATTGAAGCGACCAATTTTTCTTTTTTCTCAATTCAGTTAAACGATCTAGATTCATGAACTTCCGCTCCTTTTTCACCTTGAGCTGATTATATCATATAGGTATTAGGAAGTGTACGCGAATTGAATAATAATGTCTTGCGTATTTTATTTTCCGTGTCTATAATTGCATTAAAAGTATGCGAAAAGCGAATGCCTTCTCGCAACCCATCTTTAGATACAGTGAAGAGGTGCATGGTATGAAAAAATTATTGATGTTGACAACTGGGGGAACGATTGCCTCGGTTGAAGGGGAAAATGGGCTGGCTCCCGGAGTCAAGGCTGATGAATTATTAAGTTACGTATCAAAACTTGATAACGATTACACGATGGAAACACAGTCGCTTATGAATATAGACAGCACCAATATGCAGCCTGAATACTGGGTGGAAATAGCAGAAGCCGTAAAGGAAAATTATGATGCTTATGACGGTTTTGTTATTACCCACGGTACGGATACAATGGCCTATACATCTGCCGCATTATCGTATATGCTGCAGCATGCCAAAAAGCCGATTGTCATTACTGGCTCGCAGATCCCGATCACATTCCAAAAAACGGACGCCAAAAAAAATATCACGGACGCCATTCGCTTTGCTTGTGAAGGTGTGGGCGGCGTATATGTTGTGTTTGATGGCAGAGTCATCCAAGGAACGCGTGCGATCAAATTAAGAACGAAAAGCTATGACGCATTTGAAAGCATCAATTACCCCTATATCGCTTTTATCAATGAAGACGGGATCGAATACAACAAACAAGTAACGGAACCTGAGAATGCCACTTTCACAGTTGATACTTCACTATGCACAGATGTATGTCTGCTGAAGCTGCATCCGGGCTTAAAGCCTGAAATGTTTGATGCCCTGAAAAGCATGTACAAAGGAATTGTCATTGAGAGCTACGGCAGCGGAGGCGTGCCGTTTGAAGGCAGAGACATTTTATCAAAAGTGAATGAGCTGATCGAAAGCGGCATCGTCGTCGTGATCACAACCCAATGTCTGGAAGAAGGCGAAGACATGAGCATTTACGAGGTCGGCCGCAGAGTCAATCAAGACTTAATTATCCGATCCAGAAATATGAATACAGAAGCAATCGTGCCAAAACTGATGTGGGCACTCGGCCAGTCTTCGGATCTTCCTATTGTCAAAAGAATTATGGAAACGCCGATTGCTGATGACGTTGTCCTGTAAAATATCAGAAACGATAACCATCTTAGAGAAAGTAGGTTAAAGATTATGTTAAACGGCCAAAAAGAATATCGCGTGGAAAAAGACTTCCTTGGGGAAAAACAAATTGAGGCGGATGTTTATTACGGAATCCAGACGCTCCGTGCTTCTGAAAACTTCCCGATTACGGGATACAAGATCCATGAAGAAATGATTAACGCACTGGCGATTGTAAAAAAAGCTGCGGCCCTTGCCAACATGGATGTAAAACGGCTGTATGAAGGAATTGGCCAAGCTATCGTACAAGCCGCCGACGAGATTCTGGAAGGCAAATGGCACGATCAGTTTATTGTCGATCCTATTCAGGGCGGCGCCGGAACTTCTATGAACATGAATGCGAACGAGGTTATTGGAAACCGGGCGCTGGAAATCATGGGCCATAAAAAGGGAGACTACATCCATTTAAGCCCAAACACACATGTGAATATGTCACAGTCCACAAATGATGTGTTTCCGACAGCGATTCACATTTCCACACTGAAGCTTTTAGAAAAGCTGCTGAAAACAATGGAAGACATGCATCGTGTATTCAAACAAAAAGCACAGGAATTTGACTCAGTGATTAAAATGGGGCGGACACACCTTCAAGACGCTGTTCCGATTCGCCTCGGCCAGGAATTCGAAGCGTACAGCCGTGTGCTGGAGCGTGATATCAAACGAATCAAGCAGTCACGCCAGCACCTGTATGAGGTCAACATGGGTGCTACTGCTGTCGGCACAGGCCTGAACGCAGATCCTGAATATATCAAACAGGTTGTAAAGCACCTTGCTGATATCAGCGGGCTTCCTCTTGTCGGCGCTGATCATCTTGTTGATGCGACACAAAATACAGATGCCTACACAGAGGTATCAGCTGCACTAAAAGTTTGCATGATGAACATGTCAAAGATCGCAAATGACCTTCGCTTAATGGCATCAGGACCGCGCGCCGGCTTAGCAGAAATTTCTCTGCCTGCACGTCAGCCGGGATCATCTATTATGCCCGGGAAAGTCAATCCGGTAATGGCTGAGCTGATCAACCAAATTGCGTTCCAGGTTATTGGAAACGACAATACAATCTGCCTTGCTTCTGAAGCCGGACAGCTTGAATTGAACGTCATGGAGCCCGTGCTTGTCTTTAATTTGCTTCAATCCATCAGCATCATGAACAACGGCTTCCGTTCATTCACTGACTATTGCTTAAAAGGCATCGAAGCCAATGAAAAACGCTTGAAGCAATACGTTGAAAAAAGCGCAGGAGTGATTACTGCAGTCAATCCGCACCTCGGATATGAAGCAGCAGCCCGAATCGCCCGGGAAGCGATTATGACAGGCCAATCAGTCCGTGATCTTTGTCTGCAGCATGATGTGCTGACAGAAGAGGAATTGGATATTATTTTAAATCCATATGAGATGACAAAGCCAGGGATTGCTGGAAAAGAATTATTAGAAAAATAAAATTTGAACAAAATGCAGCTTATTCATCTCCGAATAGTCGGATGAATAAGCTGTTTACAACATAGGGATGAGGAAGTATAGTATACGTGTTGTACTATTTATTGAAAGCGTTTTAGCTTTTTACATGAAGGGGGACTTCTTTTGAAGGATGTAAGACTGCCAACACTATTCGAAATTATTATTGTACTAGGATCCTTTTTAGCACTTGTCATGTCGTTTACAGTCTTTTTAGACTTGCCGATACAGCTCGCGCTCTTCATTTCCTGGTTTATTGCAATGATTCTCGGTATCAGACTCGGTTATTCTTATAAAGATATGCAAAATGCCATTTTGCATGGAATATCAAACGGTCTTGAAGCCGTTCTGATTCTTGTTTCAGTCGGGGCGCTCATCGGAACGTGGATTGCCGGAGGCGTAGTGCCTACACTGATTTATTATGGATTAGAATTTATTCACCCTAGTATCTTTTTACTGGCAACGTTAATTATTTGTTCAATCATGTCTGTAGCAACAGGAACGTCATGGGGAACGGTCGGAACTGCCGGCATCGCCATGATTGCAATAGGAGAAGGTTTAGGTATTCCGCTTCCACTAGTAGCGGGGGCTATTCTTTCAGGCGCGTATTTCGGGGACAAGCTGTCTCCGCTGTCTGACAGTACAGTTTTGGCTTCTTCACTATCAAAAGTTGATGTATTGGCTCACGTGAGAGCAATGCTTTATTTATCAATACCGGCATATGTCATTACAGCTATACTCTTTACAGTTGTTGGATTTATGTACGGCGGGAAAAATATTGATCTTGATAAAGTCGAATTCTTAAAATCATCTTTGCAAAACACGTTTGACATTCATATTTGGATGCTGATCCCAGCTGTTATCGTCATAGTCTTGTTGGCGATGAAAAAGCCGTCTATGCCGGTTATCGTAATTGGCGCTTTGCTTGGCGCTGTCTGGGCTGTTGTTTTCCAAGGCATGAATCCAGCGGATGCGATTGCAACTGCGTACAACGGCTTTTCTATTAAAACAGATGTTGAATTCTTGAACGGCCTGTTAAATCGCGGTGGAATTGTCGGAATGCTCAGTTCCCTAGTCGTGATTATCTTTGGCCTTGGTTTTGGAGGGCTGCTTGAGAAGCTTGGCGTTCTAAAAGTCATTGTCTCTATGTTTGAAAAGAAATTAACATCAGCCGGCAATGTGACATTGTCTACGCTGATTGTAGCGTTTTTAGCGAACATCTTCGGCTGTGCCATGTATGTATCCCTTATTTTGACGCCGAAGATCATGGAAGACAGCTATGATCGCTTACATCTGGACAGAAGAGTGTTATCACGTAACTCAGAGGTCGGGGGAACATTGACTTCAGGCATGGTGCCTTGGTCTGATAACGGTATTTACATGGCTGGTATTTTAGGTGTTTCTACCTTCTCTTATTTGCCGTTTATGTGGCTCAGTTTTGTCGCAATAGGTCTTGCAATTATCTATGGTTATACAGGAAAATTTATATGGTATACGAAAAACAATACAGTTAAAGCCGAAAAACTAGGCTAATAGGGGAGGATCACTGAATGATAGCGAAACACATGATTCGGACACTGATGATCGAAACGCCTTCGGTTCCCGGAAATCTTGGAAGGGTGGCTACGGCAATCGGCCTTCTGGGCGGGGATATTGGTGAAGTGGAGACGGTAAAAGTCGGACCCAATTACACAATGCGGAATATTACCGTTCAAGTGGAGAATGAAGAACAGCTTCAGGAAGTGATCACGGCCGTTCAGGCTCTGGGAGAAGGGATCAGGCTTCACACCGTATCTGATGAAGTCCTGTCCGCACATGAGGGCGGAAAAATCCAAATGAAAAGCAAAATGCCAATCCGATCACTGGCAGAGCTCGGACGTGTCTATACACCAGGTGTGGCAGACGTGTGCCGCTTAATTGAAAAGGAACCTGAAAAAGCGTCTATCTATACAACGATCAGCAACTCTGTTGCGATTGTAACAGATGGAACGGCCATTCTCGGTCTCGGGAATATCGGCTCTGTCGCAGGCATGCCTGTCATGGAAGGAAAGGCTGCTCTGTTTGATCAGCTGGCGGGTATCAGCGGCATTCCGATATTGCTTGATACAAGTGATCCTGAAGAAATCATCAAAACGGTTAAGCACATTTCTCCAGGTTTTAACGGCATTCTGCTTGAGGATATCGGCTCGCCCCATTGCTTCGAAATCGAAGACCGCCTAAAAGAGGAGCTCAACATCCCTGTTATGCACGATGATCAGCATGGTACAGCCGTTGTGACGCTGGCAGCTGCCATCTCGGCATGCAGGAGTGCGGGAGTTGACCTGAAAGAAGCGAAAGTGGGGCAAATCGGTCTGGGCGCAGCAGGCGTTGCTATCTGCCGGATGTTTATGGCCTATGGCGTGAAAGCTGTTTACGGCACAGACAAATCAGAGGCAGCAATGGACCGTCTCGAACAATACGGCGGACAGGCAGTATCCAGCATCGAGGAGCTCATGGAAGTATGTGACATCGTCGTTGCTACAACAGGAGTTCCAGGGTTAATTAAACCAGCATATGTTCGTACCGGACAGGTGATTTTGGCTTTATCAAATCCGAAGCCGGAAATCGAGCCGGAGGCTGCGCTGCAGGCTGGCGCCGCATATGCAGCGGACGGACGTTCTGTGAATAATGTGCTTGGTTTCCCGGGTATTTTCAGAGGAGCGCTTAACGCGAAAAGCAAGGAGATCAATCATGATATGCTTGTCGCAGCAGCAGAGGCCATCGCAGCCTGCACAAAACAAGGCGATGTGGTCCCTCAGCCGCTCGATTCAAAAGTCCATCATGAGGTAGCAGCCGCGGTCGAGCGTGCAGCTCTTATAACCGTAAGATAAAAGCTTGAACAGCACCTGGCATGACAGGTGCTGTTTTTCATTATGTATCATTTTTGCTATAATCGCTGTGAAAATAGATAAGGGAGTGATCAGCATGGCAAAAAGCCGCGCGAAAAAGAAACGGGAGCATCTGCTTAGAAACGGCGGACGTGACGTATTATTATCAAGAGGGAATTCACCATCGTTCAGCACACATGAAAGAATGACAAAAAGCAAAAAAGAGATATTGAATATAAGAAAGCATAAGAATCCTTATTATCATATGGCATTTGATGATAAGGATTTTTTTGTGCCCCAAAAAGCCGCCTAGCATCCTTCTCTATCGTTTCTTTTTAAAAAAGAGCATGTTTTTCCGTTTCTTTCATACAATCTATTAAATCAAATCACTAGAATGGGCGGGAGGAAACGGTATGCGAAAAATCTCTTATAAAGACATGTTTCTCGGACATGTCAAAGATCATCTCTCTCTTTATATATTTGTCTCAGTCCTGTTTTTCATGGGTGTCATATTCGGAGCGATTATTGTCAACAGCATGACCATCAGCCAGAAGGAAGATTTATATTACTATTTAAGCCAATTCTTCGGACAGCTTTCGGAGGGGAAACAGGCCAGTTCATCTGATATGTTTGGGCAAAGTATCTTTCATAATGTAAAATATTTAGGGCTGATGTGGATATTGGGGATTTCTGTCATTGGGATGCCGATTATTTTTATTATGATCTTTCTGAAAGGAATCGTCGTCGGTTTTACTGTCGGATTTCTCGTCAATCAGATGGGTCTCAACGGTTTTTTCTTATCGTTTGTCTCTGTTTTGCCGCAAAATGTGCTGCTTATTCCGGCTTATCTCATTATGGGCACGTGTGCGATTGCGTTTTCTTTAAAGTTAATTAGGCAGCTGTTTGTTAAACGAAGCCTGCACGATGCCCCCATTCAGTGGTTTGGGCGGTATGCTTTCGTGCTGCTGATCATTCTGTTTTTAGCGCTGATCTCCTCTCTCTTTGAAGCATATTTATCTCCTGTGTTAATGGAAAAGCTTACATCGAGACTTTTTTAAAATCATTATTAAAAGAAAATCGTTTTATTTATCAGTTTATAATAATTATAGTTGGAACTCTGCGCGTATTTTGTTATAATGAGTCATGGAATGCGGCGTAGGAGGGAAAGACATGGAAAACCGTATTGATCGAATTAAGAAGCAGTTGCACTCATCCAGCTATAAACTTACGCCTCAGCGTGAAGCAACAGTAAGAGTGCTGCTTGAAAACGAAGAAGACCATTTAAGCGCAGAAGATGTATACCTCCTCGTAAAAGAGAAATCTCCTGAGATTGGTCTTGCAACAGTATACCGTACGCTTGAATTATTAACTGAATTAAAAGTGGTTGATAAAATTAACTTTGGAGACGGAGTGTCCCGTTACGACCTGCGGAAAGAGGGAGCAGCCCACTTTCACCATCACTTGGTGTGCATGGAGTGCGGAGCCGTTGATGAAATTGAAGAAGATTTGCTTGAAGACGTGGAAGAGATCATTGAACGTGATTGGAAATTTAAGATTAAGGATCATAGATTGACGTTTCACGGCATTTGCCACCGCTGTAACGGAAAAGAAACTGAATAGACGGTGCCGAGCGCGAACCTTTTCTCCTGGGGAAAGGGTTTTTTGCTGTTTCTATGTATAAAACCTTTCTGATTTGGCATATGGTTTAAATAACTGGAACCATAGGGAAAGGATCGATTAGGACATGGGAAGATTCCTAAAAACAGCTCTCGATGCACTGAAAGTTTTCATCCTGTTTACCGGTTTTACCGCTCTGTTCTATTATGCTATGATATGGGTGAATCAAGAGTATGAAAACTATCATCGGTACGATAAACCGGAAGGCTCCGCTGTTAAAGTTGTTGAAATGGATCAGGATGAAACAGGCGGATGGTTCGACCGGTTGATCTTTTTTTACCAAAACGGGGAGTAGATCAAGAGTGAGAGATCAAATAAAGGATTTCATCCACTACGTCATGGTAGAGAGAGGGCTTTCCCAAAACACGGTGGTATCCTATGAACGTGACTTGAAAAGCTATTCTCTCTATTTAACAGAAACCCTTCATGTTACGGATTGGAATCACGTAACCCGTATACATATTATCCAATATTTAAAGCACTTGAAGGACTCGGGGAAATCCGGCAAGACTTCGGCGCGGCATTTGGCATCCATTCGCTCTTTTCACCAGTTTCTGCTCAGGGAAAAGGTGACGGACAAGGATCCTTCCGTTCATATCGAAACACAAAAAACCGAACGGGCGCTTCCGAAGGTGCTCGCACTCCATGAGGTCGAGCGATTATTGGACACGCCAAAGCTGACAAGCCCTTTCGGCTATCGGGATAAAGCAATGCTGGAGCTGCTCTATGCGACGGGCATACGAGTCAGTGAAATGATAGAATTGAAAACAGGAGATGTTCACTTATCCATGGGCTTTGTCCGCTGTTTCGGGAAAGGAAGAAAAGAACGGATTGTGCCAATCGGGGAAGCGGCCGCTTCTGCCATTGAGGAATATATGACAAAAGCCAGGGGGAAACTGCTGAAGAACAATGTGTGTGACGCTCTCTTTTTAAATCATCACGGCAAGCAAATCAGCCGCCAGGGGTTCTGGAAAAACCTGAAGAAAATCGCACTGGAAGCGGGAATTAAAAAGGAGCTGACACCGCATACGCTCAGGCATTCCTTTGCGACGCATCTGCTTGAGAATGGGGCTGATTTAAGAGCGGTACAGGAAATGCTCGGCCATGCGGATATATCCACCACGCAAATTTATACGCATGTGACGAAAACGAGGCTGAAGGATGTGTACAAGCAGTTTCATCCGCGAGCCTAGCCGCAGGTGGCTGCGGCTTTTTTGTTTAGAACGGCAGAAAATACTGAAGTTTCTCATTATTTCCGAATGCATTGTCAACGGGAATGAAAACGGTTTATACTTGAGTTGTCAGACCTCTTAGCGATACAATAGACGTATAGAAAAAAAGGAGGCTTTCAAAATGCCTGCATACAAATATAATCGTGTGTTTTTAATTGTAATGGACTCAGTCGGAATAGGCGAAGCGCCGGATGCCGCTGACTTTAATGACGAAGGTGCCAACACGCTCGGGCATATTGCCGAGCATATGAATGGATTACATATGCCGAATATGGCAAAACTCGGCCTTGGTCTCATTGGAGATATCAAAGGTGTAGAAAAAACAGAACACCCGCTTGCGTATTATGGAAAAATGCAAGAAGCGTCAAACGGCAAAGATACCATGACGGGACACTGGGAGATTATGGGCTTGTACATTGATAAACCGTTTAAAGTGTTCCCGGAAGGTTTTCCTGATGAACTGCTTCAGGAACTAGAAAAGAGATCCGGACGCAAAATTATCGGAAACAAACCTGCTTCCGGTACAGCCATTTTGGATGAACTTGGCCAAGAGCACATGGAGACGGGGGCTTTAATTGTATACACATCTGCTGACTCTGTTCTGCAAATTGCCGCTCACGAAGAGATTGTGCCGCTTGAAGAGCTGTACCGCATTTGTGAAACGGCGAGAGAGCTGACGCTTGATCCCAAGTATATGGTAGGCCGCATTATTGCACGGCCTTTCGTCGGAGAGCCGGGACAATTCAAACGGACGCCAAACCGCCATGACTATGCGCTTAAGCCGTTTGACCGCACTGTCATGAATGAATTAAAAGACAGCGGCTTAGATGTGATCTCAATCGGGAAAATCTCTGATATTTATGACGGAGAAGGCATTACTTCTTCACGGAGAACGGTTTCCAATATGGACGGAATGGACAAGGTGATTGATACGCTGGGAGAAGACTTTACGGGTCTGAGCTTTGCGAACCTTGTTGATTTTGATGCTTTATTCGGACACCGCCGTGATCCGGAAGGCTATGGACGCGCGCTTGAGGAATTTGATGCGCGGCTTCCGGAAGTGTTCGAAAAAATGAAAGAAGACGATCTGTTGATTATTACTGCCGACCACGGCAATGATCCGATTCACCACGGAACCGATCATACACGTGAGTACGTGCCGATTCTCGCTTACAGCAAAAAACATAAGAAAGCGCAAATGCTGCCGCTTGCAGATACATTTGCCGATATTGGCGCAACAATCGCCGATAATTTCCAAACAAATAAACCGAAATACGGGAAAAGCTTTTTATCTTTATTACAATAGGGGGACTGTGTCTTGAAAGACAGAATTGAACGCGCAGCGGCTTATATAAAACAAAACCTGCCTGAATCTCCGAAGATCGGCCTTATTTTAGGCTCAGGTCTTGGCATTTTGGCGGACGAAATCGAAAATCCGGTCAAGCTGAAATATGAAGACATACCTGAATTCCCGGTATCCACTGTTGAAGGACATGCCGGACAGCTTGTGCTTGGCACCCTTGAAGGAGTTACCGTCATTGCGATGCAGGGCCGTTTTCATTTTTATGAAGGCTATTCAATGGAGAAAGTGACCTTCCCTGTACGCGTGATGAAAGCGCTTGGCGTGGAAGCGTTGATCGTGACGAATGCCGCTGGCGGCGTCAACACTGAATTCCGTGCGGGAGACTTGATGATCATTACCGATCATATCAACTTTATGGGAACAAACCCGTTAATTGGGCCAAACGAAGCTGATTTCGGCGCCAGATTTCCAGACATGTCATCAGCTTATGACAAAGACCTTTCCAGCCTGGCTGAAAAGATTGCGAAAGATCTTAACATTCCAATTCAAAAAGGCGTGTATACCGCTGTGACAGGACCTTCTTACGAAACACCGGCCGAAGTGCGTTTCTTGAGAACAATGGGCTCTGATGCAGTCGGCATGTCAACTGTACCGGAAGTCATTGTGGCAAATCATGCCGGAATGCGGGTCCTTGGCATTTCCTGCATCTCCAACGCAGCAGCCGGAATTTTGGATCAGCCTTTAAGCCACGATGAGGTCATGGAAGTGACAGAAAAAGTAAAAGCAGGATTCTTGCAGCTTGTGAAAGCGGTCGTCGCTCAGTACGAATAAAAAATTAAATCATAGCAAGATCAAGACAGCTGTGTCTCATGGACGCAGCTGTCTTTTTTTATGCCAAAAAAGATACGAAACATTTTCCATCAGTGGTGTATAAAACCATCCCGCTTGGAAAAAATAAAAAGGATTATGAAATGGAGGGCTTTTGAGATGAAACGTCTTTTATCCACTTTGTTGATTGGTATAATGCTACTTACATTTGCACCGTCTGCATTTGCAAAACAAGACGGAAAACGTACATCGGAGCTAGCTCATGAAGCGAAGTCTGCGGTGCTGATAGAACGTGACACAGGAAAAGTGCTTTACAACAAAAACAGCAATGAGAGACTGGCGCCTGCAAGCATGACGAAAATTATGACGATGCTTTTAATTATGGAAGCTTTAGATGAAGGCAAAATCAAAATGAGTGATAAGGTCCGTACAAGTGAGCATGCGGCTTCAATGGGCGGCTCACAGATCTTCCTCGAGCCCGGTGAGGAAATGACTGTCAAAGAAATGCTCAAAGGCATCGCAATCGCATCGGGAAATGACGCTTCCGTAGCGATGGCTGAATTTATTTCCGGCTCTGAAGAAGAATTTGTGAAGAAGATGAACAAAAAAGCTAAAGAGCTGGGCTTGAAAAACACATCCTTCAAAAACCCGACCGGATTGACCGAGGAAGGGCATTACAGCTCTGCTTATGACATGGCAATCATGGCTAAGGAATTACTGAAATACGAATCAATAACGAAATTTACCGGCACGTATGAAGATTACCTGCGCGAAAATACTGACAAAAAGTTTTGGCTGGTCAATACGAATCGGCTTATCAAGTTTTATCCTGGCGTAGACGGCGTAAAAACAGGCTATACAGGAGAAGCAAAATATTGCTTAACTGCTTCGGCTAAAAAAGGAAACATGCGGGCCATTGCGGTTGTGTTCGGGGCGAGCACACCTAAAGAAAGAAACGCGCAAGTAACAAAAATGCTTGATTTCGCTTTTAGTCAATATGAAACGCATCCTTTATATAAACGAAATGAAACAGTCGCAAAAGTACAGGTCAAAAAAGGAAAACAAAAATTTGTCGAACTTACGACATCTGAGCCGATTTCAATATTGACGAAAAAAGGCGAGGATATGAAAAACGTGAAAAAAGAAATCAAAATGAATGACAATGTCAGTGCTCCGATTCAAAAAGGCCAAGAGCTTGGCACTCTTACCCTGAAAAAGGATGGAGAAGTGCTCGCTGAAAGCCCTGTTGCTGCTAAAGAAGATATGAGGAAAGCCGGGTTCTTAACATTCTTGAAGCGAACGATGGGAGACTGGACAAAATTTAAGTAAATATGCCGAATGACCACTAGTTTTGTCACGGTGAAGGAATTCATTCCGTCGAAATCGAAACACTCATTATCCGATCATATCAAGGAGGAATGAGCATGAGCCTTGGAATTGACATGCATGTCAAAGAATCTGTGCTTTGTATTCGATTAACAGGCGAACTCGATCACCATACGGCCGAAACGTTAAAACAAAAAGTGACTCAATCATTGGAGAAGGATGATATTCGCCATATCGTGCTGAATCTGGAGGACCTTTCCTTTATGGACAGCTCAGGGCTTGGCGTTATTTTAGGAAGATACAAGCAAATTAAGCAAATTGGCGGAGAAATGGTCGTTTGCGCTATCTCTCCTGCGGTGAAACGGTTGTTTGATATGTCGGGTCTGTTTAAAATTATCCGATTTGAACAATCTGAGCAGCAGGCGCTGCTGACGCTGGGGGTGGCATCATGAAAAATGAAATGCATCTTGAGTTTTCTGCCCTCAGCCAGAATGAATCATTCGCCCGTGTGACAGTTGCTTCATTTATTGCCCAGCTAGATCCGACAATGGACGAACTGACCGAAATCAAAACAGTTGTGTCAGAGGCGGTGACGAACGCCATTATCCATGGATATGAAGAGAACAGTGACGGGAAGGTTTACATTTCAGTGACGCTGGAAGATCATGTCGTATACATGACCATTCGTGATGAAGGCTTGGGCATTACAGATCTTGAAGAAGCCCGCCAGCCCTTATTCACGACGAAGCCTGAGCTTGAGCGGTCTGGAATGGGCTTTACCATTATGGAAAATTTCATGGATGATGTCAGTATCGATTCATCGCCCGAGATGGGAACGACGATTCGCTTAACAAAGCACTTATCAAAAAGCAAAGCGCTTTGTAATTAAGGAGATTTGTTATGGATGTGGAGGTTAAGAAAAACGGCAAAAACGCTCAGCTGAAGGATCATGAAGTAAAGGAATTAATCAAACAAAGCCAAAATGGCGACCAGCAGGCAAGAGACCTCCTCATAGAAAAAAACATGCGTCTTGTTTGGTCAGTCGTACAGCGGTTTTTAAACAGAGGGTACGAGCCTGACGATCTCTTCCAGATCGGCTGCATCGGGCTGTTAAAATCTGTTGACAAATTTGATTTAACCTATGATGTGCGTTTTTCAACGTATGCAGTGCCGATGATTATCGGTGAAATTCAGCGCTTTATCCGTGATGACGGAACTGTAAAGGTGTCAAGGTCATTAAAAGAGCTTGGAAACAAAATCCGGCGCGCGAAGGACGAGCTATCAAAAACACTGGGAAGAGTGCCGACAGTGCAGGAGATCGCCGACCATTTGGAGATTGAAGCAGAAGATGTCGTACTTGCACAAGAGGCGGTAAGGGCTCCGTCTTCGATTCACGAAACCGTTTATGAGAATGACGGAGATCCGATCACCCTGCTCGATCAAATTGCTGACAACTCAGAGGAAAAATGGTTTGACAAGATTGCGCTGAAAGAAGCGATCAGCGATTTGGAGGAAAGGGAAAAATTAATCGTCTATCTCAGGTATTATAAAGACCAGACACAATCCGAGGTGGCTGAGCGGCTCGGGATTTCTCAAGTGCAGGTTTCCAGGCTTGAAAAGAAAATATTAAAACAGATCAAGATTCAAATGGATCATACAGAAAGCTAGTCTGCGATGCAGGCTGGCTTTTTTGTGTGCAAAAGCGTGGTAATTTATGGTCTTTTCGAGCGGATGAATGAGAACAAAATCGAACCACATACTACATATATAACCACCGAAAGATGGTGATCAATGATGGAACGACGTATATTTATCCGACTTCGCCACCGGGTGCTGGCCCACCCGGGTGATATCATCACGGTTGGAGATGCAGCGCAAATTGAAGGGCAGCTTCACCTGAAAAAGAAACTTGCAGCTATGCCGCTTTATCAGGTGAGCGAAAAGGATAAAAATATCGTAATTCTGGATATCATACAAGTCCTCAAAGCCATTCATATTCAAGATCCGACACTTGATGTTCAAACGGTAGGCGGAGCAGAAACCATTGTTGAAATCCAGTACCGGAAACGGCAAATATCAACGGTTCTGTTTATCGGTGTCTGGCTGCTTCTGTTTATCGGATCGTGTCTTGCTATCATGAACTTTCATGAGGATGTCAGCATGAGAGATGTTCATATCGCACTTTATGAAATCATTACCGGAGAGAGGAATGACTATCCATATTTGCTTCAAATCCCATACAGCATCGGCTTGGGACTGGGGATGATCGTGTTTTTTAACCACATATTTAAAAAGCGCCTTAACGAAGAGCCCAGCCCGCTGGAGGTTGAGATGTTTAACTATCAGCTTGACCTCGACCAATATGTGGCCATGCATGAGAATCAAGAAACAATAAAGGATCTGCATGATCGTTAGTGTATTGTTCATTATTTTTGTCGGGCTCGGCGGAGGCATCACGGTGGGGGCTGGCTTCGTTGCTTTTTTAACCGTAATGGGGATCATTCCGCGGCTGATGCAGCTCACCAAAACGATGAGATTCGTTCAGGCTTATGAAGCGGCTGTTATTCTTGGCGCGGTTTGCGGGGGATGGGAGACGCTTCATATGAACCATCTTTTTTTAACAAAATGGATTGCCGTACCGGTCGGGCTGCTGGCAGGTGTGTTTGTCGGAATGCTTGCGGCTGCCCTTACAGAGGTATTAAATGTTCTGCCGATATTAGCAAAACGCATCGGGCTCAGAAGTAAAATCATTATTCTGTTAATGGCCATCGTGATTGGGAAAATCGCGGGATCTTTATTTCACTGGCTATATTTTATTGACCATTCATAAGGAGGTTTCAAGATGACAAACATAAAAGAAAACTACAAATCAAAAGTAAAAACGTATCAGCCTAAGCCGCCTTACGTCTGGAACTGTGTCAAAGCCTTTCTGGTAGGCGGTCTGATCTGTATGATCGGGCAAGGTCTGCAAAATTTTTATATCCATTTTTTTGATTTTAATGAAAAAACAGCGGGAAATCCAACGGCGGCAACGCTGATATTAGTATCAGCCCTGCTTACCGGATTCGGCATCTATGACAGAATCGGACAGTTTGCAGGCGCCGGCTCAGCCGTACCGGTCACAGGTTTTGCCAACAGCATGGCAAGCGCGGCTCTTGAATATAAAAGCGAGGGATTAGTGCTTGGGGTAGCGACAAACATGTTTAAACTCGCGGGTAATGTCATCGTTTTCGGTGTTGTGGCTGCTTACATCGTCGGAATGATTCGGTTTGCTTTTGAGAAACTGATGTCATAGGAGGAAATGAAAATGAAATTAACAGGAAAGCAAACCTGGGTATTCGAAAATCCCTTATTTGTCAATTCAGCTGGAACAGCAGCAGGGCCAAAGGAAAAAGACGGCCCGCTTGGCTCTTTATATGATAAAACCTATGACGAAATGCACTGTAATCAAAAAAGCTGGGAAATGGCTGAACGGCAGCTGATGGAAGATGCTGTGAATACAGCGCTTCAAAAAAATAATCTGACAATAGATGATATTGATTTATTGCTGGCAGGCGATTTGCTAAACCAAAACGTAACGGCCAACTATGTGGCAAGGCACTTAAAAATTCCGTTCCTTTGTATGTTTGGCGCCTGTTCAACATCTATGGAAACGGTGGCTGTCGCATCAGCCTTAGTGGACGGTGGGTTTGCCAAGAGGGCGATCGCTGCCACCAGCAGTCATAATGCCACAGCGGAAAGACAGTTTCGCTATCCGACGGAATACGGTGGTCAAAAACCGGACACTGCCACCTCCACGGTAACCGGAAGCGGAGCTGTTGTCATCAGTCAGACACCAAGTGATATCCAAATCACAAGCGCGACTGTCGGAAAGGTTTCTGACTTAGGAATTACAGATCCGTTTGATATGGGATCAGCCATGGCTCCGGCTGCAGCTGATACGATTAAGCAGCATTTTAAAGACCTGAACCGGACAGCGGATGACTATGATCTTATCCTGACAGGTGACCTTTCCGGCGTCGGATCTCCCATCGTGAAAGACATTTTAAAAGAAGACGGTTATCCGGTTGGCATAAAGCATGATGATTGCGGGCTTTTGGTTTATACACCAGATCAGCAGGTCTTTGCCGGAGGGAGCGGCTGTGCTTGTTCAGCAATTGTCACCTACTCTCACATTTTTAAGCAGCTGAGAGAAGGAAAGTTAAACCGTGTATTTGTCGTGGCGACCGGGGCGCTGTTAAGCCCGACAATGATTCAGCAAAAAGAAACCATCCCGACTATTGCCCACGGGGTTGTATTTGAGCGTGCAGGAGGTGCATCTTAACATGGATTACCTTTTGGCTTTTGTATGCGGCGGGGCCATTTGTATTGTCGGCCAGCTGCTGTTAGACATATTTAAATTAACGCCAGCCCACGTCATGACATCCTTTGTCGTTATCGGGGCGATTTTAGATGGATTTGGCATTTACGATAAATTTATTGAATTTGCCGGAGGGGGCGCCACCGTTCCGATTGTCAGCTTTGGCCACAGTCTTCTGCATGGTGCCATGCATCAGGCGCACATACACGGATTTATTGGAATCGGCATGGGGATTTTTGAGCTGACCTCTGCTGGTATCTCAGCCGCCATTCTCTTCGCCTTTCTCGTAGCTGTTATTTTCAAACCGAAAGGATAATGCCGACATGACGACAAAGCGAAAGGTCATACTGGTAACAGACGGGGACGTATATGCCGCTAAAACAATTGAATATGCCGCAAGCCAAGTGGGGGGGCGATGTATTTCGCAATCAAAGGGCAACCCCTCCATCCGCAGCGGTGCAGAGCTTGTTAAGCTGATCACCTCAGCACCATATGATCCCGTATTTGTCATGTTTGACGACTCAGGCCTACAAGGAGAGGGTCCGGGAGAAACCGCTCTGACCTATGTTGCCACCCATCCGTCAATTGAAGTGCTCGGTGTGATTGCGGTTGCTTCAAAAACCCACCAGGCTGAATGGACCAGAGTTGACGTAAGCATTGACCGCAATGGAGAAATAACAGAATATGGCGTCGATAAAGTCGGAGAACGGGAATTTGATGAACACAGAATGAACGGGGACACTGTCTATTGCCTTGATAAACTTGATCTGCCGCTTATTGTCGGTATCGGAGATATTGGCAAAATGGGCAGAAAAGACGATATCTCAAGAGGGTCGCCCATCACCATGAAAGCGGTCGAGTTTATTTTAGAAAGGAGCGGGTATCATGCCGGACCAAACGAAAGACCAAATCCGGGTTTATCGGAATCCAGCCAAAAATGAAGCGTACTTCAAAAATCGTGTTGGGATGGGAACGAGCTATGATGTGGGTGTTCGCAAGCTCACCATTTTGGACAAAGAAATCCAGCTTTACTATCTGAATGGATTATGTGATACAGCGTACATTATTCATTTAATGAGAGAGCTTGTCGCCATTAATAATCGGAAAGAAGATTCTGATAAGCTGATCGATATCGTCGAAAACAGGCTGCTTAACGCCCAGGTTGAAAAAGTAAAAACGCTGGATGAAACCACTGATCAGGTGCTCTCCGGACTGGTTGCAGTCATTGTGGAAGATGCAGGCTTCGCGTTTATTATTGATGTTAGAAGCTATCCGGGCAGAAATCCGGAAGAACCTGATACGGAAAAGGTGGTCAGGGGAGCCAGAGACGGATTTGTTGAAAATATCGTCGTCAATACAGCCCTTCTCAGAAGGCGGATCAGAGACGAACGTCTTCGCATCAAGATGACAAAGGTCGGCGAGCGGTCAAAAACGGATCTGAGCATTTGTTATATAGAAGATATTGCAGATCCAGATCTGGTTGACATCGTGGAGAAAGAAGTTGCTGCGATTGACGTCGACGGATTAACAATGGCAGACAAAACAGTCGAGGAATTCATTATTAAACAAGGCTATAACCCATATCCGCTTGTCCGCTATACTGAAAGACCCGATGTCGCGGCCAATCATGTGCTTGAGGGTCATGTCATCATCATGGTTGATACATCGCCGAGTGTAATTATCACCCCGACGACTTTGTTCCACCATGTCCAGCATGCTGAAGAATATAGGCAGGCTCCTACAGTCGGTACTTTTTTAAGATGGGTAAGATTTTTCGGAATCATTGCATCCACTATATTTCTCCCGATCTGGTTTCTCTTTGTGCTGCAGCCTGACCTGCTGCCCGAGAATATGAAATTTATCGGTTTAAATAAGAATACGCATATCCCGATCATCCTGCAGATATTCTTAGCAGACTTAGGGATCGAATTTCTCAGGATGGCTGCGATTCATACCCCGACAGCTTTATCGACGGCAATGGGTATTATTGCCGCAGTGCTGATCGGTCAAATTGCAATTGAAGTCGGCCTGTTTTCGCCAGAGGTAATTCTATACGTCTCACTTGCGGCAATTGGAACTTTCGCGACCCCTAGTTATGAATTAAGCTTGGCAAACAAAATGGGCCGTCTTGCTCTCATGATACTCGTTGCCATATTTCACATAAAAGGGCTCGTTATTGGATTCACAGTACTAATTATTGCCATGGCCAGCATCAAATCTCTCCAGACACCGTACTTATGGCCGCTAATTCCCTTTAACGGCAAGGCGCTGTGGCAGGTACTGATCCGCACAGCAAAACCTGGTGCAAAAGTAAGACCCAGTATCGTTCACCCAAGAAATCGCTTAAGACAACCTACCAATTCATAATCGCATTGAAACTGACTGAAGAGTATGATAATGTATGTCTTAATTATGAAGGGGCAGTCTATAAAACTGTCCTTTTCACCCATAAGCGGAGAAAGAGGGAATGACATTGTTCTTACATGGCACAAGCAGACAAAATCAACATGGGCATTTAGAAATCGGAGGTGTGGACGCTCTTTATTTAGCGGAAAAATATGGAACACCTCTTTACGTATATGATGTGGCTTTAATACGTGAGCGTGCTAAAAGCTTTAAGCAGGCATTTATTACTGCAGGCCTGAAAGCACAGGTGGCATATGCGAGCAAAGCGTTCTCATCAGTTGCAATGATTCAGCTCGCTGAGGAAGAGGGACTATCTTTAGATGTCGTGTCCGGGGGAGAGCTTTATACCGCTGTTGCTGCAGGCTTTCCAGCAGAACGCATTCACTTTCATGGGAATAACAAGAGCAGGGAAGAACTGCGGATGGCACTTGAGCATCGCATCGGCTGCATTGTGGTGGATAATTTCTATGAAATTTCGCTATTGGAAGACCTATGTGAAGAAACGGGGCACTCCATCGATGTTCTTTTGCGGATCACGCCTGGAGTAGAAGCACATACGCATGACTACATTACAACGGGTCAGGAAGATTCAAAGTTTGGATTCGACCTGCACAACGGACAAACTGAACGGGCGATTGAGCAAGTCTTACAATCAGGACATATTCAGCTGCTCGGTGTCCATTGTCATATCGGTTCGCAAATTTTTGATACGGCCGGTTTTGTGTTAGCTGCGGAAAAAATCTTTAAAAAACTGGACGAGTGGAGAGAATCATACTCATTTGTATCCAAGGTTTTGAATCTAGGAGGAGGTTTCGGCATCCGTTATACGGAAGACGATGAACCGCTTCACGCCACTGAATACGTGGAAAAAATTATCGAAGCTGTGAAAGAAAATGCTGCCCGATACGGTTTTGACATTCCGGAAATTTGGATCGAGCCGGGCCGTTCTCTCGTGGGAGACGCAGGCACAACCCTTTATACGGTTGGCTCTCAAAAAGAAGTGCCGGGTGTTCGTCAGTATGTGGCTGTAGACGGAGGCATGAATGACAATATTCGTCCTGCACTCTACCAGGCTAAATATGAAGCTGCGACAGCCAATCGTATCGGTGAAGCACATGACCAAACGGTATCGATTGCCGGAAAGTGCTGTGAAAGCGGTGATATGCTGATTTGGGATATTGACCTGCCAGAAGTAAAAGAAGGTGATCTTCTTGCCGTTTTTTGTACAGGCGCTTATGGATACAGCATGGCCAACAATTACAATCGAATCCCAAGACCTGCCGTTGTATTTGTAGAAAATGGCGAGGACCATTTAGTCGTAAAGAGAGAAACATACGAGGATATCGTGAAACTTGACCTGCCCTTTAAAACGAGTGTGAAGCAATAAAAAAGCGCCGATTTTTCGGCGCTTTTTCTTATTTGAATATAGAAACAATCGCATTCCAGATAGATACGAAGAAATCAATGACTTTTTGGATAAAACTCTTGCCCTCATCTGATTCTATGAATTTCGTAATCTTATCTTTCGCTTTATCAAGCTGGTCACCGACCTGTCCCCAGTCGATATCAACATTTTTCATTTTATTGAATAAGGAGACAAGCTGGTCCTTTTGGCTGTCTGTAAGTGTGACATTCAAATCAGAAGCTGCGTCGTCCACTTGTTTTTCAATATCAGCTTTATTGTCAGGCACACCGTTTTTAGCAAACTCTTCTTTGATTTTTGCAATCAGCGCAGCCGCATTTTCATTACCGATTTTGTCTCCAAGCTCAGATGTTGTGACAAGCTCTTGGTTGGCTACCTGTTTCACATCTTCCGAGATCGCTTCGTCAGAAGAGACTTCATACGCCTTAATCAATCCAGTTAAAGCCGCAGTCCCGGATACTTCAAACGGTGCTGTAACATACACCTTCGCATCTTTCACACCGGCTGTCATCAGGGCGTTTAGGTACATTTCATCTGTAATGCCGCTGATATTATGTGTTTCAACATTCAGTCCAGAGCCTTTTTTGGCAATGGTGATTGACGATGAAGAGATGGCTCTTGATCCGATTTGAGCGCTCGGTATATATTTTCCTAAATATTCATGTTCTTCCTTATTGGTCACGGTTACCGTTGTGGCATTGTCAGGGACATTCATCTCATCAAGCACTTTTTGTTTATCAGATTCTGATAAATCAGCACCCAGAGTTACAATGACATCTCCAACTGCGGCATCCGCGAGACTGACTTTCGGAACCGTCAGCAGCAAAAATGCCGCTGCCAGCATTCCAATCCATAATTTTTTCAAAGCAGTTTGACCTCCTTCAATTTCACAAACAGCTGGATAGAGCTGCTTTGCGAGGACCTGAATCATGATGAAAATACAGTTCCGTTAGGTTAGACGGAGATAAAGAGATTCAGGTTTCATTTTTATTTTTTGTAAAGCCGGCAGATTCGTTTTCCCCTGAAAGGTGTGGTATAATAGCCGCGACAAGGAGAGACGGGCTATAACCTATCATACATAATCTCCTTTGAAAATTAAAATAAAGAAAGTAGGCATACAATTGAAAACAGGTTACTTTTTATTAGAAGACGGCAACAAAATTGAATTTGAACTTTACCCAGAAGCTGCGCCGGGCACTGTCGCAAACTTTGAAAAGCTTGCGAATGAAGGCTTTTACGACGGGCTTACTTTCCACCGAGTGATTCCAGGCTTTGTCAGCCAAGGTGGATGCCCGCACGGAACTGGCACAGGCGGTCCGGGATACACAATCAAATGTGAAACAGAAGGAAACCCGCATACACATGAAGCGGGCGCACTTTCTATGGCACACGCTGGAAAAGACACAGGCGGCAGCCAATTTTTCATCGTTCATGAGCCGCAGCCTCATTTAAATGGTGTTCACACTGTATTCGGTAAAGTAACAAGCGGATTAGAATTCGCAAAAAACATGTCTAACGGCGATGTCATGAAAGAAGTCCGTGTAGAAGGCTAATTGGCAGACGAAAAGCTTCCTCGTATCCGAGGGAGCTTTTTTATTTGTAAAAAATGTTCACAAAGAAAACCGCCTGAGGACCAGAGACGGTAAACAGACAACTAAAGCAGTAAGAATATACAATTGCTAGAATGACAAGTGTATGATTATCTTTTATATTATGTCGCAAAAAGGATACAGTCAGTAAAATTAAGAAAACTTTAAAGTGATATGGTTCATCGACGATGGTATTTTATAGTAAAATAAATCAAACGTGATGTATAAAAAGGAGCTTGGCGTTATGAATAATAAAGGCTGTATAAAATGCGGAAGCACTGAGGCCGGCCAAAAAGAAATAGCCACAACCGGTACGGGATTATCAAAGTTGTTTGACGTTCAGAATAACCGTTTTCTCGTGGTTTACTGCAAGAATTGCGGATATTCGGAGTTTTATAATAAAGAATCTTCAACTGCCGGCAATATATTGGATTTATTTTTTGGTGGCTGATTCATGTTTTCGAGCTTCAATCATTTTAAAAATATGATGAAGGCAAAACGGGATGCCGGATTTGTCACCTGTGAAATAGGCTGCCGCCAACATTCCGGTAAATTCAGCAGACTGCCCGTAACCTTATGATTGATATATGATCTGAAGATTGAACATACGAATACTCTCTTTCTTCTAAACTTATCGCTTCTGAATTATGTAATACTTTTCGGGACACCCCTCTGTATAATACGAATGCTGATGTTCACTAAGTAACGGGAGTAAGATTTCTCAAGCGGTATTTGATGTAGGACTGGTTGTGATCACTAAGAAAAAAGTAGGCATGATTTGGGTGGAGGATGAGGATGAGTAGATTGTAAAATCACTGCAATGGTCCTAATGGGATTTCGTTTCGATTCGTGATAACATAAATGGAAGATCGTTGTTTATTGGAGGAAATCAGTTGAAATCAGAAAATGTTTCGAAGAAAAAATCAATATTAGAATGGGCAAAGGCAATTGTAATTGCAGTCATACTCGCTTTGCTCATCCGCCATTTTATTTTTGCGCCGTATGTTGTTGATGGTGACTCTATGTATCCTACACTTCATAACCGGGAAAGGGTCTTTGTCAATATGACAGTCAAATACATCGGCGAGTTTGACAGAGGAGACATCGTCGTATTAAACGGGGATGATGTTCACTATGTCAAACGTATTATCGGCCTGCCTGGAGATACAGTTGAAATGAAAAACGACCAGCTCTATATCAATGGGAAAAAGATGGCCGAGCCTTATTTGGCAGCTAATAAAAAGAGGGCGAAGCAGGATGGCTTTGACCGTTTGACTGATGATTTCGGCCCGGTGAAAGTGCCGGATGACAAGTATTTTGTGATGGGTGATAACCGTCGGAACTCAATGGACAGCCGAAACGGGCTTGGCCTATTCACGAAAAAACAAATTGCGGGTACGTCAAAGTTTGTTTTCTTCCCATTTAACGAAATGCGAAAAACGAATTAGGATCGAGCAGCTTCCTGAACAGGAGGCTGCTTTTTTATATCTTTTTTACGTTCATCCCCCAAAACCAGAACATAAATTCGTATATCTATAGAAAAGAAATTTTTGCAGAAATGTGAAACATATTCCCGTTATACATCGTTATATTAATAATTTACGAGACTTGACGGTTTTTTATTCATGAAAAAAAGGAATAACTCATATGAATGAATAGATTCATATTGGCTGGAGGTTTAAAAATGGGAAGAATAAAAACCAAGATTACCATTCTGTTAGTGCTTTTGCTTTTACTTGCAGGCGGTTATATGTACATAAATGGTCTTGAGCTGAAGGATGTTCCGACAGCAATTGGACAAACCTTGTCCTCGGAAGAAGAAGAATACACCATCGAGGAATATAAAGTAACGAAAATTGACGGTGCTGAGTATCATGGAGAAGCAGAAAACGGAACGAAAATCATCTTCAACGGAAAAAAATTAAATCAGGATTTGTCTGATATAAAAGAAGGCGACAAGATTAAAGCATACTTCAGCAAATCAAAGCGGATCGACGGGTTAATCAAGGTTGCCAAAGTGAATGATTAACAAAACATCACCTTTCGGATTGAGGGGTGATGTTTTGTTTTTCTCAAATTGTAAGTTTATTTCATTGCGTCCTTCAAAAAGGATCGCTATAATAGCCATTAAGGACAAATGAATAAAGATTGTATCCTTCGGGGCAGGGTGGAAATCCCGACCGGCGGTAGTAAAGCGAATGCGCTTTAGAGCCCGTGACCCGTGTGCATAAGCACGCGGTGGATTCAGTTTAAGCTGAAGCCGACAGTGAAAGTCTGGATGGGAGAAGGATGATGAGCCGCTATGCAAAAAGTTCAAAAATGCATAGTGTTATTTCCTATTGCGTAAAATACCTAAAGCCCCGGATTTTTCATAAATTCGGGGCTTTTTTGACGGTAAATCACAAAAGAGGGGAGGGAAACAAATGGAAGAGTATTATATGAAGTTTGCACTAGATCTTGCGAAGCAGGGCGAAGGACAGACCGAATCCAATCCGCTCGTCGGCGCTGTTGTCGTAAAGGACGGACAAATTGTCGGAATGGGCGCCCATTTAAAATATGGTGAAGCTCATGCGGAAGTTCATGCCATCCATATGGCCGGATCCCATGCGAAGGGTGCTGATATTTACGTGACACTCGAACCGTGCAGCCATTACGGAAAAACACCGCCATGCGCAGAACTGATTATCAACTCTGGCATCAAAAGAGTGTTTGTGGCAATGAGAGATCCTAACCCGCTTGTGGCTGGAAGAGGCATCAGCATGATGGAGGAGGCCGGTATTGAGGTAAAGGAAGGCATCCTGGCAGACCAGGCGGAGAAGCTGAATGAAAAATTTCTGCATTTCATGAGGACAGGCCTCCCTTACGTCACACTAAAAGCTGCTGCAAGTCTTGACGGAAAGACAGCTACCAGCACAGGCGACAGCAAATGGATCACGTCAGAGGCTGCACGACAGGATGCTCAGCAGTACAGGAAAACACACCAAAGCATTTTAGTCGGAGTTGGCACGGTGATAGCTGACAATCCAAGCTTAACCTGCAGGCTGCCGAATGTGACAAAACAGCCGGTTCGCGTAATACTTGATACCGCACTCTCGATTCCTGAGGACGCTCAAGTGATTTGCGATCAAGCAGCGCCGACATGGATTTTTACAACGGCACGAGCAGACGAGGAAAAGAAAAAACGGCTATCAGCTTACGGTGTGAACATATTTACGCTTGAAACTGAAAGCATTCAAGTTCCCGATGTTCTGAAAATCCTTGCGGAAGAAGGCATCATGTCGGTGTATGTGGAAGGCGGCTCAGCCGTTCACGGAAGCTTTGTCAATGAAGGCTGTTTTCAAGAAATCATCTTCTATTTTGCCCCTAAATTAATCGGAGGAACGCATGCTCCCAGCTTAATCTCCGGTGAAGGTTTTCAATCAATGAAAGATGTCCCCTTATTACAATTCACTGATATAACCCAAATCGGCCGTGATATCAAACTGACGGCAAAACCGATAAACGAGTAGGATGGTGACCATGTTTACAGGAATTATTGAAGAAACAGGCACAATCGAATCCATGAAAAAAGCAGGGCATTCAATGGCCTTAACAATCAAATGCTCAAAGATTTTAGAGGATGTTCATTTAGGCGACAGCATTGCGGTGAACGGCATTTGTCTGACTGTCACTGATTTTACAAAAAATCAATTCACAGTGGATGTTATGCCTGAAACTGTCAAAGCTACGTCACTGAATGATTTATCAAAAGGAAGCAAAGTAAATCTGGAAAGAGCGATGGCGGCAAACGGCCGTTTCGGAGGCCATTTCGTCTCAGGCCATGTCGACGGAACGGCAGAAATTATACGAATTGAAGAAAAAAGCAACGCAGTTTACTATGATTTAAAAATGGACCCGTCATTAACAAAAACATTGGTCTTAAAGGGATCGATTACCGTGGACGGCGTGAGCTTAACAATATTCGGCCTGACAGAAGATACAGTGACGATTTCTTTAATACCGCATACCATCAGCGAAACGGTTTTTTCAGAAAAAACGATCGGCTCTAAAGTGAATATCGAATGCGATATGATCGGAAAATATATGTATCGATTTTTGCATAAAGCCAATGAAAATAAGTCCCAACAAACCATTACAAAAGCCTTCTTAAGCGAAAACGGCTTTTAGAGAGGAAGATTTGTATGTTTCATCCGATAGAAGAAGCACTAGACGCTTTAAAAAAAGGCGAAGTCATCATCGTTGTAGATGACGAAGACAGAGAAAATGAAGGAGACTTTGTGGCGCTTGCCGAGCATGCAACTCCAGAAGTCATTAACTTTATGGCAACACACGGAAGAGGACTGATTTGCACGCCGCTCAGTGAGGAGATCGCAGACAAGCTTGATCTTCACCCTATGGTTGAGCATAATACAGATTCTCACCATACTGCCTTTACGGTAAGCATTGACCATCGTAAAACGAAAACGGGTATTAGCGCTCAAGAAAGATCTTTTACCGTTCAAGCATTGCTGGACAGCAAATCTGTGCCGTCTGATTTTCAGCGTCCGGGACACATTTTTCCGCTGATTGCGAAAAAAGGAGGTGTCCTGAAAAGAGCGGGCCATACAGAAGCTGCTGTTGATCTTGCCGAAGCCTGCGGATCTCAAGGAGCCGGCGTCATTTGTGAAATTATGAATGAAGACGGAACGATGGCGAGAGTGCCTGAGCTCATTGAAATTGCGAAAAAACATCAATTAAAAATGATCACCATTAAAGATTTGATTCAATACCGCTATAATCTAACAACACTTGTCGAGCGTGAAGTGGATATAACGCTTCCTACTGATTTTGGCACATTCAAGGTTTATGGATACACAAATGAGGTAGACGGAAAAGAGCATGTTGCATTCGTGATGGGAGATGTGCCATTTGGAGATGAACCGGTATTGGTCCGGGTGCATTCAGAATGTCTCACGGGTGACGTGTTCGGGTCTCATCGCTGTGACTGCGGCCCTCAGCTGCACGCCGCGCTGACGCAAATTGCCGCAGAAGGCCGGGGAGTGCTCTTGTACTTGCGCCAAGAAGGCCGAGGCATCGGTTTGATCAATAAATTAAAAGCTTATAAGCTTCAGGAACAAGGCTATGATACCGTAGAAGCCAACGAAGCGCTCGGATTCTTGCCGGACCTTCGCAACTATGGCATCGGTGCACAAATTTTACGCGACCTCGGTGTGCGGAATATGAAGCTTTTGACGAATAATCCGCGGAAAATCGCCGGCCTTGAAGGCTATGGACTCAGCATATCAGAAAGAGTGCCGCTTCAAATGGAGGCGAAAGAGCACAATAAAAAATATTTGCAAACCAAAATGAACAAGCTAGGTCATTTACTTCATTTCTAATCACAAATATCACAAAAAAGGATGGGAATCATATGAATATCATACAAGGAAATTTAGTTGGTACAGGTCTTAAAATCGGAATCGTAGTTGGAAGATTTAATGATTTTATTACAAGCAAGCTGCTGAGCGGTGCAGAAGATGCGTTGCTCAGACACGGCGTAGACACAAATGATATCGATGTGGCTTGGGTTCCAGGCGCATTTGAAATTCCGTTTGCAGCGAAAAAAATGGCGGAAACCAAAAAATATGACGCCGTTATCACATTGGGCACTGTCATCAGAGGCGCGACAACACATTACGATTATGTCTGCAATGAAGCTGCAAAAGGCATCGCGCAAGCTGCAAACACTACAGGCGTACCTGTCATCTTTGGAATTGTCACAACTGAAAACATCGAACAGGCAATTGAGCGTGCCGGCACAAAAGCGGGCAACAAAGGTGTAGATTGTGCTGTTTCTGCCATAGAAATGGCAAATTTAAACCGTTCATTTGAATAATTTGCTGAAAACAGTTTAAAAATATGGCGAAAATGATATAATGTGAGAAAACGGATCACCTATTCGTATCCGTTAATAGCAGACTGGACATTTTGGATATAGAGGGGTTTTTATGTTAATTCGTTATAAAAAATCGTTTGAAAAGATTGCGATGGGGCTTCTTTCGTTCATGCCAAATGAAAAAGACCTTAAGCAGCTTCAGCAGACAATTAAGGACTACGAAACGGATACAGACCGCCAGCTCTTTCTTTGGAAAGAGGACGAGGATATCGTCGGAGCAATCGGAGTCGAAAAAAAGGATTCTGAAGTTGAAATCCGGCATATCAGTGTGAATCCTTCTCATCGCCATCAAGGAATCGGAAAACAGATGATGGATGCTCTAAAGCATCTATTCAAAACGCAGGTACTGGTTCCGAATGAATTAACGCAGAGCTTTTTCGAACGTTGTCAAGGTCAGCAGGATCAAGACATTTCATACAATAATTAAGCAGAGGCTGTAATCAGCCTCTGCTTTTTTTTCTGCGTTCCATTTCTTTTTCACGCTCAAGAATGACATCAGTTCGATCCCGCAAACGGTGTTTATGGATAAGAAATGTGTCAGTGAGTGTACTGGGCTGACCCCATGTGTATTTTTTTTTCTTGCATTCAATGCGGCATGCTTCCTGGAGCTTCTCATCTTTGATCGGCAGCATGATGCTTTTATAGGAAGAGCCCGTTTCGATTTGTTCGTAAACCGACTGCATAAGATTGAGTAAACGGCTATGATCAAGCCCCAAGCCTTCGACGGCTTGTTTCTCCGCTTCGAGAATCCGCATGCTGTTGGCCATCAGTCTTTTTGCCCCGGCTATGTTCCGCCTTCTATGATGATACAGGGCAACCGCAAGCTGAATAAAGCCGACCCAATACATTTTTCGTTTGTTTGGAGGATCTTCCTTCCAATATTCTTCTAATATTTCATGGCATTCAAAATAATCCCTTGTTGCGTGAAATTCAACAAGGTAATCAATATAAGCTTTCGGGTACAAGATGTTTCCTCCTTTAATGTGCCTTTAGTGTAACACAGGAAGCATAAAAGAAAAAAACTGCCCAGCTTGATTGTTCCTTTGTTGTTTTGAATATTCTGCACAAACTGCTTCAAAACAGGAAATGAAATAGTATTGGACGAGAGCTTTTTAGTGGCTTATACTAAAGGGTAGCCAGTTTATCCGGCAATGAAGTGATATTTGAAAATGGTGAGATGATGGAAGAATATCAAGTGAAAATTGATACGTTTGAGGGCCCATTGGACCTGCTGCTTCATTTAATCAATCGTCTTGAAATTGACATATATGATATACCTGTGGCAAAGATCACTGAACAATATTTATTATATGTACATACGATGCGTGTGCTTGAGCTCGATATGGCCAGCGAGTATTTGGTCATGGCTGCCACACTGCTCAGCATTAAAAGCAGAATGCTGCTCCCGAAACAAGAAGAGGAGCTTTTTGAAGATGAATTGCTTGAAGAAGAAGATCCGCGGGAAGAGCTGATTGAAAAGCTGATTGAGTATAGAAAATATAAAGATGCGGCGAAGGATTTAAAAGAACGGGAAGAAGAAAGGCAAAAATCGTTCACGAAACCGCCGAGTGATTTGAGCGAATATGCAAAAGAAATAAAACAGTCTGAGCAAAAGCTCTCTGTCACGGTCTATGATATGATCGGAGCTTTTCAAAAAGTGCTGAAACGCAAAAAAATAACAAGACCGATGGAAACAACAATCACAAGACAGGAAATACCGATCGAAGACAGAATGAACGAAATCGTGCACAGCCTGAAATCAAGAGGAACGAGAATCAACTTTATGGATCTGTTTCCGTATGAGCAAAAAGAACATTTGGTAGTGACCTTTCTAGCCGTTCTCGAGCTGATGAAAAATCAGCTGGTTCTCATTGAACAGGAGCACAATTTCTCAGATATTTACATTACGGGGAGTGAATCCATTCATGGGGCTTGATATCGTGAATTGGAAAGCTATAGTGGAAGCCCTTCTTTATGCGGCAGGCGATGAAGGGCTTACAAAAAAGCAGCTGTTAACAGTGCTCGAAGTCGAAGAGCCTGAACTGAACACCATCATGGCGGATGTGGCAGACGAATACCGCGGTGATACAAGGGGCATTGAACTTATTGAATATGCAGATACGTACATGCTCTCTACCAAAAAAGACTTTGCGCCGTACCTGAAAAAATTGATAGAAGTGCCGTCAAAGGGCCTTTCTCAAGCATCTTTGGAGGTGCTGGCCATTGTTTCATATAAACAGCCGATTACAAGAGCAGAGATTGAAGAAATCAGAGGCGTGAAATCAGAGCGGATTTTACACAGCCTCGTTGCAAAGGCGCTATTGTGTGAAGTCGGGCGGGCTGACGGTCCGGGACGGGCGATTTTATACGGCACAACGCCGACATTTCTTGAACAATTTGGTTTGAAAACGCTGGACGAGCTTCCGCCGCTGCCTGAAAATGCGGAAGAAGACGTTCTTCAAGAAGAAGCAGATTTATTTTTTGAAAACTTTAACCAAACCTTCGAAGATATAAAATAGAAGTTTAATGAATCGCGCTTTTTCATCATCATAAGATATAGGGAAGAAGCTATCATGAAAGAAGCAAAATGTGAGAGACAAAGACATGAGGGGAAGATACCAAACGAAATGGGACATTCGATTGTTCGAGTCCAGACTCAACAAACAGGCGAATTCTTATCAATGGTTGTCAATACCGTTAACGATTACCTAAATCAAACAACACTGGAGTCCTTGCAGGCTGAATTGCCTATAGAGAAAGGATACTGCTGTGATGTGCTGAGCACTCTGAGAAGAATGACAGTATTTTGTGAAGGAGGCGCAGATGCGTGCCGCCGTCTCCTGATGCAGGAGCCTTTTCAGGAAGCCAGAGCGGAAAAAACACTTTACAATGTGTATCACCAATGCATTGAAGAGTTCTTTATGCCGAAAAAAGACACGTGGTGTGAAAATAGCCGGGCGTCTTATACCGGGGGCAGCGCAATTGAGTTTTACCATGCTGTTCCTGCATCGCTTGAGCAGTTATTATTGCCGCTGAGCGCAGCCTTTCTAAAAATGAGAGAAGAGCTGGCTCATTACGAAGCGTCTGGATCAAGCATGGCGCCAATCAGACAACCTTAACTCTCCCTTTTTCAGGGAGAGTTTTTTTATGTTTGTCCGCCGATAGATAATTGTTATTCATAACTGATGGACATGCGCATAAACTTGTACAAACCACCACAAGGACGTGAGCAAACATGCGCATTTTCAAAAAAACAGTCTTCATGGTCATGATTTCATTTCTATTTGCAAATGTAAATGTGAACACAGCACATGCGGCTATAGATGTTAGTGCAAAAAGCGCAATCGTGATCGACGGAGCGTCAGGCAGAGTGTTATTTGCCAAGGATGAGCATGAAAAAAGGCGGATTGCAAGCATCACAAAAATTATGACCGCCGTCCTCGCCATCGAATCCGGCAAAATGGATCAAACGGTGACGGTTTCGGCAAATGCTGTCAGAACAGAAGGCTCCGCCATTTATTTAACAGAAGGGCAAAAAGTAAAATTAAAAGATCTTGTGTATGGCCTGATGCTGAGATCAGGAAACGACGCTGCTGTTGCAATTGCCGAGCATGTCGGGGGCAGCCTTGATGGATTTGTTTATATGATGAATCAAAAAGCCGAGCAGCTTGGCATGGAGAATACCCGTTTTCAAAACCCGCACGGATTGGACGACCATGAAAATCATTATTCAACAGCCTATGACATGGCCATCTTAACCAAATATGCTATGAAGCTAAAAGACTATCAAAAAATTTCCGGCACAAAAATGTACAAAGCAGAAACGATGGAAAGCGTCTGGAAAAACAAAAATAAACTGCTGACCATGCTTTATCCATACAGCACAGGAGGAAAAACAGGCTATACAAAACTTGCGAAACGGACACTGGTCTCAACAGCCTCCAAGGACGGCATTGACCTGATAGCCGTCACCATAAATGACCCTGACGATTGGGATGATCATATGAAAATGTTTAACTATGTATTTGATCATTATCAAACCTATTTGGTCGCGAAAAAAGGGGACATTCCAAAGCTGAAAGGGACTTTTTATGAATCGAAGGCATTTATCAAACGAGACATCACCTATTTGCTAACCGAAAAGGAAAAAGAAGATGTCAAAATTAAAACCACGCTGCTTAAGCCGAAAAAAGCATGGGAAAAAGATGCCTCGAAAATTCCTGACATCGTTGGGCACATGACGATCATGTTTAACGAGGAAACCATCGCAAAAGTGCCGATCTATTATGAAAACGAACGACATCAAAAACCGAAAAAACATTTTTTTGAAACGTTTCAATCCATCTTTTTTCATGCGGCTGGCGGGGCAAAATGGTCAATATAATTTGGGTCTGCTTAACTGTGATCGGACTTGTTTTTGCGATGTGCAACGGAACACTGCAAGATGTAAATGAAGCCGTGTTTAAGGGGGCGAAGGAAGCCGTTACAATCTCATTTGGGTTGATGAGCGTGCTTGTTTTCTGGCTTGGTTTAATGAAAATAGCCGAGCAGTCAGGGCTTTTGGATATTTTCAGCCGGATGTGCAGGCCTTTTATATCTAAACTGTTTCCTGATATACCGCCGGATCACCCGGCGATGGGCTATATTTTATCTAATCTTATGGCGAATTTCTTCGGCCTCGGAAATGCAGCAACTCCGCTTGGCATTAAAGCAATGGAACAAATGAAAAAGCTGAATGGAAACCGATCGGAAGCAAGCCGGTCGATGATTACTTTTTTAGCTGTCAATACTTCCTGCATCACGCTCATTCCGACAACAGTGATTGCTGTTCGAATGGCCTATTCCTCCAAAACGCCGACAGATATCGTAGGACCAAGTATTTTGGCGACTCTCATTTCTGGAATCGGCGCCATTATCATAGACCGGTATTTTTATTACCGCCGCAAAAAGAAGGGAAGGTGAGCGGATGGAAATCATCAATTGGCTGTCTTTAGCCATGATTCCGATCATTATTGCCGGCATTCTTCTTTATGGAACAATCAAAAAGGTTCCCACATATGAATCGTTTGTCGAAGGCGGAAAAGAAGGGATAGAAATCGCCTTTTCGATCATCCCCTATTTAGTCGGAATGCTTGTCGCCATTACTGTTTTCAGATCATCTGGCGCGCTTGATTTTATAATGGACCTTTTAAAACCGGTTTTCTCTGCTATCGGCATCCCGGCTGAGGTGGTGCCGCTTGCGCTGATCCGCCCGATCTCCGGTACGGCCGCACTCGGCATGACGACAGATTTAATTGCAGTATATGGGCCGGATTCCTTTATCGGCAGGCTGGCTTCCGTCATGCAGGGATCAACAGATACCACGCTTTACGTGCTGACTGTGTATTTCGGAGCTGTCGGCATTAAAAAAATGGGTGATGCATTAAAGGTGGGACTTCTTGCTGATTTAATCGGCGTAGTTGCATCGATCATCATTGTTACGTTATTATTTGGAAGCGCCTGAAAATGGCGTTTTTTTAGATTTGAGATAGGGAATTTGAAAAAGCTTGTTTGTTAAGAGTGAAAAAAGTAAGATTATACTTGAGGTGAAAGACATGGAAAGACTGCAAAAAGTAATTGCTCATGCCGGAGTTGCATCTCGCAGAAAGGCAGAAGAGCTGATAAAAGAAGGAAAAGTAAAGGTGAACGGCAAAGTAGTAACAGAGCTTGGTGTTAAGGTCACCGGTTCTGATCAGATTGAGGTAAACGGGTTAAAGGTTGAACGCGAAGAGCCGGTTTACTTTCTCTTATATAAACCAAGAGGCGTTATTTCTGCAGCCCAAGATGACAAAGGGCGCAAAGTCGTGACGGACTTTTTTAAAGAAGTCCCGCAGCGCATTTACCCGATTGGGCGTCTGGATTATGATACGAGCGGTCTTTTGCTTTTAACCAATGACGGTGAGTTTGCCAATAAGCTGATGCACCCGAAGTATGAAATCAACAAAACATACGTGGCGAAGGTAAAAGGCATCCCGTCTAAAGAGCTGCTCCGAAAGCTGGAACGCGGAATTATGCTGGAAGAAGGCAAAACAGCGCCAGCTAAAGCGAAACTGCTGTCGTTGGATAAGAAAAAGCAAACAAGCATTATTCAGCTGACCATCCATGAAGGACGCAACAGACAGGTGCGCCGCATGTTCGAAGCGATCGGGCATGAGGTAATCAAGCTGAAGCGTGAAGAATACGCGTTCTTAAATCTGAGAGGCCTGCATACGGGAGATGCCAGAGAGCTTACGCCGCATGAAGTAAAAAGACTCAGAGCGCTGGCGGATCACGGTAAAAACGCTTTCTAAATTTCACATAACCTTCAAAAAGTAAGAAATGTGAAATGAACGTACAATGATATAATTGAATGGATCTGCAATAGGGGGAAGGGGGCAGTGGACAATGAAGAAAAAAAGGCGTTTATTCATTCGGACCGGCATCCTTCTCGTTTTAATCTGCGCACTTGGCTATACCATTTACAACGCTGTATTTGCCGGCAAAGAAAGTATATCCGAAGGGTCCGAGGCACCGAATTTTGTCCTTGAAGATACGAATGGGGAACGTATCAAGCTGAGTGACTTAAAAGGAAAAGGTGTTTTTTTGAATTTCTGGGGTACATGGTGTGAACCGTGCAAGAAAGAATTTCCTTATATGGCAAACCAATATAAGCATTTTAAAGACCAAGGCGTTGAAGTTGTCGCGGTCAATGTTGGGGAGTCAAAGATAGCAGTACATAATTTTATGAAATCTTACGGAGTCAATTTCCCGGTTGTTCTGGATACAGATCGTCAAGTGCTTGATGCCTATGACGTATCTCCGCTTCCGACAACCTTTTTGATTAATCCGGAAGGAAAAGTTGTCAAGGTGGTGACCGGCACTATGACAGAAAGCATGATCCATGATTATATGAATCTGATAAAACCCGGAGAGACTTCGGAATGAAGCAAGTCAAATGTGAATGCGGACATGTAAACCCGGTCGGAACCGTTCTATGTGAGTCGTGCGGAAGAGCTCTCCAGGAAACTCAGCCTCCGCTTGCTGATATGAGATATGACGGAAGCGCTAGGCGTTCACAAACCTATAACAAAACAATCATCGATAAAATTTGGAATTTCTTTTCTTCGGTTAAGGTGGGAATATGGCTGATTGTCATAACCCTCGCCGCATCAGCATTCGGCACCATTTTCCCCCAGGAAGCCTATTTGCCTCCGGGCGCACAGGCTGATACCTATTATAAAGAGCAGTACGGCACATTCGGCCAGCTCTATTATTTACTCGGGTTCCATCACTTATATGGCTCTTGGTGGTATTTGCTGCTCATTGCCTCGATCGGCATTTCACTTGTGATTTGCAGCCTCGATCGAGTCATTCCGTTGTACAGAGCGTTAAAAAACCAAGGTGTCAGAAGGAGTCCTGCTTTTTTAAGAAGGCAGCGCTTGTATAGTGAAACGAATACCGTGCTAGACGAGGGAGCAAAAGAGAAGATTGTTGGCCTCTTAAAGAAAAAGCATTATAGAATCAGAGAAAAAGAGGGCAGCATTCTTGCCGAAAAAGGGCGTTTTTCCCGCTGGGGCCCGTATGTCAACCACATTGGATTAATTATCTTTCTGTTCGGTGCGATGCTGAGATTTGTGCCTGGGATGTACGTCGATGAAACGCTTTGGGTCAGAGAAGGCGAAACCGCAGCAATTCCGGGAACAGACGGAAAATATTATTTGAAAAACAATCAATTCAGTGTAGAGACCTATAACAGCAAAACGGAAAAAAAGGTATTCGCAGATGCCATTGACAGAGTCGGGGACGGAAGAGTGGCAAAAAACTTTCAAACCGATGCCGTCCTCTACAAGAGAGAAGGAAAAATTGTTTATGGCGAGAAACCGAAGCTGAAAAAAGTAACAGAAGAGGACATCCGTGTCAATCAGCCGCTGCGTTTCGATTCTTTTTCCGTTTACCAGGTGGATTATAAAGAGAATCAGCTTGATCAAATGGTGTTTCAGCTGATAGACAAAAAAACACAAAAATCCTTTGGGAGCTTAAAGATCAACCTCTTGGATCCAGATTCGGTTTATGATCTTGGCAACGGTTACAAAGTGGAAATCGCCAGCTACCTTCCAGACTTCTATTTTAATCAGGACGGAGAGCCGAGCACAAAAACAAAGATCCCTAACAATCCGGCTTTTGTTTTTAATATCATAACGCCGGACAAACCGAAGGGTGAAAAAAGCTTTGTCGCCATCCAAGAAACAATCGAAGGATCAGACAGCAATAAATATAAGCTGAAATTTGACCATGTCGAAACGAAAAACATTACCGGACTTACTGTCAGAAAGGATCTGACACTTTGGGTGCTTGCCGTCGGCGGAGCCATTTTTATGATCGGTGTCATTCAAGGCATGTACTGGCAGCACCGAAGAATCTGGCTTCATCCACAGGACGGGGCAGTCATGGTGGCTGGGCATACCAATAAAAACTGGTATGGCCTTAAGAAGGATTTAGCTTTTGTGCTGGCTGATTCCGGACTGACTGAACCGGCGGACCAAAAAGAATTAATCAAAACACAGAAATAGGCGAAAAGGGAGTGATGTCATGGCAGAGCTGAGCGGAAATTTTCTTTATGCGGCCTTTCTTGTGTATTTAATCGCTGTCCCGATTTTCGGCGGGGCCATACGCGGAAACAAAGGTGAAAAGGGCAAGCCAAATCAATGGGCGAACATAGGAATCACTCTTTCTATTATCGGTTTTCTCTGTCACCTGGGATATTTCATCACAAGGTGGGCTGCCAGCGGCCATGCGCCGGTCAGCAATATGTTTGAATTCACCACTGCCTTTGGCATGATGCTAGTTTTGGCGTTTATTATTCTATATTTTATCTATAAATTGCCTTCATTAGGCCTGTTTACGCTGTCAATCGCGTTATTGCTGATTGCTTACGCCAGCATGTTTCCGACGGATATCTCACCCTTAATTCCGTCACTGCAGAGCAATTGGCTGTATATTCACGTAACAACGGCCGCGCTTGGGCAGGCTATACTTGCCATCAGCTTTGTCGCAGGCGTCATCTTTCTGTTGAAGCATGTAGACCAGACAAAATCAAGCAAAAAAACCTTTTGGCTTGAAGCGATTATGTTTATTCTGGTCACAACCGTCGCCTTTATTGCCATCACATCAGCATTTCGTATTTCAGGCTATGAAGCGGAGTTTAACTGGGTGGATAAAAATAAAGAAAAAAGCGTGATGGTGTACGAAATGCCTGCGCTTGTCGGCCCGCATCAAGGAGAGCTTTTGACCGAGGGGAGAATGGAGCCGCTTGTTGAGCTTCCTGCTCTTTTCTCAGGCAGAAAGGTGAATACTGTCATTTGGTCATTTGGAGCGGGACTTGTTTTGTACGGCGCGCTTCGCCTGATCATCAGAAAAAGAATCAGCGCTCTGCTGCACCCGCTGGTAAAAAACGTAAACCTCGATCTGGTGGATGAGGTTGGGTACAGGGCTGTATCAATCGGATTTCCGATCTTTACGCTCGGTGCGCTGATCTTTGCGATGATTTGGGCTCAGCTCGCGTGGACGAGATTTTGGGGCTGGGACCCGAAGGAAGTATGGGCGCTGATCACGTTTTTGTTCTATGCCGCTTACTTGCATTTAAGACTGTCAAGAGGCTGGCACGGTGAGAAGTCAGCATGGCTGGCCGTAATCGGTTTTGCTATTATTATGTTTAATTTAATATTCGTAAATCTGGTGCTTGCCGGACTTCATTCTTATGCATAGCCCTTAGGAAGCGACACAGTTCTCAAACTTTCTCACGATTTGATAAAATGAGAGTAACAGAAGGAAAGCAGGGGGAAAACGATGGACCAAACGAACAAAACCAAAATATTAGTAGTTGATGACGAAGCCAGAATTCGCCGCCTTTTAAGAATGTATCTTGAACGTGAAAACTATGTCATAGACGAAGCTGAAAACGGTGATGAAGCCATTGCCAAAGGGCTTGAAACGAATTATGACTTAATTTTACTTGACCTGATGATGCCGGGGACAGACGGAATTGAAGTGTGCCGGCAAGTTCGGGAAAAAAAAGCGACACCAATTATTATGCTGACCGCAAAAGGAGAAGAAGCAAACCGCGTGCAGGGATTTGAAGCGGGAACAGATGATTATATCGTCAAGCCGTTCAGCCCGAGAGAAGTCGTGCTGCGTGTAAAGGCCCTTTTGAGAAGAGCATCCCAAACCTCTTATTTCAATGCCAATACACCGACGAAAAATGTGCTCGTGTTTTCACATCTGTCCATTGACCATGATGCTCACCGCGTAACGGCTGACGGGACAGAAGTAAGCCTGACGCCAAAAGAGTATGAGCTTCTCTATTTCTTAGCGAAAACGCCTGACAAAGTGTATGATCGGGAAAAGCTTCTGAAGGAAGTGTGGCAATATGAATTTTTTGGTGATTTGCGGACAGTAGACACTCACGTCAAACGTCTGAGAGAGAAGCTGAACAAGGTATCTCCGGAAGCTGCGAAAAAAATTGTCACCGTATGGGGTGTAGGCTATAAATTTGAGGTCGGCGCTGAATGAAATTTTGGAAAAGCGTAGTAGGCAAGCTGTGGTTTACGATCCTTTCACTTGTTTTAATCGTATTATTCATTTTGACGGTTCTTTTACTGGAGTTTATTGAAAATTACCATGTCGAAGAAGCAGAGAATGATTTAACACAGCTTGCGAATAAAGTTGCTGTCATCTTGGAAAATCACGAGGACCAGGCACTGGCAAGGTCAATCACTTGGGAACTTGCTGATAACTTAACAAGCATTGCCATCATTCAGGATGAGAAAAAACACTGGTATTCTCCGAATGATAAAAATCGCCTGTCGTCCATTACGGTTGAGCAAATACAGCAAGATAAAGACTTAAATAAAGCTCTCCAAGACCATAAAAAAGTAAGCAAACGAACGGGTCTGAGCGATACAGATTCGGATAATGAACGACTGATTGTAGGTGTCCCGTATGAAAAAGACGGAAAGAAAGGCATGGTCTTTTTATCCCAGTCTTTGCTTGCCGTTAAAGATACGACAAAACATACGACCCGCTATATTTTTCTTGCCGCGGGGATTGCGATTGTATTGACCACATTTTTCGCTTTCTTTTTATCAAGCAGGGTCACGTATCCGCTTCGAAAAATGAGAGAAGGTGCCCAGGACTTGGCAAAGGGCAAGTTCGATACAAAAATCCCGATTTTAACCCAGGATGAAATCGGTGAACTGGCAACTGCTTTTAATCAAATGGGCCGGCAGCTTAACTTTCATATTAATGCACTCAATCAAGAAAAAGAACAGCTTTCTAACATTTTGAGCAGTATGGCTGACGGGGTTATTACCATTAATATTGACGGTACGATTCTTGTGACAAACCCGCCGGCTGAACGGTTCCTTCAGGCTTGGTATTATGAGCAGAACATGAATATCAAAGAAGGCGATAACCTTCCGCCTGAAGCAAAAGAGCTGTTCCAAAATGCTGTCAGCACTGAAAAAGAACAAATGATTGAGATGACGCTGCAAGGCAGATCATGGGTGCTTTTGATGTCACCGCTTTATGCGGAATCGCATGTCAGAGGAGCTGTTGCTGTGCTTCGCGATATGACTGAAGAACGCCGCCTTGATAAGCTGCGTGAGGACTTTATCGCAAATGTCAGCCATGAGTTAAGAACACCGATCTCCATGCTTCAGGGATATAGTGAAGCGATTGTCGATGACATTGCAAGCTCCGAAGAAGACCGGAAAGAAATTGCCCAAATCATTTATGACGAATCGCTCCGAATGGGCCGGCTAGTCAATGATCTGCTTGATTTAGCCCGAATGGAATCGGGCCATACAGGCTTGCATTATGAAAAAATCAATGTTAATGAATTTTTAGAGAAGATCATCCGGAAATTTTCCGGTGTTGCGAAAGAAAAAAATATTGCATTGCATCAAGACATTTCTCTTACAGAAGAGGAATTTATGTTTGATGAAGACAAAATGGAGCAGGTATTTACCAATTTGATTGATAATGCGCTGCGGCATACTGCATCCGGCGGCAGTGTTTCCATTGCAGTCCATTCTGTGAAGGATGGATTGAAAATTGATATCAAAGATTCTGGATCCGGTATACCGGAAGAAGATCTGCCGTTTATCTTTGAGCGGTTCTATAAGGCAGACAAAGCGCGGACAAGAGGCAGAGCAGGGACCGGGCTTGGGCTGGCTATTGTTAAAAATATCGTGGAAGCCCATAATGGGTCGATTACGGTGCACAGCCGAATAGATAAAGGAACGACTTTTACATTTTATATTCCGACAAAATCATAAAATCGAGTCTGAATTTGCCGAAGAATCTTGTTCCATAAGAAACACCCGCTAATCGAGCGGGTGTTTTTTTAAACTCTCATATTAATAAAATTTAAGGATATGTTAATATAAATTCCCTTCCAAATTCCAGTTTCTCGTAATATAGTTGTAATGTAACTTTTCAAGCTATTCATACGACAAAAAAGTGAACGGAGGGGTTTCAAATGGAAGAAACCTTTCAATTATTATATGATACGTATCATCAAGATTTGTACCAATTTTTATTTTATATGGTAAAGGATAAAAGCCAGGCAGAGGATCTTCTTCAGGAGGTTTATATCCGGGTATTAAATTCTTACCATACGTTTGAAGGAAGAAGCAGTGAAAAAACATGGCTTTTGTCGATCGCACGCCATGTTGCGATCGACTGGTTCCGTAAACAGCAGACGATCAGACAGCGTATTCTCGGCACATTTGATTGGGATACACAGGATGTCAGAGATCAGCAATTGCTTCCGGATGAACTCGCGGTTCAACATGAGAATGTCAGGGAAATTTATGCTGCGCTTGATCAATGTACGATTGATCAAAGAGCTGTGATTATCTTGCGGTTTATTCAGGGATATTCAATACAGGAAACAGCCAAGGCTCTGCGCTTCTCGGAAAGCAAAGTAAAAACGACCCAACATAGAGGGCTCAAAGTACTTCGGAAACATATGGAGCTTTTGAGGGAGGAGCTAATGGATGATGAAGTCAGATTGGAACGAAGAACAGATAAAGGAGTTGTTAAGTCAACTTCCGGCAGTTAAAGACTATCGTTCGCCTCAGGATATTTACAGACGGCTAGCGATGGAAAAAAGCAACAAAAAGCCCGCTGTTAGGTGGATTGGCCCCGCATGTGCCACTGCAATTGCGGTTTATATCGCCTTCATTATTTCTCCTCAATTCTTTGATCAGGCACAGCCTCAACAAAAAGAAGCGTCCCAAGAGAACGCTGTTGCGAAAACTGAGACAGCAGACAGCCCAAAAGCTGCATCAGCCCTGGATCAGACATCGTATGTTGTTCCTGAAAAGGAACAGAACCATTACATTACTGTAGCGATTGCTGATGCCGAAACATCCGCAATTATCCCCGTCAGCATCAAAAAAACAAATGCAGACCAAACGATCCAGGACATGCTGTCTGTAAGTAGTGAATTAGATATCTTGGATAATGCCATTACGATTCCATCCTTCATAGATGAACTAGAGATAAAGGAAAAACCAAAGCAGAAGGAATTAAGTATACAGGTCCATCAGCCAGTTACGGCTTTTTCTTTAAAAGATGATACACTGTTAAAAAAATTGCTGAAAGAATCCTTAAAATGGAGCCCATATGAAAAAATAAAATTTTTATCGGAGCAAAATGACAGTGGCGTTCGTATTGGTTCATATGGCACTTTTACGGAAATTTCGATTCCCAAACAGTCAAGAAGAGCTTACTACTTGTACAAAAATGAACAAGGGAACTTTCTCATTCCGTCAGAAAAAACATTTGATACGGTCAAAGAAGCGATTAAAGAAATGGAATCGAGCAATCAGGAACATACAACACCTCTTATTCAAGCAGGGACTGTCCATTCTGTAACGAAGAAACAAAAGCACTTATATGTCCGCTTCTCAAAGGAATCAGAAGTTGAGGATTCTATTGCCAGTATTTTAATGATTGAGGGTCTTCTGTTAACAGCAAAAGAGTTTGGCTTCACAGAAGTGACTTTTACCGAAACCAGAACAAAAAAAATAGGCAGATATGACGTATCAGATGCTATTCCGGTACCGGCTGCTCCAAATCCGATTTTCTTAAACTAAAATGGGTCCTTTGAGGCTCTTTTTTAGTTTGTTTTCATATAATTAAAATTTTCAAAAAAAAGTTGAGCGTGTATAATAAAACAAGGTAACGATTGAAAGGATTTGAGATGAGTGAGCGTGTTAACAATCAAAGGAGTTTCCATCGGTGAAGGGATGCCGAAAATCATCGTTCCGCTAATGGGAAAGACGGAAAAACAAATTCTGAATGAAGCAGAGGCAGTAAAATTACTGAATCCTGATATTGTGGAGTGGCGAGTCGACGTATTTGAAAAAGCTAATGACAGAGAAGCCGTCACACAGTTGATTTCTAAACTGCGGAAATCATTAGCGGACAAGCTGTTTCTATTTACATTCAGAACCCATAAAGAAGGCGGGAGCATGGAAATAGACGAAAGCACCTATCTTGCTTTGCTGAAAGCGGCAGTCCAAACAAAAGACATTGATCTTATTGACATTGAATTATTTTCAGGAGATGCAAATGTGAAAGCGTTAGTATCCTTAGCGGAAGAGAACAATGTCTATGTGGTGGTGTCAAATCATGATTTTGAGAAAACGCCTTCGAAAGGTGAGATTCTTTCGAGACTTCGGAAAATGCAGGATTTAGGGGCGCATATTCCAAAAATAGCTGTTATGCCGAAGAATACAGGTGATCTCATAACGCTGCTTGATGCGACGTATACAATGAAAACAAAATATGCAGACCGTCCAATCATTACAATGTCAATGGCTGCAACAGGGCTGATCAGCAGGCTGAGTGGTGAGGTTTTTGGATCAGCTTGTACTTTTGGCGCGGGAGAAGAGGCGTCAGCACCTGGTCAAATACCAGTTTCGGAGCTGAGGAGTGTATTAGACATTTTGCACAAAAACACACGAGAATAAAATAAAAAACTCAAGCTGCTATAGCTTGAGTTTTTTGATTTATGGAAGATCAATGAGTTTTACAGACACAATATCAGGAACTTCTGTTAGTTCCTTCACAATTTTGTCTTCAAGATGTCTGTCAAAGGAAAGCATCATGATGGCTTCTCCGCCTTTTTCTTTACGGCCAACCTGCATAGTTGCAATGTTAATATCGTTATCTCCGAGTATGCGTCCGACTCGGCCGATGACACCTGTTGTGTCCTGATGCTGGATATATACAAGGTGACCCGTCGGGTAAAAATCAATATTAAATCCGTTGATCTCGACAATACGCTCTCCGAAGTGAGGAATATACGTAGCCGTTACAGTAAAGGTGCTGCGGTCTCCTGTCACTTTTACGCTGATGCAGTTATCGTACCCAGATTCAGAAGAGGAAATTTTTTCACTGAAGCTGATGCCGCGTTCTTTTGCGACACCTCCAGCATTGACTTCGTTAACAGTTGAGTCAACGCGCGGTTTTAAAAAGCCTGACAGAAGGGCTTTTGTAATGAACGATGTTTCAAGCTTAGCAATTGTGCCTTCATATTGAATGGCAACATCCTGTACCGGCTCTTTCATGCATTGGGATACGAGGCTGCCAATTTTACCTGCGATTTGATGGTAAGGCTTGATCTTAGCGAATTCATCTTTTGTCATGGCAGGCAGGTTGATGGCTGACATCACAGGAAGACCTTTTGCGAACTGCAGTACTTCTTCTGACACTTGAGCCGCAACATTCAGCTGCGCTTCTTTAGTTGATGCTCCTAAGTGAGGCGTGGCAATGACTAATGGGTGATCAACGAGTTTATTGTCAACTGGCGGTTCAACTTCAAACACGTCAAGGGCCGCTCCGGCAACATGCCCGTTTTCCAAAGCTTCGAGAAGTGCTGCTTCATCGATAATACCGCCTCGCGCACAGTTAATTAAGCGAACACCTTTTTTCGTTTTTGCAATCGTTTCTTTATTTAACAAGCCTTTTGTTTCTTTTGTTAAAGGTGTGTGAACGGTAATGATATCCGCGCTTTTAAGCACTTCCTCAAATGTCCGGCTGTTCACGCCGATTTTTTTCGCTCTTTCTTCAGTTAAGAATGGATCAAAAACATGAACAGTCATACCGAATGCTCTTGCACGCTGCGCAATTTCGCTTCCGATTCGGCCTAATCCTACAATCCCAAGCGTTTTTCCATAAAGCTCTGAACCAACGTAAGCTGTGCGGTTCCACTCTCTGGATTTCACTGAGATATTAGCCTGAGGTATATGTCTCATTAAAGAAGAGATCATCGCAAATGTATGCTCAGCTGTCGAAATGGTGTTGCCGTTTGGAGCGTTAATCACGATGACCCCGTGTTTAGTCGCCTCGTCAATATCGATATTGTCTACACCGACACCGGCTCTTCCGACGATTTTTAAGGAAGTCATTTTGTTGAAAAGGTCTTCTGTTACTTTTGTCGCGCTTCGCACCAAAAGAGCATCAAAAGTATGTAATTCATCCTCTGCATCTGCTACGTTTTTTTGAACGATTTCAATAAAGTCTGATTCAATAAGTGGCTGTAAGCCGTCGTTGCTCATTTTGTCTGAGACCAATACTCGAAACATCGTTAGATTTCCTCCTAAAATGTCAAACTAAATATCTGATAATTTAACATATTCTCAATAGAGTGTCAATGTGTATTGCCGCAGTAAAGGATAAAAGGAAGGCTTGTCAATCAATATTCATATAGCTTTCAACGATTATATATAATTTGAAGCAATTCCCTATACAGTCAACCAGTTATCGTTTATAATGAAACTAAATTCATATGATCAATCTTCGGGGCAGGGTGAAATTCCCTACCGGCGGTGATGAGCCGATGGCTCTAAGCCCGCGAGCTGTTTTTCAGCAGGATTCGGTGAGATTCCGGAGCCGACAGTATAGTCTGGATGGGAGAAGATGGAGGTTCATAAGCGTTTTGAAATTGGATTTTCAAACGTTTCTTTGCCTAGCCTAATTTTCGAAACCCCGCTTTCATACATGAAGCGGTTTTTTTATTGGCAGGAAAAGAACCTTTCCGTTTTCGAGTAAGATGTGATCGAAAAGGAGAGAGTGCAGTGAAGGTAAAAAAGTTAGTTGTGATTAGTATGTTGAGCAGCATTGCATTTGTTTTGATGCTGTTAAATTTCCCGTTTCCGGGTCTTCCGGATTATTTAAAAATTGATTTTAGCGATGTGCCAGCTATCATTGCCATTCTCATTTACGGACCATTGGCGGGTATTGCTGTAGAAGCGATAAAAAACGTTCTTCAATATATCATACAGGGAAGCATGGCGGGAGTTCCTGTTGGGCAAATTGCCAATTTTATAGCAGGGACACTCTTTATATTGCCGACTGCTTTCTTATTTAAAAAGCTGAACTCAGCAAAGGGCTTGGCTGTCAGTCTGCTTTTGGGAACTGCAGCGATGACCATTTTGATGAGCATTTTAAATTATGTTCTGATTCTGCCGGCTTACACATGGTTTTTACATTCACCGGCATTATCCGACAGCGCGCTGAAAACAGCGGTCGTTGCTGGTATCCTGCCGTTTAATATCATAAAAGGGATTGTGATTACGATTGTATTCACACTTATTTTCATCAAGCTTAAGCCATGGATTGAACAGCAGCGAAGCGCGCATATCCATTAAATAAAAAAGCTCCCGCAGGGGAGCTTTTTTGTTGCTTCTATTCAAATTTAAGCGGGTCGCCTTCAAATGGCTCATCCGCCACTTTGATGGAATCAGTAGGGCATCCTTCAAATGCATCAATCATATCTTCTTCCAGTACCTCAGGAACTTCGACAACGCCTTTGTTTTCATCAAGCGTTACGAACGCGATGCCTTCATCATCGTAATCGTAAATGTCTGGTGCAGCAGCTCCGCAAGCGCCGCATGCAATACATGTATCTTTGTCTACGATTGTGTACTTTGCCATGAATAAAACCTCCCAGATTGTTCTTGGTGGAACAAATGGATCAATCTTTATATTTAATCAATTTAACACCTATTCCTCTTACTTATTGTAATGATGTTGCTGCCACATTTCAACAGAAAAATGATTGAGAATGCTTATCACATAAGGGGTTATCTACATAACATCCCCCTTAATGATGACTTTAAACGTCGATTTCTGTTTAAAATCTGTTAAAATAAAAGGAGCAAATCAACGATTTTTGTCAGGAAGAATGTGGGTGGATAGGTTGTCATTAAATTACTTCGATATTATGGTTCTCGATTGCCTTTGCAAAATAAACGGAGAACGGTCAGGAAGTGCTGTTTTTCACCTATTCAAAGGCAAAAGATCGTCACAAACCATTCAAGATGCCGGCTTATTTCAGACGGCAAAATACTTTGGGATGGTTCAGCAATGTTCGAGAAGCGATATTTCAGCGTCACTCACCAAGCTTGAACAGCATTCATATGTCGAACCAATGTCTGAAACAGATACATACAAGGTGACAGCCAGCGGCGAAACTGCATTGAGACATGCTCTCAGTGAACGCCCCTGGCCGGCTCACTGCCACGGCGCTTATTACCAGCAGGCTGCCGGCGTACTTTGGAAAAGGCTTTCGCTGCTTGTGCAGGTCTTATCTCATAAACAGCGAGGGAGCAGGCAGTATATCCCTGTCACCAAGGATTATAAGACACTTCACTGGGTAAAGAAATACCTGTCCCGGCATACGGATCATATAGAGATGGCAAACAGCCTTTTTGCCATGCTGGAGGAGAATTTGCATAAGATTGATGACAAAGCAGCGCAAATTTTTGTCTACTCCTTAACCTCGCATGATAGGATCGGTTATACGAGCAGGCAGCTTGCTGACACGCTGAAAGAAGATGAATGGTATGTTTATGTCATGTTTTGGGCTTCCGTACATTATTTTATTCATTCTCTTTCGGAGTGTGAACATTCTCTGTTAAGGGACCTCCTATCTGATGTGCATTTAGAGAATGCCCTGACAGAGTCAACGAGGAAAACATGGCAGATGGTGAAACAAGGGATCCCGATACAGCGAATTGCCGAAATCAGAAAGCTGAAAACAGCAACCATTGAAGACCATATTGTCGAGATTTCTCTCCATGAGCCTGCGTTTATGATTGATGACTATGTATCAGCGGAAGACCAGCTTCGCATTGCTGCGTTTGCTAAACGAATGCGGACGAACAAAATCAAACAAATTCGCGATGGGCTGGAGCAGCGGTTCAGCTATTTTCAAATCAGACTGGCATTGACAAAGCAGGTGCAGCAATATGACTAAATTACAGCAAACGTTATATCAGTTTTTTGGTTTTACTTCATTTAAAAAGGGGCAGGAGGACATTATTAGCAGCATACTCAGCGGGAAGGATACCATTGCGATGCTTCCGACTGGCGGAGGGAAATCGCTTTGCTACCAGCTGCCTGGCTATATGCTTGACGGTATGGTATTAATCGTTTCTCCATTGCTTTCTTTAATGGAGGATCAGGTACAGCAGCTTAAAGCAAGGGGCGAAAAGCGTGCGGCCGCTTTGAACAGCATGCTTAGCTGGCAGGAAAGACAATTCGTGTTAGAGCACATTCATCGCTATAAATTTTTATACTTGTCTCCTGAGGCTTTGCAGTCCCCATATGTATTGGAAAAATTGAGAAACGTCCCGATCAGCCTATTCGTAATTGATGAAGCTCATTGTATATCTGAATGGGGGCACGATTTCAGGCCTGACTATTCAAAGCTCGGACAGCTGAGAAAACAACTTGGGCATCCGACGGTTCTGGCATTGACTGCTACAGCTACAAAGGATACGCTGCAGGATGTCATGAACCTGCTGGAGCTGCAGCATGCCGAACGGCATCTAAACTCAGTCAATCGCCCAAACATCGCGCTCAGGGTTGAAAATGCGGCGGATACTGCCGAAAAAATAGATAGGGTCATTCAGCTGGTTGAAAACCTGCAAGGTCCGGGAATTGTTTATTGTCCGACACGAAAATGGGCTGAGGAATTAGCGGGTGAAATCAAAAGCAAAACGAGCAGCAGAGCCGACTTTTACCATGGCGGTATGGAGTCTGGCGACAGGATTTTAATTCAGCAGCAGTTTATTCATAACCAGCTTGATGTAATATGTTGTACGAATGCGTTTGGAATGGGTGTCGATAAGCCTGATATTAGATATGTAATTCATTTTCATCTCCCGCAGACGGCTGAAGCTTTTATGCAGGAAATCGGCAGAGCGGGACGTGACGGAAAGCCGAGTGTCAGCATTTTACTGCGTGCGCCAGGGGATTTTGATTTGCAGGAGCAGATTATCCAGATGGAGAGTGTCACAACTGAAGAAATCGCCGATGTGATCCGTGTGCTGGAGCAGACGGAGGAGCGGGATGAAAGAAGGCTGCGTGACTTATTAATGGAGTATGGTATCGGAGAGACACAAGCACGTATGATGATTCATCTCTTTATGCAGGGGTTAACATCAATTGAATTAATGAAGCGGGAAATTTCATATCGCATGGAGCTGAAGCTGGAAAAAATGCGCCGCGTATCTTTTCTGCTTCAGCGTGACGGCTGTTTAAGGAAGTCACTGTTAGCCTATTTTGATGAATCATACGAGCCTGATGAGGGAAACCTCCCGTGCTGTTCACATTGCGGTTTTGATCTATCCTTGTATGAACATAAAGGAGAACGGAGTAAAATGGCGCCGTTAGACAGCTGGAGTTCGGAGTTACACCGGATATTCAGCTTGCAGACTGTAGGTGAGCTGAACTGAAACAGCAAAAGGATCTCATACAGCAAATGTCTGATCGTGATATGCTGAAGCAGTTATATTTGACGCAGCTTTTGATCATCATCGCTTCAGCAGTAACGGGCTTATTCTTTTTTGCGGACGTAAGAGACGTACTAAAGCTCTGGGATATTCACGATATGCGAATTATTTGGTATGGTATTTCTATTGCAGTTATTGTTATTTTAGCCGATATGGCCGTGATGAAATGGTGCCCGCCTCATTTATATGATGACGGCGGAATCAATAAAAAAATATTCAGTAAGAGGTCAATCCCTCATATTATATTTTTAACGCTTCTGATTGCTTTCGCGGAAGAAATGTTATTCAGAGGAGTGCTGCAGACTCATATCGGTCTATGGGCGGCCAGCATTGTATTTGCCGTTCTGCATTTTCGGTATTTGTCTAAATGGCTGTTATTTTTCATGGTGACAGCAATCAGCTTTTTGCTCGGTCTGATGTATGAATGGACCGGCAACTTATTCGTGCCGGTGACGGCGCATTTTATCATCGATGCCGTGTTTGCCTGTCAGATTCGTTTTGAACATGTGAGGAGGGATAAACATGACGAACATGTCGAGAGTAGAGAGAAGAAAAGCCCAGAATCTTTATGAAGATCAAAACGCCGCATTGGCGGATGATTATGTCGATGACGATGGAGAAAGCCTTCCGACAAGACAATCTGTAAAAAATAAAAGAGAACAGAAAAAAAAGCAAAGCAAAACAAAAACGCCATTATTCACAGTACTCGCTGTTTTATTTGTTTTTGTGCCGGTTATCGTTTTAGTCACCTTATTTTATCTAAAAAGCCATCCGGATAATCATGACGATTATGAGGATGTTTTTATCGACAGCAGTCAAAGCAAATACGAGATTGTACCAAAATCAGAGGATAAAAAAGACACCGCAGACACCAAAGAGACCGCACTGCAGCAAGAGTCAAAAAAAAAGTCTGAGAATACAAAGGCAAAAGAGCCGACAAAAACAACTGATAAGAAACAGCCTGCTGTAGCGGAAAAAGAAGACTCGACAAATAAGGAGGAAGCAACCACTGCGGCTGTTTCCTCTTCCCAACAAACAGCAGCACCGCAAGAACAGCAGCCGGCTGAACCAGTTCAAGCTGAGCCGAAACGCGTTGTCAAGCATACCGTCCAAAAGAAAGAAACGCTATACCGCATTTCTATGAAATATTATAAAAGCCGGTCGGGAGAAGAAAAAATTCGCGCATATAATCATCTGAATGGAAATGATGTTTACACCGGACAAGTTTTGGACATCCCCCTTGATGGATGAATAGGGCATTTTTTTTGTGTTCCGTTCATATATTGTAGCAATGAAAATGGACAAGGTGTGAAGCGTATGGAATCCTTATGGAATCAGCTGGATCAGTTTACAGACGCGCCGACCAAACAGATGCTCAAAGCGCTGGTGAAACGAAAACAAAAATTCGAAAATTATGCAGCACAATGCCGCAGATGGCGATGGACTTCGCTTATTTGCCTGGGCTTATTATGTCTGATGATCATGATCAAAAGCCCGGCGCCCCAACTCGTTCTTCAAGAAGTACTTAGCCATACCTTTTATTTATTTTGGCTGATGGCAACCGCTTTTGCATACTGCACTTCATATTATTTTAAGAAAAAGGAAGATAAAGCTGAGGGCGATTTCCATAAGCTGAGATGTGAAATTATTCAGAAAAGCACTGATCTGTGGCCGCAGCCGGAAAAAAGGAAGGCGAGAGAGTCTGTTTTTTACATGATGAAGCACAAATATGACATTAATCTGTATTTTGAAAGTAAATAAAATGGGGCGTTTTCTCAAACGATAGAAACGTCTTTTTTTATTGTCCGTCTTATTGATAAGTTCTAAAAAGAATGGAGAGTTTTTATGAAGCTATCAGTGAAAATTGCCGGTGTGATAACTGTGGCAGCAGCGGCAATGACGGCAAAAATGTACTCAGTGGCAAAAGGCAACCATCTGAAAACGCATACGTTTCATTTGCCAAAAATGAAGGGCAAGCCGCCCCTTACAATCTTTTTTATTTCGGACATTCATAAACGTCTCATTGATGAGACTCTTTTAGAAAAAGCACGAAGCCATGCCCCTCAATTGGTTATAATTGGTGGTGATTTAGCTGAGGGAGGAGTGCCCAGCACAAGAATCGAGGAAAACATCAAAAGGCTCACGGATTTTGGGGTTCCTGTCGTGTTTGTTTGGGGAAATAATGATTATGAAGTCAGACAGCATAAGCTGTATTCCATATTCAAAGCGTACGGCGTTATCAGCCTGAGGAATGAGTCAGTTCCGTTTTCGTACAATGGCCATACGATCGCGATAGCTGGAGTTGATGATATCAGGATGGAGATGGATCATTATGAGGAAGCCATCAAAGAACTCGATAACAGCCGGCTGAATATTCTGGTTTGTCATAACCCGGAGATCCACGAGCAAATCAACGAAGCTGACGGAATTGATGTGATATTCAGCGGACATACCCATGGCGGCCAGATCAGATTTGGAAAATTCGGCCCGTATGAACTCGGAAAAACAGGCATTGTGAAAAATGCGGCGTATTTGATCAGCAACGGATATGGCACCACAAAAGTGCCTCTTCGTTTAGGGGCTGAGCCGGAAACACATATTGTGACTCTATGTGCGCCAGAATAACTTTTCAAATGCGAAAACCCATAAAGGAATAAAAACTGCATTGTGCTTGTCTTACTAGTGAACTCAGTGTAAACTGATAACAATTAAGAACCTATGACTCATCATCTCATATAATGTGTTATATGATTTGTGTGCAAGTAGAGGCAGGAGGGAACGTTATGCGGCTTGAGCGTCTGAATTATAATAAGATCAAAATCTTTTTAACCCTCGATGATTTGACAGACCGGGGACTGACAAAAGAAGACCTCTGGAAGGACTCATTTAAAGTCCACCAGTTATTTAAAGATATGATGAATGAAGCTAATACAGAGCTCGGCTTTGAAGCGAATGGACCGATTGCAGTGGAAGTGTATTCTCTCCAAGCACAAGGGATGGTTGTGATCGTAACAAAGAATCAAGACACCGATTCAGAAGACGATGAGTATGATGATGATTACATCGAAATGCAAGTCAAGCTTGATGAAAGTGCAGACATCATTTATCAATTCCATTCCTTTGAAGATATCATTCAGCTTTCAGAAAGCTTACAGCGAATCGGTATCACAGGGGGAACTGTCTACCACTATGACGGACATTACTTTTTAAGCCTTGAAGACCTGGGCTCACATACGGCTGAGGGGATTGTGTCGGTTCTCGCTGAATACGGCAATCCGACAACTTTAACGATTTATCGCCTGCAAGAGTACGGCAAGCTTATTATGGACGGTAATGCCGTTGAAACGATACAGACTCATTTTTCATAAGAACGCATCGGAAAAAACTGCTGATTTTACAGCAGTTTTTTTCATTAAAAAACATGGAAAAACATAACGTTTATTCTATGCACAGGTGATATGAAGGTGTATACTATTCTCTGAAAGGGAGCATGTGAGAAACAGAAGATTCTAGGAGGTTAACTCAAATGGCAGCCGATCGAAACACCGGTCATACAGAAGAGGACAAACTTGATGTATTAAAATCAACTCAAACCGTAATACATAAGGCTCTGGAGAAATTAGGATATCCCGAAGAGGTATACGAACTGTTAAAGGAGCCGATGAGATTATTAACGGTAAAAATACCTGTTCGAATGGACGACGGTTCAGTAAAGATTTTTACAGGCTATCGTGCGCAGCACAATGACTCTGTCGGTCCGACGAAAGGCGGGATACGTTTTCACCCGAACGTAACAGAAAAAGAGGTGAAGGCGCTTTCTATTTGGATGAGTTTAAAATGCGGCATAATTGATCTTCCATATGGCGGTGGTAAAGGCGGAATTGTTTGTGATCCAAGGGATATGTCGTTTAGAGAGCTGGAGCGTCTGAGCAGAGGGTATGTCAGAGCAATCAGCCAAATTGTCGGCCCGACTAAAGACGTGCCGGCGCCGGATGTATTTACAAACTCACAAATCATGGCATGGATGATGGATGAGTATTCAAGAATTGATGAATTTAATTCGCCTGGATTTATTACAGGCAAGCCGCTTGTGCTTGGCGGATCTCATGGGAGAGAATCTGCGACTGCAAAAGGTGTAACCATCTGTATTAAAGAAGCGGCTAAGAAAAAAGGCATCGATATTAAAGGTGCGCGTGTCGTGGTCCAAGGCTTTGGAAATGCCGGAAGCTATTTGGCGAAATTTATGCACGATGCGGGAGCAAAGGTTGTCGGCATCTCAGATGCGTATGGCGGGCTTTATGATCCGGAGGGCCTTGATATCGATTATTTACTCGACCGACGTGACAGCTTCGGTACTGTAACAAAGCTTTTCAACGATACTATTACGAACCAAGAGCTGCTGGAGCTGGATTGTGATATCCTCGTTCCTGCTGCGATTGAAAATCAAATTACAGAAGAAAATGCCCATAATATCCGGGCTAAAATAGTCGTCGAAGCAGCAAACGGTCCAACAACACTTGAAGGAACAAAAATTCTTTCAGACCGGGACATTCTGCTTGTGCCAGACGTGCTGGCAAGTGCCGGCGGCGTAACGGTTTCTTATTTTGAATGGGTTCAGAATAACCAAGGCTTCTACTGGAGTGAAGAAGAGGTAGAAGAAAAATTAGAAAAAATGATGGTCAAATCATTTAACAATATTTATGAGATGGCTAATAACCGAAGAATTGACATGAGACTCGCCGCTTATATGGTCGGCGTACGCAAAATGGCTGAAGCTTCGCGTTTTAGAGGCTGGATATAAGTTGATGATTTGCATAAAAATAAAAAATCTCCTATGATAAAATAGGAGATTTTTTTTATTCGGAAATAGAAAAATATGAAGTGAAATGCCAATCGCAGGAGTTGACGGAAATGATTCAAGAAAAAGCAATTATTATAGGCGGAGGACCTTGTGGACTATCTGCTGCCATCCACCTAAAACAAATTGGCATTGATGCCCTCGTCATCGAAAAAGGCAATGTCGTTAACAGCATTTACAATTATCCGACGCATCAAACCTTTTTCAGCTCAAGTGAAAAGCTTGAAATCGGAGACGTAGCATTTATTACGGAAAACAGAAAGCCAGTCAGAATTCAGGCTTTGTCGTATTACCGGGAGGTCGTCAAACGGAAAAACATCCGTGTAAATGCGTTTGAAATGGTGCATAAAGTGACGAAGGCAGAAAACAATACATTCGTTATAGAGACATCAAAAGGGACTTATACGACGCCTTATTGCATTATTGCCACAGGCTATTATGATCATCCAAACTATATGAACGTACCCGGTGAGGATTTGCCGAAAGTATTCCATTATTTTAAAGAAGGCCATCCGTACTTTGATAAAGATGTCGTCGTCATCGGCGGGAAAAATTCAAGCGTAGATGCTGCACTCGAACTCGTGAAATCTGGAGCGCGAGTCACAGTTTTATACAGGGGCAATGAGTATTCGCCAAGCATTAAGCCATGGATTTTGCCGGAATTTGAATCGCTCGTCAGAAACGGAACAATCCGTATGGAATTTGGCGCTTGTGTCGAAAAAATCACCGAGGATGAGGTTGTCTTCCGCTCAGGCGAGAAGGAGCTCATCACCATTAAAAATGATTTTGTATTTGCCATGACAGGCTATCATCCTGACCATCAATTTCTTGAAAAAATAGGAGTTAAAATTGATAAAGCAACAGGGCGTCCGTTTTTCAATGAAGAAACGATGGAAACGAACGTTGAAGGTGTTTTTATCGCCGGGGTTATTGCGGCGGGGAACAATGCAAATGAGATATTTATTGAAAACGGCAGATTTCACGGGGGACATATCGCAGCGGAAATCGCAAAAAGAGAAAATCATTGAAGAAGGAGAGCATATGATGAATTCGTATGCTCTTTCTGTTTTTTTAAGTGCAGACAGATGTAAAATCATAAACAACATGGTAGGATAGACTTAGGAATATAAAGGAAAGAGGTTGCCTGATGTTTGCAATCATCTCTGCAGGAATTGCTCCCGGCATCGCGCTGTTAAGCTATTTTTATTTAAAAGATCAGTATGACAATGAACCTGTACATATGGTGCTTCGCTCGTTTTTTCTAGGGGTTGTTCTTGTATTTCCCACGATGTTTATCCAGTACGTGCTTGAAAAAGAGAATGTGGGAGGCGGAAGCTATTTCGTTTCTTTTTTATCGTCAGGGTTTTTGGAGGAATCGTTAAAATGGTTTATTCTGATGGTCAGTGTATATCCGCACGCCCATTTTGATGAGCATTATGACGGGATTGTGTACGGGGCAAGTGTATCCCTCGGTTTCGCAACCCTTGAGAATATTTTATACTTAATCGGCCACGGTGTGGAGCATGCATTCGTCAGAGCTCTGCTGCCTGTTTCATGTCATGCTTTGATAGGCGTTATTATGGGATTTTATCTTGGGAAAGCCCGTTTTTCCGCTGATAAGGCGCGTGTGAAGTGGCTTATTCTTTCTTTAGCTCTCCCGTCACTTTTGCATGGATCGTATGATTTTATTCTGACAGCCCTCAGCAATTGGATTTATTATATGTTTCCATTTATGTTATTTTTATGGTGGTTTGGTTTACGTAAAGCGAAAAAAGCCCGTTCCGTTAATATGATGCAAGTCTAGAAGCCGCACAGAAACCGTGCGGCTTTTTTGTGCTGATTTTTCATATGAGATTTTATGCTCTGAGGGATAACAAGGAAAGAGTGTATAAAATTAACCTCGTTACAGAAAATACGATTACACTTAAAAATTTGCAGTAGGAGGCTTGAAAAGATGAAGTCCAAAGGATCGATTATGGCATGTCTCATCCTTTTTTCCTTTACAATAACGACGTTTATCAATACTGAAACCATTTCTGCCTTTTCGAATCAAGTCATTCAAAGAGGGGCAACAGGGGATGATGTGGTCGAACTTCAGGCGCGTCTTCAATACAACGGATATTATAACGGAAAAATTGACGGGGTTTATGGATGGGGAACGTACTGGGCAGTTCGAAATTTTCAGGATCAATTCGGGTTAAAAGAGGTTGACGGCCTTGTAGGAGCTAAAACAAAGCAAACCTTAATATCTAAATCAAAATACTATCGTGAATATGTCATGGAACAGCTCAATAAAGGGAATACATTCACGCATTACGGAAAAATTCCGCTGAAGTATCAGACGAAACCGTCAAAAGCAGCAACACAAAAAGCTAGGCAGCAAGCGGAAGCGCGGCAGAAACAGCCTGCAGAAAAAACAACGCAGCAGCCTAAAGCAAATCAACAGCAAAACAATACACCTGCAAAAGCGAGAAAGCAGGATGCGGTAGCAGCTAACATGCCCGGCGGATTTTCCAACAATGATATCAGGCTGCTTTCTCAGGCGGTTTATGGCGAAGCCCGGGGCGAACCGTACGAGGGCCAGGTTGCGATTGCAGCAGTCATTTTGAACCGTTTGAACAGCCCTTTATTTCCAAATTCAGTGGCGGGAGTTATTTTTGAGCCGCTTGCCTTCACAGCAGTAGCAGACGGGCAAATTTACATGCAGCCGAATGAAACGGCCAGAGAAGCAGTGATGGATGCCATCAATGGCTGGGACCCATCAGAGGAAGCGCTGTACTACTTTAACCCGGATACAGCTACAAGTCCATGGATTTGGGGGCGTCCGCAGATTAAAAGAATCGGTAAACACATTTTCTGTGAGTAGCAGGACATGAGAAAGCATAAAAAGAGGTGTGATAAATGATCAGAGGAATTTTAATCGCCGTGCTCGGTATTGCAATTGTCGGTACAAGCTACTGGGGATACAAAGAGCACCAGGAAAAAGACGCAGTTCTTCTGCATGCTGAAAATAACTATCAGCGGGCGTTTCATGAACTTACCTATCAGATGGATCAGCTTCATGATAAAATCGGAACAACACTTGCTATGAACAGCCAAAAATCACTGTCACCTGCATTGATTGATGTGTGGAGGATTACATCTGAAGCACATAACAGTGTCAGTCAGCTGCCGCTTACATTAATGCCGTTTAACAAAACTGAGGAGCTCTTATCTAAGATCGGAGATTTCAGTTATAAAACGTCAGTCAGAGATTTAGACCAAAAGCCGCTTGATAAACAAGAGTATACATCATTAAATAAGCTATATCAGCAATCCGAAGATATACAAAATGAACTGCGTCATGTTCAGCACCTTGTCATGAGCAAAAACCTTCGCTGGATGGATGTAGAAATGGCGCTGGCTTCTGACGAAAAACAAAGTGATAATACGATTATCAACAGCTTTAAAACGGTCGAAAAAAATGTCGGTGCATTCTCCACTGGAACAGATCTCGGCCCGAGTTTCACCAGCACCAAAAAAGAAGAGAAAGGCTTCGGCCACCTGAAAGGAAAAGAAATTTCTGAACAGGAAGCCAAACAAATTGCTGAGCGCTTTGCTCCGGATGACAATTATTCAATTAAAGTGGTAAAGAGCGGTAAAAAAACCAATCGCGATGTATATAGCATCAGCATGAAAGACCCGGACCATAAAGCAGCAATTTATATGGATATCACCAAAAAGGGCGGGCATCCGGTATATTTGATCCAAAACAGAGAAGTGAAAAATCAGAAAATCAGTTTGAATGACGGATCGAACCGCGCACTCGCCTTTTTAAAGAAAAATGGATTTGAAACAGAGGATTTGGAAATTGATGAAAGTGCCCAATATGATAAAATCGGCGTCTTTTCATATGTTCCTGTTGAAAATAATATCCGGATGTACCCAGAGGCGATTCGCATGAAAGTGGCCTTAGATGACGGGGAGGTTGTCGGTTTTTCAGCAAGAGACTTTCTAACATCCCACAGAAAAAGAAACATAGCTAAGCCAGCCATTAGGGAAGAAGAAGCAAAATCTAAATTAAATAAAAATGTGCAAGTGAGAGAAACAAGGCTCGCTTTAATTACAAATGAAGTTGGCCAAGAAGTGTTGTGCTATGAAATGCTCGGCACCATTGAAAATGACACATTCAGAATGTATATAAATGCCAAAGATGGATCGGAAGAAAAGGTTGAAAAACTAAAAAATGCCGAACCTATATATAAAGACCTATAAAAAACGGGAGGAAAGGACTAAATGTCTTTTCCTTTTTTTCATTACATGATTTAATAAAAATGTGAGTTGTATATTGAATACGAAAGAGTGAAGTCAATGATAGAGATTGGGGAAAATGTACATTTAGAATATATAGAAGATCATGAAATAAAAAAGACAAAGAGTAAGGCAGTAAGCATCGAGAACAATGAGCTTTTGATTGCGTACCCTGTAGATGTACTTACGGGGCGTACTGTGATTTTACATAATGATATGGAAGTAACAGTAGAGTTTGTGGGCAAAGACGAAGTTCCTTACCGCTTTACAAGCCGCGTAAAAGGCAAAGTGAAGGACAAACTTCAAATGGTCTGTCTTGAAGTGCCTCCCCGTGAAAAAATGAAACGAATCCAGCGCCGCCAGTATGTAAGAATTGATGCGGTATTGGATGTGAAAATTCAGCCGGAAAATGAACAAGAGTTCCGCACACTTTCTTATAACATCAGTGCAGGCGGCATTGCCGTGATTTTAGCTGATCAACGTTCTTTTCAACCTGGGGAGTCATTGCGCCTTATCATCAGTCTTTCTGAAGAGGAAAACACTCGTCAAGTAGAAGCCCAAGCCGTTATCAGACGAGTCTTTGATGATCCGAAATCAGGGAAACGAAAAATGACTCTCGAGTATACTGGAATTGCAGCAGGTGACCAGCAGTTCCTGCTGCAATATTGCATCCGTCGCCAATTAAATAAGAGAAGAAAGGCACGGATGGAATAAACATCGGCAAACACTTCCATACTATTTGTGATGGAGGTGCTCCGATGAAAACATTTGAAAGGCTGTTGATCAAATTATTGTTCATCCAAGCCATCATTTTACTTGGTGTCCAGTTTCTTTTTCACTACCAGCATATTGAACCTTATGTATCAAAGGTGATTCAATACGAAGGGGTGGATAAAATGAAGGGGAACGATAGAATTGAAACCTTCAAGCACTAATTATTCATCAATTTTTCACCCTTTTTCATAAAGTTCGTGATACAATCCATAGAGGAGAAAAGAGCAAGGAGAGGAATTATGGAAAAGAAATTATCGATTGCAATCGACGGCCCGGCAGCCGCGGGGAAAAGCACTGTTGCCAAAATTGTGGCTGAGAAAAAATCGTACATATATATTGATACAGGAGCGATGTATCGGGCGATAACGTACGCGGCTTTGCAAGAAAACGTTGATCTGACAAATGAAGAAAAACTGGCTGAACTGCTAAAGCGAACAGACATTGAACTGATTACAACAAAAGAAGGACAAAAAGTGCTCGTTAACGGTACTGATGTTACCGAAGCTATTAGAACTGATGAAGTCAGCAACCAAGTTTCAATAGCGGCTAAGCACAGAAGCGTCAGAGAAGAAATGGTGAAGCGCCAGCAACAGCTTGGGGAAAAAGGCGGCGTCGTCATGGATGGACGTGATATCGGGACTCACGTGCTGCCGAATGCGGAAGTGAAAATTTTTCTTTTGGCATCTGTTGAGGAGAGAGCGAAACGCCGTTATGAAGAAAATGTGAAAAAAGGCTACGATGTCAACTATGAAACATTGATTGAGGAAATTGCAAGAAGAGACAAGCTTGATTCAGAGCGCGAAGTATCTCCGCTGCGCAAGGCAGAAGACGCTCTTGAAATCGACACAACATCTCTTTCAATTCAAGAGGTGGCTGAAAAAATCCTCGAGGCTGTGGAGCAAAAGTCCCGCTGATATGGCGAATGCCACTTTTTTTGAATTTTTCAACGAAGAAAGAATGTTATTGCTTGACAAACCTGTCCTTTTATTAGAAGTTAATACTAATAAAACTTTTTATTGATCATTCAAAAAACTTTTTTGGATGATTCTTTAATACATATTCGGCTAAAAGCGGGCATGTTATATGTTCAGCTTTCAAACCGTTTTAATTAAGCTGTGTAGGTTTGGACCAAGGAGGTTATTCAAATGACAGAGGAAATGAATCAAATTGATGTTCAAGTGCCAGAGGTTGGAGATGTGGTAAAAGGGATTGTGACAAAGGTAGAGGATAAGCATGTGGATGTTGAAATTATCAATGTCAAACAGTCCGGCATTATTCCAATCAGTGAATTATCTAGTCTTCATGTAGAGAAAGCATCGGATGTCGTAAAAGTAGACGATGAGCTTGACCTGAAAGTAACGAAAGTGGAAGACGATGCTTTGATTTTATCTAAACGTGCTGTTGATGCAGACCGCGCTTGGGAAGACCTTGAGAAAAAGTTTGAAACAAAAGAAGTGTTTGAAGCTGAAGTGAAAGATGTCGTGAAAGGCGGGCTTGTCGTTGATATCGGCGTTCGCGGCTTTATTCCGGCATCACTTGTTGAAGCGCATTTCGTTGAAGATTTCACTGACTATAAAGGAAAAACACTGTCTCTGCTCGTTGTAGAGCTTGACCGTGATAAAAACCGCGTGATCCTTTCACACCGTGCCGTTGTTGAAAGTGAACAAGCGAATAAAAAACAAGAACTTCTTCAGTCTCTTGAAGTTGGAAGTGTGCTTGATGGAAAAGTACAGCGTTTGACTGACTTTGGCGCGTTTGTTGATATCGGCGGTATCGACGGTCTTGTGCACATTTCACAGCTTTCCCACTCCCATGTAGAGAAACCGTCTGACGTTGTCGAAGAGGGACAGGAAGTGAAAGTGAAAGTATTATCGGTTGACCGTGATAATGAACGTATTTCATTATCAATCAAAGATACACTGCCTGGGCCATGGAGCCAAATCGGCGAGAAAGTGAAACCTGGCGATGTGCTTGAAGGAACCGTGCAGCGTCTTGTGAGCTTCGGGGCTTTTGTTGAAATCTTTCCAGGTGTTGAAGGTCTCGTTCATATTTCTCAAATTTCCAATAAACACATCGGCACGCCGCATGAAGTCCTTGAAGAAGGACAGACTGTAAAAGTGAAGGTTCTTGATGTGAATGAAAATGAGGAGCGCATTTCGTTAAGCATGCGTGAACTTGAAGAAGCGCCTAAAGCCGATCAGGAAGATTACCGTCAATATCAGGCGAAGGAAGAAACAAGCACTGGCTTCCAGCTTGGAGATCTGATTGGAGATAAGCTGAATAAACTAAAATAATTGGTGATAAACGTGACTCGAGCAGAACGGAAAAGACAACACATCAATCATGCCCTTTCCACCGGCCAAAAGCGGGAAACGGGGCTTGATGATATTACGTTTGTTCATGTCAGTCTGCCCGATCTTGCATTAGAACAAGTAGATATATCCACAAAAATCGGCGAACTTTCAAGCAGTTCGCCGATTTTTATCAATGCAATGACAGGCGGCGGCGGACAACTTACATATGAAATTAATAAATCGCTTGCGCGGGCGGCTTGTCAGGCTGGAATACCTCTTGCTGTCGGATCCCAAATGTCAGCGTTAAAAGATCCCTCAGAGCGTTTTTCGTACGAAATCGTTCGAAAGGAAAATCCTAACGGGGTGATTTTTGCCAACCTGGGAAGCGAGGCGACAGCTGATCAGGCAAAGGAAGCCGTTGAGATGATTGGAGCAGATGCGCTGCAAATTCATTTGAATGTAATTCAGGAAATTGTGATGCCTGAAGGGGACAGAAGCTTTAGCGGCGCTCTGAACCGCATTGAACAAATTTGCAGCCAAATCAGTGTGCCGGTCATTGTGAAAGAAGTCGGCTTCGGGATGAGCAAAGAGTCAGCAGGGAAGCTGTATGAAGCTGGTGCTGCAGCTGTTGATATTGGCGGTTACGGGGGGACAAATTTCTCGAAAATCGAAAATCTCCGAAGACAGCGGCAAATCACCTTTTTTAATTCATGGGGCATCTCGACAGCTGCAAGTTTGGCGGAAATCCGCTCTGCATTTCCCGCAAGCACAATGATTGCGTCCGGCGGCCTGCAGGATGCGCTTGACGTGGCAAAGGCAATTGCGCTAGGAGCATCCTGCACCGGAATGGCAGGACATTTTTTAAAAGCCCTGACTGACAGCGGGGAGGAAGGACTGTTTGAGGAGATTCAGTTCATTCTTGAGGAATTAAAAATGATTATGACCGTGCTGGGCGCCAGAACCATTGCTGATTTGCAAAAAGCGCCTCTCGTGATCAAAGGTGAAACCCATCACTGGCTTACAGAGAGAAGGATCGATACGTCCGGCTATAGTGTGCGATAAATGAAAAAGCCCAAAACCTTATGCGTTTTGGGCTTTTTGTTTTATGATTTTCGCTTTTTGAATCTTCCGTTTTGTTCAAGACTTGTCGCTCCGTCATAGTGAATAGACTGGTCACGGTCTGATTCGACTCTGCCAGAAGCTCTGAGTTTTTTCTCCTGTCTGTCTTTTCCCATAATCATGCTCCTTAATGTAAGATGAATTGTTTAAAAAAAGCGCTCGGGCTCCATACTGGGAGTATGGAGGAAGCAAAATGGAACAATTTTATTACTATTGGTCAATGTGGTTTCTGTGGATTCTGACAACCTTTATTTTTGAAAAGACGAAAAGGCGATTTGCCGTTTCTGTCTTTATTTTGACTAATATGATCCTAAGCATACATGACATCACTTTATCTTTTTCATTGAATGCTGCTTATATGATGTTTTTCATCTGCGGGTGTATTTATGCCGGGCATTTGGGGATGTATCGTTTTCGTTATCTCATGGTCTTTCTGACGCTAGTTGCCGGGTATGCGTTTGTTTATCTTTTTGCATTATATGATCCGGTTTGGTTCATTATAAAACCTGAGTGGGTTGCCGTTATATTAATAGTGCTTTTGACAGCTTCAGTTGAAAGGGATTTTGAGAAGCAGCTTACCTTGTTTGTGCTGGGGATGTGCCAAGGCGAACTGGTATATTCGTTTGTGATTCAGAAGTTGGCCGGGACTTTGGCTGTCGGCGGCTTTCAATGGTTGAGTGCGTGTTCTGCAGGCATGATATTGCTGTTTGGCATATTCAAATACGAACAGCTTGCAAGCCAGATTGGTCAAAAAAGCAAAAGATCAAACAAAGGAGCTACCAAAATGTCATGAGTGATTACATCTATCCGATTATTGCTGGGGTCATTGCCGGTGTCGCAACACGGCTTTATATGCTGAAAACGGACTATCGCCAGTACCCGACCTATGTTCATGGGAAAGTCATTCATATCGCACTAGGGCTGATAGCAGCCGGTTTAGGGGCGATTATTATGCCGGCGCTTTTGCAGGAGGAATTTACGGCCATCACATTTTTAACGTTGGCTGCGACGCAATTTAGAGATGTCCGAAACATGGAGCGGAACACGCTGACGCAAATGGATTCGTATGAGCTTGTCTCAAGAGGAAGCACATATATTGAGGGAATTGCCATTGCGTTTGAAAGCAGAAATTATATCGTGATCTTTACAGCGCTTTTGACAACCTCTGCGTATGTGTTTTTATCCATTTGGGCCGCAGTTGTAGCGGCTGTTGTTTGTTTTTTACTGGCAATGAAATTTATGTCGGGCAGTGTGTTGAAGGATATTGTAGACATCGAGTACATAAAGCCGCACTTTGACGGACCGGGACTGTTTGTTGATACTATTTATATGATGAATATTGGGCTTCCGGAGAAACAGGAGCTGATTTTAAAGCATGGCATGGGATTTATTTTAACGCCAAAAAACTTTAATTCAGCAGCGACGATTGCCAACTTAGGGCAGCGCCAGGCCATATTATTTGATGTTTCTAATGTGCTCGGGGTTTATCGGGACTCAGGCGAGCCGTCTCTGACACCTATTGCCAAACGGGATCTAAATGACGGGAGGGTGGCAGTCTTTGTTCTGCCGCAAATTCACCACCCCGAAACGGCTGTTCAGATTATCAGCAATGTTCCAACTTTAGAAAACGCGATCAGAATGCCGACGGAGTTTATCAAAAAACAGGATAAGGTGATAGGATGAGCGAGTCTCTCTCAAAAGTGATTTTGTCTGTGATCACGACGAACCGAAACCGGGCTGGGGGAGGAGCTCCCGTCTTTTTTTGCAATGACCAAAAGGAGATGGAGCTATTCGCTAAAAACCTTGAGGCAATCCTTGACGGAATAGCGCACAGAATCGGGGATGACGTATATTTGATCGTGAAACATTTTTAAGAATAGTTGTGATCCCAGTAAAAACTGATATAATAAATGAGTTAAGCCCTTCCTCTGAAGGGTTTCTTTTCATAAACGTGAATGAAATGATTTTAATTAACCGGTTGAAAATTTATGTAAAAATGAAAGCGGCTGGATCGAAAGGAAGGGTACTATGGGTAAACCTGTCGTAGCCATTGTCGGGAGACCAAATGTAGGAAAGTCCACAATCTTTAACCGGATTGCGGGAGAAAGAATTTCAATAGTAGAAGATACCCCTGGTGTGACAAGGGATCGGATATACAGCTCGGCTGAATGGCTGAATTATGATTTTAATTTGATTGATACTGGCGGTATTGATATCGGTGATGAACCGTTCTTAGCGCAGATTCGCCAGCAGGCTGAAATTGCCATGGATGAAGCGGACGTCATTATTTTTATGGTGAACGGCCGTGAAGGCGTCACAGCTGCTGATGAAGAAGTAGCAAAAATTTTGTACCGCACAAAAAAGCCTGTTGTTTTGGCAGTTAATAAACTGGATAACACAGAAATGAGAGCGAATATTTATGATTTTTATTCGCTTGGCTTTGGCGAGCCATATCCAATATCGGGAACACACGGACTCGGGCTGGGGGATTTGCTGGATGCTGTTGCAGAGCATTTTAAAAACATTCCTGAAACGAAATATGATGAGGAAGTTGTTCAATTTTGTTTGATCGGACGCCCGAATGTCGGAAAGTCCTCACTTGTGAATGCAATGCTCGGCGAAGAGCGCGTCATTGTCAGCAACGTGGCAGGAACGACGAGAGATGCGGTTGATACGTCATTTACGTACAACCAGCAGGAGTTTGTCATTGTCGATACTGCCGGTATGCGAAAAAAAGGAAAAGTCTATGAAACGACTGAAAAGTACAGTGTGCTGCGAGCGCTGAAAGCAATCGACCGCTCCGAAGTCGTTGCAGTTGTGCTGGATGGCGAAGAAGGGATTATTGAACAGGATAAGCGCATCGCCGGTTATGCACACGAAGCGGGCAAGGCTGTCGTGATTGTCGTAAACAAATGGGATGCTGTTGACAAAGATGAAAGCACGATGAAGGAATTTGAAGAAAATATCCGCGATCATTTTCAATTTCTTGATTATGCGCCAATTCTATTCATGTCAGCCTTAACGAAAAAACGGATTCATACGCTAATGCCTGCAATTATCAAGGCAAGCGAAAACCATTCACTTCGAGTTCAAACGAATGTTTTAAATGATGTCATCATGGATGCTGTGGCAATGAACCCAACGCCGACTCATAACGGTTCTCGTTTGAAAATTTATTATGCGACTCAAGTGTCAGTGAAGCCGCCAAGCTTCGTTGTGTTTGTAAACGATCCGGAATTGATGCATTTTTCGTACGAAAGGTTTTTAGAAAACCGAATCAGAGACGCATTCGGTTTTGAAGGGACACCAATCAAAATATTTGCAAGAGCTAGAAAATAAAAAGGTGTGAAGCAAATATGAAAAGAGTCACAATGCTCGGAGCGGGAAGCTGGGGGACGGCACTGGCTTTAGTGTTAGCTGATAATCATCACGATGTAACCATGTGGGGGCACCGTGCAGATTTGATTCATCAAATCAATGATCTGCATGAAAATAAGGATTATTTGCCGAACGTCAAGCTTCCTGAATCAATAGAGGCAACAACGGATATTGGAAAAGCTGTTTCGGATGCAGATTTCATAATCGTTGCGGTTCCGACAAAAGCGATTCGGGAAGTGCTGAGACAGGCTGTGCCTTTTATAACGAAAAAGGCAGTCTTTGTTCATGTCAGCAAGGGCATAGAGCCTGATTCGCTCCTGCGCATTTCTGAGATTATGGAAATTGAGCTCCCAAGCGGTGTCAGAAAAGATATTGTTGTCCTTTCCGGACCGAGCCATGCGGAAGAAGTGGGGCTGCGGCATCCGACGACCGTTACTTCATCTTCAAAAAGCATGCGGGCAGCAGAAGAGGTGCAGGATTTATTTATTAATCACAATTTCCGGGTATACACAAACCCTGACATTATCGGAGTTGAAATTGGCGGGGCATTAAAAAATATTATAGCCCTTGCCGCAGGAATTACAGATGGTTTAGGGTATGGCGACAATGCCAAGGCTGCTTTGATTACACGCGGGCTTGCCGAAATCGCGAGACTCGGAACGAAAATGGGCGGGAATCCCCTGACGTTTTCCGGATTGACAGGAGTAGGCGATCTGATTGTTACATGCACAAGTGTTCATTCAAGAAACTGGCGTGCCGGCAATCTGCTCGGAAAAGGGTACAAGCTTGAAGACGTTCTTGAAGAGATGGGAATGGTAGTCGAAGGCGTCCGCACGACAAAAGCGGCTTACCAGCTTTCGGAGAAATATGATGTGAAAATGCCGATAACAGAAGCCCTTCATCAAGTTTTATTCAACGGACAAAAGGTGGAAACGGCTGTTGAATCTTTAATGGCAAGAGGGAAGACCCACGAGATGGAGGATCTGGTAAATACGTTTGAAAATCAAGTGAAGTAAAAGTGTCAATCGTATGCAAGGACGCATATCTTAATTGAACGTAAGCCCGAAAAACAGAAGAACACCCAAGTCTGGGATCTCCTGAAACATTTTGCCGATTTAGGCAATAGAGGATGCATCTGTATGCCAAGTCGCATACTATAGCATCGAAGTCCAAGAGAGTGTTTCTTAAACGTGCAGGTGAATATAGTCAATTTGACTGAAGCGAAGGTCCCCCTCTTTGCTTCAGTTTTTTTGTTCTATCAAAGGATGGAAAAACTGGTTGATCTTTTCCGGCGCTGTATATTAAAATAAAATATAACGCTTACATCATACATATCGGGGAGGCGCAGGTCATTGAGTCTGGCATTGATGAAAATGTGGTTTGCACTTGGGTCCATGGGTCTGATGTTTCTGGCTGTTGCTTCCATCTATTTAAGCCGGTTTAAGTTCAAAAACCGTTTTTTGAAGATTGCTGTTTCGTCGTTCGCTTACATATGTATGCTCATATCTGGAATCATTGTGTTTGTCGTTGTATTCAGCGGCCCTGTCAATGAATAAAGCTGTAAAAGGAAGTGCTGTATGGGTAAACTGAAGTGCGCTATGATTTTTGCGGCAGTCGTGTTTTTATCGGGATGTTTATATCCAAATGAGCGGAAAAGCAGTGTACATGCCATTCCTTATCAGGATCAGCTGAAGCAGGTCCAGTCAGCTGTTGATGAATTTCAAAAGGCAAATGGAGGGCTGCTTCCCATTCAAACAAAAGATATGTCGACACCGCTATATCAAAAATATCCGATAGACTTTAACCGTTTAGCGCCTAGATATATGGCCGAACCCCCAAGCACGGCATATGAAAGCGGGGGAGACTATCAATACGTGCTTGTAGACGTAGAGAACGATCCAACTGTTAAATTGATTGACCTAAAAATGGCTGAAAAAATCCGCGATGTGAAATTACGCGTTCAAATGTACCGCCAGGAGCATCGATATCCGCCTTACAAGGATGTGCTATCACGCGATTTATTTACACTCGATGAGAAGAAGCTCGGGGATGGAAGCTCTCTTACTGTGACAAGCCCAATCTCAGGGAATTCCTTGCCGCTTATGATAGACGGAGACGGAGAAATATATGCTGATTACCGGACTGAGCTGGCTTCCTGCCTCAAAAAAAGCAACAAAACGTTTAAACCCGGATCTCAAATCCAGGATATGATTTGGCAAGAAACTCCCTTTGTCCCCGCGTTTTCTGTGAAATATACGGTAAATGACAAACAGGAACCTGTTTTTTTAGAAAATGATATGAAAAAGGAATGAACCTTTCTCCCTTGCATACAAATAGGGAGAAAGGTTTTTTTATACTTTAATAGATTGAGGCTGGGAAATTTTCTAAAGATGTCATATTGAAATAGGACAACGTCATACACATATAGTGTCCTGTGTTTGATTGAAAGAGCTTAATAAAATTGATAAGGATAGGAAGTCCGGGAGGGGATCACTTGGAAAAGGTCGATATTTTCAAGGATATCGCTGAACGAACAGGAGGCGATATATACTTAGGAGTCGTAGGTGCTGTCCGTACAGGAAAATCCACGTTTATTAAAAAATTTATGGAGCTTGTGGTGCTCCCGAATATCAGTAACGAAGCAGACCGGGCTCGTGCGCAGGATGAACTGCCGCAAAGCGCGGCCGGCAAAACGATTATGACTACAGAGCCTAAATTTGTTCCGAATCAGGCGATGTCTGTTCATGTATCAGACGGACTCGATGTCAATATAAGATTAGTAGATTGTGTAGGCTACACAGTGCCCGGCGCCAAAGGCTATGAAGATGAAAACGGGCCGCGGATGATTAATACGCCTTGGTACGAAGAACCGATCCCATTTCATGAGGCTGCTGAAATCGGCACGCGAAAAGTCATTCAAGAACACTCGACCATCGGTGTTGTCATTACAACAGACGGCACCATTGGAGATATTGCCAGAAGCGACTATATAGAGGCTGAAGAAAGAGTTATTGAAGAGCTGAAAGAGGTTGGCAAACCCTTTATTATGGTCATCAACTCAGTGAGGCCGTATCACCCGGAAACAGAAGCGATGCGCCAGGATTTAAGTGAAAAATATGATATCCCGGTTTTGGCCATGAGCGTGGAAAGCATGCGGGAATCAGATGTGCTGAGTGTGCTCAGAGAGGCCCTCTACGAGTTTCCGGTGCTTGAGGTAAATGTCAATCTCCCAAGCTGGGTAATGGTGCTGAAAGAAAACCATTGGCTGCGTGAAAGCTATCAGGAATCTGTGAAGGAAACCGTTAAGGATATTAAACGTCTCCGGGATGTAGACCGGGTTGTCGGCCAATTCAGCGAGTTTGAGTTCATTGAAAGTGCCGGGTTAGCCGGAATCGAGCTGGGCCAAGGGGTTGCTGAAATTGATTTGTACGCGCCGGACCATTTATATGACCAAATCCTGAAAGAAGTGGTGGGCGTTGAGATCAGAGGAAGAGACCACCTGCTTGAGCTCATGCAGGACTTTGCTCATGCGAAAACAGAATATGATCAAGTGTCCGATGCCTTAAAAATGGTTAAACAGACGGGATACGGAATTGCAGCGCCTGCTCTAACTGATATGAGCCTGGATGAGCCAGAAATTATACGGCAGGGCTCACGATTCGGTGTGAGGCTGAAAGCTGTCGCTCCGTCGATTCATATGATCAAAGTAGACGTCGAAAGCGAATTCGCGCCAATTATCGGAACGGAAAAACAAAGCGAAGAGCTTGTACGCTATTTAATGCAGGACTTTGAGGATGATCCGCTCTCCATCTGGAACTCCGATATCTTTGGAAGATCGCTGAGCTCAATTGTGAGAGAAGGGATTCAGGCAAAGCTGTCACTAATGCCTGAAAACGCCCGGTACAAATTAAAAGAAACATTAGAAAGAATTATAAACGAAGGCTCAGGCGGCTTAATCGCCATCATCCTGTAGTACCGAAAGACCTCTTTATAGAATGGGAGGTCTTTTTTCTTTGCTCTTAATAATGGAAAAGGATCAAGGAATAGGATGAAAAAAGGAAAAAAAGGAATATTTGTTCGATAAATCTCGTTAAATCCTTGACGAGCAAGGGATTGACGCTTTAAAATGCTTGATATGGCTTTTTATATGTGTTACTCTACATACAGAAATTCTTCACTTTGTTGGACAAACATTCCTCAAGGTGCAGTTTTTCTTAAAAGCCGTTTAATTGTCTTTCTCTTGCCTGCTCTGATTTTTTTCTGGGACAGGTTTAGAATCAGACTGAACTGTGAAGAAATGATAATAAACGAACTGAATGTATTCCTTTTGGGAGGAGGTGAAAGGCATGAACAAAACAGAACTTATCAATGCGGTTGCAGAAGCAAGCGAATTGTCTAAAAAAGACGCTACAAAAGCAGTTGACTCTGTTTTTGATACGATCTTAGATGCACTTAAAAACGGTGATAAAATCCAACTGATCGGTTTTGGTAACTTCGAGGTGCGTGAACGTTCTGCACGTAAAGGACGCAACCCTCAAACAGGTGAAGAAATCGAAATTCCAGCAAGCAAAGTACCTGCTTTCAAACCAGGTAAAGCGCTTAAAGACGCAGTTGCCGGAAAATAATTGTGAATATAGATCGTGTATGCATCTAGCTTACATACACTTTTATTTCTTCACAGAAAAGCCCCTTTCCAAGGGGCTTTTCATATTTCAAGAGCATGGGCTTCCTGACAGGGCATTCACTTTGCTTTTAGCGGGGCATGTGTGCTAGAATCGAAATTAAATGTATTCATTGGTGGAGGACATAGAACATGAAAGAAGTTAATAAAGAGCAAATCGAACAAGCTGTTCGTCAAATTTTAGAAGCGATCGGAGAAGACCCGAATAGAGAAGGGCTTCTTGATACTCCGAAAAGAGTCGCAAAGATGTATGCCGAAGTATTCTCCGGCTTGAATGAAGATCCAAAAGAACATTTCCAGACTATCTTCGGTGAAAACCATGAGGAGCTTGTTCTTGTAAAAGACATCGCGTTTCATTCTATGTGTGAGCATCACCTCGTTCCCTTTTATGGAAAAGCACACGTTGCATATATACCGCGAGGCGGAAAGGTCACAGGGCTCAGCAAACTGGCACGTGCCGTGGAAGCCGTTGCAAAGCGTCCGCAGCTTCAGGAACGCATTACTTCTACAATTGCCGAAAGCATCGTAGATACGCTTGACCCGCATGGCGTAATGGTAGTGGTTGAAGCAGAACATATGTGCATGACGATGCGCGGTGTAAGAAAACCAGGTGCAAAAACTGTCACTTCAGCAGTCAGAGGCGTTTTTAAGGATGATGCGGCTGCAAGGGCTGAAGTATTGGAACATATTAAACGCCAGGACTAATAAAGATAGAGGGTGCTATAAATGAACGAAAAGCATTCAAGTGATTTTGTTGTCATTAAAGCGGTTGAGGATGGAGTGAATGTGATTGGCCTGACGAGAGGAACAGACACAAAGTTTCACCATTCCGAAAAACTTGACAAGGGAGAAGTAATCATCGCTCAGTTTACAGAGCATACTTCTGCCATTAAAGTCAGAGGAGAGGCACTCATTCAAACCGCTTACGGAGAAATGAAAAGCGAAAAAAAATAAGCTGGCTGTCCCCGCTGTTAATAGCAAATGCTCGCAAACAGCGGGAGGATACAGCCAATTTCTTTTTTTTATGCTATAATGATACCTGCGTAAGTGAATGAAAAGATAAAACTCATACATAGATTAAGAAATAAATGTGAATTTGGGGACAAGGGTGATATTTTTGCAAGACATCTACGGAACTTTAGCCAATCTGAACACGAAATTAAAACAAAAGCTGTCTCATCCTTATTTAGCGAAACATATTTCTGCGCCAAAAATTGATGAGGATAAGCTTCTTCTTTTTCATGCTTTATTTGAGGAAGCTGACATAAAAAACAATGACAGAGAAAATTATATTGTAACAGCGATGCTTGTACAAAGCGCCCTTGATACCCATGATGAAGTGACGACAGCAAGAGTCATCAAACGAGACGAAAACAAAAACCGCCAATTGACTGTTCTCGCGGGCGATTATTTCAGCGGGCTGTACTACTCTCTGCTATCTGAAATGAAGGATATCTATATGATCCGGACGCTTGCTACAGCCATCAAAGAAATCAATGAACATAAAATTCGTCTCTATGACCGTTCTTTCAAGGATGAACACGATTTCTTTGAAAGTGTCGGCATCGTTGAATCTGCCTTATTCCATCGGGTGGCGGAACACTTCAACCTCCCGCGGTGGAAAAAGCTGTCGAGTGATTTTTTTGTATTTAAGCGGCTTATAAATGGAAATGATACATTTCTGGATGTGATCGGCAGTTTTATACAGCTGGGAAAAACAAAAGAAGAGATACTAGAAGATTGTTTTAAAAAAGCGAAAAACAGCATTGAGTCACTTTTGCCTCTAAATTCACCTATTCAGCATATTTTATTAAACCGCCTGAAGACAATCAGTCAAGATCAAACTTATCATCAGAAAGTGGAAGAAGGGTAAACCATTATGCAGGACTCAAAAGAACAGCGCGTACACGGAGTATTTGAAAAAATATATAAAAACTACGACCAAATGAACTCTGTCATCAGTTTTCAGCAGCATAAAAAATGGCGTGATAAAACGATGCGCATTATGGATGTAAAAGAAGGCGCCAAGGCACTTGATGTATGCTGCGGTACGGCTGACTGGACAATCGCTCTTGCTAAAGCAGCCGGCAAAAGCGGCGAGATCAAGGGATTGGATTTCAGTGAGAATATGCTGAGTGTCGGCCAGGAAAAAGTAAAAGACGGCGGTTTCAGCCAAATTGAATTGCTGCATGGAAATGCGATGGAGCTTCCTTTTGAAGATGATACGTTTGATTATGTCACGATCGGCTTCGGACTCCGCAATGTTCCTGATTACTTGACTGTACTGAAAGAGATGAGACGTGTGGTGAAGCCGGGCGGACAGGTGGTTTGTCTGGAAACGTCCCAGCCGGAAATGTTCGGATTCAGACAGGCTTACTTCATGTACTTTAAGTATATTATGCCGTTTTTCGGAAAACTGTTTGCGAAAAGCTATAAAGAATATTCATGGCTTCAAGAATCAGCCAGAGAGTTCCCTGGAATGAAGGAGCTGGCAGGCCTGTTTGAAGAGGCGGGCTTGAAAAATGTCCAATATCATTCGTTTACTGGCGGAGTCGCTGCCACGCATATCGGATGGAAATGAAAACACAGATGTTTGGGTGAATGATATGAAATTTAAAATGGCCTACTCTTTTTTAAATGACGATATAGATGTGATCGAAAGAGAACTTGAACAAACCGTACGTTCCGATTATCCGCTTTTAAGCGAGGCAGGTCTTCACCTGCTGCAGGCAGGAGGAAAGCGTATTCGGCCTGTCTTCGTGCTGCTTTCCGGTATGTTTGGCGATTACGATATTAATAAGATTAAATATGTCGCCGTCACTTTGGAGATGATTCACATGGCATCTTTGGTTCATGATGATGTCATTGACGATGCGGAACTTCGGAGAGGGAAGCCGACAATCAAAGCAAAGTGGGACAATCGCATTGCGATGTACACTGGAGATTATATGCTTGCGGGATCTCTAGAAATGATGACGAGAATTAACGAACCGAAAGCCCATAGGATTTTGTCACAAACCATTGTTGAAGTTTGTCTAGGGGAAATCGAGCAGATCAAAGACAAATACAACATGGAACAAAATCTCAGAACATATCTCCGCCGTATCAAAAGAAAAACGGCGCTTCTGATCGCGGTCAGCTGCCAGCTCGGTGCTATTGCCTCCGGAGCTGATGAAAAGATCCATAAGGCGCTTTACTGGTTTGGGTATTACGTCGGCATGTCTTATCAAATTATTGATGATATTCTAGATTTTACTTCAACTGAGGAAGAGCTGGGCAAACCGGTTGGAGGGGATTTGCTTCAAGGGAATGTCACATTGCCCGTGCTGTATGCCCTGAAAAATCCAGCATTAAAAAATCAGCTTAAATTGATAAACAGCGAGACAACGCAGGAACAGCTTGAACCGATCATTGAAGAAATCAAAAAAACAGATGCAATTGAAGCATCTATGGCAGTAAGCGAAATGTATCTTCAGAAAGCATTCCAGAAATTAAACACGCTTCCGAGAGGGCGTGCACGTTCGTCACTTGCAGCCATCGCAAAATATATCGGTAAAAGAAAATTTTAATTTTTGTAGATATTAAGAAATTTCTCCACCCCGGATTGATTAATTATCAGAAAGATGTTACGATTTCGGTGAGCAGTGTGAAAGCCTATACATACATAATGATGGGGTGGAGAATGTGATGGAAAAAACGTTTATCATGGTGAAACCAGACGGAGTCCAACGTCAGCTCATTGGAGACATTTTATCCAGATTTGAACGTAAGGGCTTACAATTAGCTGGCGCCAAGTTAATGAGAGTGACTGAACCAATGGCTGAGAAACACTACGCCGAACATCAAGGGAAGCCTTTCTTCGGAGAGCTCGTTGAGTTTATTACTTCAGGACCTGTATTTGCAATGGTTTGGGAAGGCGAAAATGTCATTGAAGTAACGAGACAGCTAATCGGAAAGACAAATCCTAAAGAAGCTTTGCCTGGTACGATTCGGGGAGATTACGGCATGTTTGTCGGAAAAAACATCATTCACGGCTCTGATTCTCTCGAAAGTGCTGAACGCGAGATTAACATTTTCTTTAAGAATGAAGAATTAGTATCATATCAACAGCTCATGGCAGGCTGGATCTATTAATCATTGAGAAATAAGCAACAGAGCCGGCACCAAGTAACGCCGCCGGTTTTCGATTTATTTTGTAAAGGTTTACATTGAAGTGAATAAAGGGTTTATTGGCAGTATGCATCTGTATTCTGCCTTTCCCGACGATCTGAAATCAGCTGAAAAGCTGATTTTTTTATTGAAACAATACAATTTCCTGATAAAACAAGCTATACTAGGACAAAAAGACAGCGAGACTGGGAGAGTAGAGATGGATACATACAGCGTATTTACAACGAAGTGGAAACAATTAACCGGAGTCGATTTGACATTATATAAAGAAGCGCAAATGAAAAGAAGACTGACTTCGCTTTATGAGAAAAAGGGGTTTCAAAGCTTTAAGGATTTTGCGGCAGCATTGGAAAAGGATCAAGCCCTCTTAAATGAAACATTGGACAGAATGACAATCAATGTTTCAGAATTTTATCGTAATTATAAAAGATGGGAAGTTCTTGAAACTGCTATTCTGCCGTTAATCAAGCATTCTAAGCCTTTAAAGATATGGAGTGCCGCCTGTTCGACAGGGGAGGAGCCTTATACACTTGCCATGCTTTTGGATCAGCAAAAAGGTCTTCCCGGTTTTCAGATTCTGGCGACTGATATTGATGACAAAGCATTGGAGAAGGCGAAAAAAGGCGTTTACCAGGAGCGGTCTTTACAGGAAGTGCCATCATCTGTGAAAAATCGTTATTTTACTCAAAATGCAAATGGGAGTTATGAAGTAAAACCGGATATCAAAAAGCATATAACATTTAGAAAGCACAATCTGCTGGCGGATCGATATGAACAAGACTTTGACTTAATCGTGTGCCGAAATGTATTTATTTATTTTACAGAAAGCGCAAAGGAAGAGCTTTATTTAAAAATGGCACATAGTCTGAAAAAGAATGGAGTACTGTTTGTCGGGAGCACCGAGCAAATCTTCAATCCTGAGAAATTTGGCCTGGCACCAGCTGATACATTCTTTTATCAAAAAAGATAGACTGACTTTTTGCTGAAAAATATGTTATAGTAGTCTTACTTAAAAGCGTTAATGCGATGAAGGGAGAAGAAGTCATGAGATATTTAACAGCCGGAGAATCACACGGCCCCCAACTGACAACTATTATTGAAGGTGTGCCTGCCGGGCTTTACATAACGGAGGACGATATCAATTTTGAGCTTGCCAGACGCCAAAAAGGCCATGGCCGCGGCCGCCGTATGCAGATCGAAAAAGACCAGGCCAAAATTATGAGCGGTGTCCGCCATGCCCGTACACTCGGTTCACCAATTGCTCTCGTAGTAGAAAACAATGATTGGAAACACTGGACAAAAATCATGGGTGCGGCTCCGATTACAGAAGATGAAGAAAAGGAAATGAAACGCCAAATTTCCAGACCAAGGCCTGGGCACGCTGACTTAAACGGTGCGATTAAATATAATCATCGTGATATGAGAAATGTGCTTGAGCGCTCTTCAGCAAGGGAAACCACTGTCAGAGTGGCTGCAGGGGCTGTTGCTAAAAAAATTCTTTCCGAGCTTGGCATTAAGGTGGCGGGCCATGTATTGCAAATCGGCGCAGTTAAAGCGGAAAAAACTGATTATACGTCAATTGAAGACCTGCAGCGTGTAACGGAGGAGTCTCCGGTCAGATGCTACGATGAAGAAGCAGGCATAAAAATGATGGCTGCCATTGATGAAGCAAAAGCAAACGGAGATTCTATCGGCGGAATTGTAGAAGTCATTGTCGAGGGAATGCCGGTAGGCGTTGGCAGCTACGTCCATTATGACCGCAAGCTGGACAGCAAGCTTGCTGCTGCGGTGCTGTCAATTAACGCATTTAAAGGTGTGGAATTCGGCATCGGGTTTGAAGCGGCCGGCAGAAATGGAAGCGAAGTCCATGACGAGATCATTTGGGACGAGGAAAAGGGCTATACTCGCGCCACCAATAGACTTGGAGGACTGGAAGGCGGCATGACGACAGGAATGCCGATTATCGTCCGCGGAGTTATGAAGCCGATTCCGACATTGTATAAACCGCTGAAGAGTGTGGATATCGAAACGAAAGAACCGTTTTCTGCCAGCATTGAACGGTCAGACAGCTGTGCAGTGCCTGCAGCAAGTGTAGTAGCTGAAGCTGCTGTTGCATGGGAAATTGCGAATGCAGTCGTTGAACAATTCGGCTTAGATCAAATCGACCGTATTAGAGAAAATGTGGAGAATATGAGAAAACTGTCGAGGGAATTTTAATGAGAACACTGCATGTTCAAACCGCTTCCTCGTCGTATCCTGTTTTTATCGGTCAGGGCATCAGAAAAGAGGCTTGTGATCTATTAACCTCTCTAAACAGGCCTTTAACACGGATTATGCTTGTCACAGATGAAGAGGTGGACCGCCTGTATGGTGATGAAATGCTTCATTTGCTCCAAGAAAAATGGCCCGTAAAAAAAGTGACGGTTCCGAGCGGAGAGCAGGCGAAATCCATGGACATGTACACGAAACTGCAAAGTGAAGCGATTCGTTTTCATATGGATCGCTCCTCATGCATCATCGCATTCGGAGGCGGTGTTGTAGGAGATCTTGCCGGTTTTGTGGCTGCCACTTTTATGCGCGGCATTGATTTCATTCAAATGCCTACGACGCTTTTGGCGCATGATAGCGCAGTCGGAGGAAAAGTAGCTGTGAATCATCCGCTCGGAAAAAATCTAATTGGTGCGTTTTATCAGCCGAAAGCCGTGCTCTATGATACGGATTTCCTGCGTTCTCTGCCCGAAAAAGAGCTTCGGTCTGGAATGGCAGAAGTGATTAAACACGCGTTTATCTATGACAGAGCGTTTCTGGAAGAGCTGCTGAACATCCGCTCACTAAACGATATCACTAGTGATCAGCTGAATGACATGATTTTTAAAGGGATTTCAATTAAAGCGTCTGTCGTTCAGCAGGATGAAAAAGAAGAGGGAATCAGAGCTTACTTAAACTTCGGACATACGCTCGGCCATGCTGTTGAAGCGGAATATGGATACGGACAGATCACTCACGGTGATGCTGTAGCCCTTGGAATGCAGTTTGCTTTATATATAAGCGAAAAAACTGCTGGCTGTGAAATGGATAGAAACCATCTGGTCAGCTGGCTACAAAGCTTGGGGTATCCAAGTCAAATCAAAAAAGAGACGGAAACTTCGGTTCTTTTAGACCGTATGATGAATGATAAAAAAACCCGCGGCGGGAAGATTCAGTTTATCGTGCTCAACGAACTAGGAAAAGTTGCTGATCACACATTTTCCAGAAATGAACTTGAGAGCTGGCTGAACAAATGGCGATTGGAGGAGACATCATGATGATTCGCGGAATTCGCGGAGCAACTACAGTTGAACAAGATACTGAAGAAGAAATTTTACAAAAAACAAAACAGCTGCTGGAGAAAATCATAGAAGAAAACAATACAAAACCGGAAGATGTTGTTCAAATGCTTCTTTCGGCGACACCTGATTTGCACTCCGTTTTCCCGGCAAAAGCTGTTCGCGAGCTTTCAGGCTGGCAATATGTGCCGGTAACCTGTATGCAGGAAATGGACGTAACCGGCGGTCTGAAAAAGTGCATAAGAGTCATGATGACCGTCCAGACAGATGTCCCTCAAGATCAGATCAGACATGTATATTTAGAAAAAGCCGTCGTTTTAAGACCTGATTTATCATTGACAAAAAATACTGAATTGTAATACGATAGGAACAGCTTAGAAATACACAAGAGTGTGTATAAAGCGATTGAAGAGTTGAGTTAGAGAATAGGGTAGCAGAGAATGAGTGTAGTTGAGCTGAGACACGTATGTTTATTCTACCCAAAAGAGCCTTTCTTTTGGGTTTATTTGTTATATCATTTTTTTCCTCTCATGCCATCTTCTCATTCTCCTTGCCATAAGGAGTGAGAGCAATGAATTTCCAATCAAACATTTCTGCGTTTTTGCGGGACAGCTTGTCCCACCACACCATACCGATTGTGGAGACCTTCACAGTCGATACGCTGACACCCATTCAAATGATAGAGAAGCTCGACAGGGAGATCACGTATCTTCTTGAAAGCAAGGATGATACATCCAAATGGTCAAGATATTCATTTATCGGTTTGAATCCATTTCTCACAATTAAAGAAGAGCATAGCTGTTTTTCAGCCGCTGATCAGGACGGCAGATCTCTTTACACAGGAAATGAACTGAAAGAAGTTCTGAACTGGATGAAGACCACGTACAAAATCAAAACGCCAGAACTGGGCATTCCTTTTGTAGGCGGAGCTGTCGGGTACTTAAGCTATGATATGATCCCGCTGATTGAGCCATCTGTTCCACCGCATCCAAAAGAAACAGAAATGGAAAAGTGTATGCTTTTTGTTTGCCGGACATTAATTGCGTATGATCATGAAACCAAAAATGTCCACTTTATCCAATATGCAAGGCTCAATGGACAGGAAACAGAAAACGAAAAAATCGATGTATTTAACCAAAGTCATCAAGAGCTGCAAGTTCTCATTGAAAAAATGATGAATCAAAAAAACATCAAAGAACTGTTTCTCTCTGCTGATTCATATCAGACGCCCAGCTTTGAGACAGTCACTTCTAATTATGAAAAAGCGGCTTTTATGGCTGATGTAGAAAAAATCAAAGAATATATAAAAGCGGGAGATATCTTCCAAGGCGTTTTGTCACAAAAATTTGAGGTTCCGGTAGCAGCAGATGCCTTTGAGTTATACAGAGTGCTGCGCATCGTCAATCCTTCTCCGTACATGTATTATATGAAACTCCAAGACAGAGAAATCGTCGGCAGCTCTCCTGAACGTTTAATCCACGTTCAGGACGGGCACTTGGAAATCCATCCGATTGCCGGAACGAGAAAACGGGGCGCAGACAAAGAGGAAGATGAAAAACTCAAGATTGAGCTGATGAAGGATGAAAAGGAAAAAGCTGAGCACTACATGTTAGTTGATCTAGCCCGGAACGATATCGGCCGAGTGGCAGAGTATGGATCTGTGTCTGTGCCTGAGTTCACAAAAATTGTCTCCTTTTCGCATGTGATGCACATTATCTCAGTAGTTACGGGACGATTGAAAGAAGGCGTCCATCCTGTTGATGCACTGATGTCCGCATTCCCGGCGGGAACGTTAACTGGCGCTCCAAAAATCCGTGCTATGCAGCTTTTGCAAGAACTGGAGCCGACACCGAGAGAGACATACGGTGGCTGCATCGCCTACATCGGATTTGATGGAAACATCGACTCTTGTATTACGATTCGCACAATGAGCATAAAGAACGGTGTTGCATCAATACAGGCAGGTGCTGGCATTGTTGCGGATTCTGTTCCGGAAGCCGAATACGAGGAAAGCTGTAATAAAGCAGGTGCTCTGCTGAAAACGATTCATATTGCAGAAGACATGTTCCATAGCAAGGAGGATGAAGCTCATGAACAAATTTCTACAATTGTGCGTTGACGGAAAAACACTTACTGCAGGTGATGCTGAATCGCTAATGAATATGATGATGACAGCGGAAATGACTCCTTCTGAAATGGGCGGTATATTATCTATCCTTGCTCATCGCGGAGAAACACCCGAAGAGCTCACAGGCTTTATGAAAGCGATGCGGGCACGCGCTCTAACAGTAGATGGACTTTCTGATGTGGTTGATACCTGCGGAACCGGGGGAGACGGTATTTCCACTTTTAATATCTCAACCGCATCGGCAATTGTTGCCTCGGCAGCAGGTGCGAAAATCGCTAAACACGGCAATCGCTCTGTCTCTTCTAAAAGCGGAAGCGCTGATGTTTTAGAGGAGCTAGAGGTTCCAATTCAAACTACTCCCGAAAAAGTCAAAAGAAGCATTGAAACTAACAACATGGGATTTCTTTTTGCACCCCTTTATCATTCATCTATGAAACATGTAGCAGGTACTAGAAAAGAACTAGGATTCAGAACGGTATTTAATCTGCTCGGGCCGCTCAGCAATCCTTTGCAGGCGAAGCGTCAGGTGATTGGGGTTTATTCCGCTGGAAAAGCAAGACTGATGGCAAGCGCACTGGAAACGTTTCAGCCGAAGCATGTCATGTTCGTATCAAGCCGTGACGGTTTAGATGAGCTTTCAATTACAGCACCGACTGATGTGATTGAATTAAAGGACGGAGAGCGCCGTGAATATACGGTTTCACCCGAAGAGTTCGGTTTCACAAATGGCAGACTTGAAGATTTACAGGTGCAGTCACCGAAAGAGAGTGCCTGTCTCATTCAGAATATTTTTAAAAATAAAAGCAGCAGTTCCGCTTTATCTATTACTGCTTTAAATGCAGGTGCGGCGATATACACGGCGGGGATAACCGCCTCACTGAAGGAAGGAACGGAGCTGGCGTTAGAGACAATTACAAGCGGAGGCGCTGCCGCGCAGCTTGAGCGACTGAAGCAGAAAGAGGAAGAGATCTATGCTTGAAAACATCATTAAACAAAAGAAAGAAGAAGTGAAAACACTGGTTCTGCCGGAAGAGCAGCCTTTCGAAAAACGTTCTTTTAAAGAGGCGCTGGCAAGTCCGAATCGGTTTATCGGGTTGATTGCCGAAGTAAAGAAAGCGTCGCCGTCAAAAGGGCTTATTAAAAAGGATTTTGTCCCTGAGCAGATTGCAGCAGACTATGAAACTGCGCAGGCAGATGCGCTGTCTGTTTTAACAGACACCCCGTTTTTTCAAGGGGAAAACAGCTATTTATCAGACGTAAAGCGAACTGTTTCAATTCCGGTACTCAGAAAAGATTTTATTATTGATTCTCTCCAAGTGGAGGAATCGAAAAGAATCGGAGCGGATGCCATATTGTTAATCGGCGAGGTGCTTGATCCCTTACACCTCCATGAATTATATCTTGAAGCAGGTGAAAAGGAGCTGGACGTGTTAGTGGAAGTTCATGATGCATCCACGCTAGAACAAATATTGAAAGTGTTCACGCCTGATATTCTCGGCATAAACAATCGAAACCTAAAAACATTTGAAACATCTATTAAGCAGACAGAACAAATCGCATCTCTCGTTCCGAAAGAATCACTGCTTGTCAGCGAAAGCGGAATCGGTTCTTTAGAACATTTAACATTTGTCAAAGAACAAGGGGCACGAGCTGTGCTTATCGGTGAATCATTGATGAGACAAACATCACAGCAAAAGGCAATCCATGCTTTGTTTGGAGAGTGATAATGTGAAGAAGCCGGCATTAAAATATTGCGGCATCCGGTCACTGCAGGATCTGCAGCTAGCAGCGGACTCACAGGCTGATTATCTGGGCTTTATTTTTGCTGAAAGCAAACGAAAAGTATCTCCGCAAGATGTGAAAAAGTGGCTGAGTCAATTTCATGTCGAAAAACAGGTTGCAGGTGTTTTTGTTAATGAGTCGATAGAGACGATGACACGCATTGCTGAAGACTTGAATCTTGACGTCATTCAGCTTCACGGTGATGAGGAACCGGCGGATGCCGATGCGCTTCGTATGCTGACAGGTTGTGAAATATGGAAGGCGCTGCATCATCATGAGAAAACAACTCAAGAAATAGCTCGCTTTAAAAATGCTGTGGACGGTTTTGTCATTGATTCATCTGTAAAAGGGGAAAGAGGCGGCACTGGTGTTTCTTTTTCTTGGGACTGTGTGCCGGAATATCAGCGGGCAGCTATAGGTAAACGCTGCTTTATCGCAGGCGGCGTGAGTCCGGACACCATCACAGACCTATTGAAATGGCACCCGCTGGGAATTGATCTTGCCAGCGGAATCGAAAAAAACGGACAAAAAGATCAGAAACTGATGAGGCTTTTAGAAGAAAGGATGAACCGATATGTATCCATACCCGAATGAAATAGGAAGATACGGCGATTTTGGCGGGAAATTTGTTCCGGAAACACTCATGCAGCCGTTAGAAGAGGTTGAAACCGCATTTAAAGAGATCAGGGATGATCCTGTTTTTCGTCATGAATATTACAAGCTGTTACATGACTATTCCGGAAGGCCGACTGCATTAACATATGCTGATCGAGTCACTGAATATTTAGGCGGCGCGAAAATCTATTTGAAACGTGAAGATTTAAACCATACTGGTTCACATAAAATCAATAATGCGTTAGGGCAAGCGTTGCTTGCAAAAAAAATGGGCAAAACGAAAATCATTGCTGAAACCGGCGCCGGACAGCACGGCGTTGCCGCTGCAACGGTCGCAGCCAAGTTCGGTTTTTCCTGCACTGTGTTTATGGGCGAGGAGGATGTTGCCCGCCAATCTTTGAACGTTTTCCGCATGAAGCTTCTTGGAGCGGAGGTTGTGCCTGTAACAAGCGGAAACGGCACATTGAAGGATGCCACAAATGAGGCGATCCGATACTGGGTTCAGCATTGCGAGGATCATTTTTACATGATTGGATCAGTTGTCGGACCGCACCCTTATCCGCAGGTCGTCCGTGAATTTCAAAAAATGATCGGAGAGGAAGCGAAGGATCAGCTGAAACGCATTGAAGGCGTTCTGCCTGATAAAGTGGTGGCGTGTGTTGGCGGAGGAAGCAATGCGATTGGCATATTTCAGGCGTTTTTAGATGAAGATGTTGAATTGATCGGCGCTGAAGCAGCCGGAAAAGGAATTGATACCCCTCTTCATGCCGCTACTATTTCGAAAGGAACCGTAGGTGTCATACACGGTTCATTGACTTATCTTATTCAAGATGAGTTCGGGCAAATTATTGAGCCCTACTCCATTTCAGCAGGACTCGACTATCCTGGAATCGGACCGGAGCACGCTTATTTGCATAAGAGCGGCCGAGTCACTTATGACAGTATCACAGATGAAGAAGCAGTGAAGGCTTTAAAACTCTTATCAGAAAAAGAGGGGATTTTGCCGGCAATCGAGTCTGCCCATGCGTTAGCGAAAGCATTCAAACTCGCCAAAGAGATGAATCGCGAGCAAGTGATCCTGGTCTGTTTATCAGGACGGGGAGATAAGGACGTCAACACATTAATGGATGTATTGGAAAAAGAGGTGAAAACGCATGTTTAAAGTGGACCTTCAAGCATCAGAAAAATTGTTTATCCCGTTTATTACAGCGGGGGATCCATCGCCTGAGGTTTCGATTGAACTGGCGAAGTCTCTCCAAAAAGCGGGTGCTACAGCACTGGAGCTTGGTGTTGCATACTCAGACCCGCTTGCAGACGGTCCGGTGATCCAGCGGGCTTCGAAGCGTGCGCTGGATAATGGAATGAATATCGTAAAGGCAATCGAATTAGCCGGAAAAATGAAAAAAAACGGAGTGTATATTCCGATTATCCTCTTTACGTATTATAATCCTGTGTTACAATTGAACAAAGAACACTTTTTCGCTTTACTGCGGGAAAATCATATTGACGGACTGCTTGTTCCGGATTTGCCATTAGAAGAAAGCGCCAGCCTTCAAGCGGAATGCAAAGACCATGAGGTAACGTATATTTCTTTGGTAGCGCCGACAAGCGAAAGCCGTTTGAAAACTATTATTGAACAAGCCGAGGGTTTCGTCTACTGTGTATCTTCTCTAGGTGTAACCGGTATCCGCAATGAATTTAATTCATCCGTGTATCCGTTCATCCGGACAGTGAAGGATCTTAGCACTGTTCCGGTTGCTGTAGGGTTCGGTATATCAAACCGTGAACAGGTCATGAAGATGAATGAAATTAGTGACGGTGTCGTTGTGGGGAGTGCACTCGTCAGAAAAATAGAAGAACTGAAGGACCGGCTCATCAGCGTGGAAACAAGAGAGCAAGCGCTGAAGGAGTTTGAAGATTACGCAACGGCGTTTGGCGGCTTGTACAGTTTAAAATGAGGTGACTGATTTGCGTATTAAAGAACACTTAAAACAGCTGAAGCCTTATCAGCCCGGTAAGCCGATTGAAGCAGTGAAATCAGAATATGGTTTGGATAAAGTTGTGAAGCTTGCTTCAAATGAGAATCCGTACGGCTGTTCAGAAGCTGTAAAAGAGGCGATTCACCTTGAGATTCAACAGCTTGCACTTTATCCTGATGGGTATAGCGCTGCTTTACGGACAAGGCTCAGTGAGCACCTCAATGTCAGCGAAACATCACTTATTTTCGGAAACGGTTCAGATGAAATTATTCAGATCATCTGCCGGGCATTTTTAAACGATAAAACCAACACAATAACTGCTGCCCCGACTTTTCCGCAATATAAACATAATGCGGTCATTGAGGGCGCTGAAGTTCGTGAAGTTGCACTTCGTCCTGACGGCTCACATGATCTAGACGCCATGCTTGAAGCGATTGACGAACAGACGCAAATCGTTTGGATATGCAGCCCAAATAATCCGACAGGCACTTATACATCAGAAGGGGAATTACTCGCATTCCTCGAGCGCGTTCCTTCTCGTGTCCTCGTGGTTCTTGACGAAGCATATTATGAATATGTTACAGCAGAGGATTACCCGGAAACCGTGCCGCTTTTAAACAAATACTCCAATCTGATGATCTTGCGGACATTTTCAAAGGCCTACGGTCTGGCAGCGCTCAGAGTCGGATACGGAATTGCTGACGAGAACCTGATTCGCCAGATTGAGCCGGCAAGAGAGCCGTTTAACACGAGCCGTCTAGGCCAGGCTGCAGCAATCGCCGCGCTTGATGACCAAGCGTTTATTGCCTCCTGTGTCGAGCAAAATAATGCAGGTCTTCAGCAATATTATGATTTTGCAAAGACGCATGGTTTAAAGTGCTACCCTTCACAGACCAATTTTGTGTTAATTGACTTTAACCGTCCGGCCGATGAACTGTTTCAGGCTCTGCTGGAAAAAGGCTATATTGTCCGGTCAGGAAATGCATTAGGTTTCCCGACTTCACTCCGGATTACGATCGGTACAAAAGAGCAAAATGAAGAAATTCTTGCAACTTTAGCTGAAATTTTATAAGAGGTGATCAAATATCACCTCTTTAGTCTATAAACCAGGTGATGACGTATGAATCAAATGAAAGATACAATATTGCTCGCCGGTCTCGGATTGATAGGCGGTTCGATTGCGTTAGCGATCAAAAAAATGCATCCCGGCAAACGGATTATCGGAATCGACATCTCTGATGAACAGGTGGTAGCCGCATTAAAATTAGGTGTAATTGACGAGCGTGCTGATTCGTTTATTAGCGGTGCGAAAGAGGCAGCTACAGTAATTATTGCGACACCTGTCGCGCAAACGCTTCTTATGCTTGATGAGCTGGCCCAATCGGGAATTGAACATCAGCTTTTGATTACCGACGTAGGGAGCACAAAGCAAAAAGTGGTTCATTACGCTGATCAAGTGCTGCCCAGCCGCTATCAATTTGTCGGAGGGCATCCGATGGCAGGCTCACACAAATCAGGAGTGGCAGCTGCGAAGGAGTTCCTGTTTGAGAATGCATTTTATATTTTAACGCCAGGCCAGAAAACGGACAAACAAGCTGTAGAACAGTTAAAAAACCTGCTGAAGGGAACCAATGCCCACTTTGTAGAAATGTCGCCGGAAGAGCATGATGGCGTGACAAGCGTGATCAGCCATTTTCCGCATATTGTCGCAGCAAGCCTTGTTCACCAAACCCATCAGTCGGAAGAGCTTTATCCGCTTGTTAAGCGCTTTGCTGCCGGCGGGTTTAGAGATATTACAAGGATTGCATCAAGCAGTCCGGCAATGTGGCGGGATATTCTATTACATAATAAAGATAAAATTCTGGATCGTTTTAATGAGTGGACTTGTGAAATTGAGAAGATCCGTACATATGTAGAACAAGAAGATGCGGTAAATTTATTTCGTTATTTTAAAGCGGCCAAGGATTATCGCGATGGGCTGCCGCTTCGGCAGAAGGGCGCCATACCTGCGTTTTATGACTTATACGTTGATGTTCCCGATCATCCGGGTGTGATTTCCGAGATAACGGCTATCTTAGCTGCGGAGCGCATCAGTATCACGAATATCCGCATTATTGAAACACGAGAAGATATTAACGGGATTTTAAGGATCAGTTTTCAGTCTGATGACGACCGCAAACGGGCTGAACAATGCATTGAAGCCCGGGCGGAATATGAAACTTTTTATGCTGATTGAGGTGGAAAATGATGAAAAGAGAAAAGGTGCAGGCCTTAAACGGAGAAATACACATTCCTGGTGATAAATCGATTTCTCACCGCTCCGTCATGTTTGGTGCGCTGGCGAAAGGCACAACAACTGTTAAAAACTTTCTGCCGGGAGCAGATTGTCTGAGCACGATCGATTGCTTTAGAAAAATGGGTGTTCAAATTGAGCAAGACGGCAGCGATGTAGTGATTCATGGAAAAGGAATCGATTCCCTGAAGGAGCCAGAAAGCCTGTTAGATGTCGGAAATTCAGGTACAACGATTCGCCTGATGCTCGGAATTTTGGCAGGCCGCCCTTTTTATAGTGCGGTAGCTGGAGATGAGAGCATTGCGAAGCGTCCGATGAAACGTGTAACGGAGCCTTTGAAGCAAATGGGAGCTAAAATTGACGGCAGAGCCGGCGGAGAGTTTACACCGCTGTCAGTGAGCGGCGCTTCACTAAAAGGGATTGATTTTGTATCACCTGTTGCGAGCGCGCAAATTAAATCTGCTGTTTTGCTGGCGGGTTTACAGGCTGAGGGTACAACAACCGTTACAGAGCCTCATAAATCTCGGGATCATACTGAGCGAATGCTTTCGGCTTTTGGCGTAAAGCTTTCTGAAGATCAAACAAGCGTTTCCATTGAAGGCGGCCAAAAGCTGACAGCTGCCGATATTTTTGTTCCCGGAGACATATCTTCAGCGGCGTTTTTCCTTGCTGCGGGCGCAATGGTTCCAAACAGCAGCATTGTATTGAAAAACGTAGGGTTAAATCCGACTCGGACAGGTATCATTGACGTCCTTCAAAATATGGGGGCAACACTTGAGATTAAACCGTCTGCTCACAGCAGTGCAGAGCCTTATGGAGATTTGGTCATAAAAACATCATCTCTAAAAGCAGTTGAAATCGGTGGTGATATCATTCCGCGTTTAATTGATGAAATCCCTATCATCGCGCTTCTTGCGACTCAAGCGGAGGGAACCACCGTTATTAAGGACGCGGCAGAGCTTAAAGTAAAAGAAACAAACCGCATTGATACCGTGGTTTCTGAGCTTCGTAAGCTAGGTGCTGAGATTGAACCGACAGCAGATGGAATGAAGGTTTATGGAAAACAAACACTGAAAGGCGGCACAGCTGTGTCAAGCCATGGGGATCATCGGATCGGTATGATGCTTGGCATCGCTTCCTGTATAACAGAGGAGCCAATTGAAATCGAGCAGACAGATGCCATTCACGTTTCTTATCCAACCTTCTTCGAGCATTTAAATAAGCTTTCAAACAAATCCTGAAGTTTTTGCTTCAGGTTTTTTTATGCAGATTGACTGTAAGAATCATAATTTGACGCAAAAAAACATAGCTTGTCTTATAGACGGAAAAGAAAAACGAAAAGGGGGGATGCGCTTTACTTACAAGCCGGCAGGTCTGAGAGCTGCTTTACTGTACAGAGGGCGATCTTCCTTTTTTCATTTTCTATCTCAAGATCTTTTGGTAAACTAATAAGACTCAATAATTCCCTGCCGTACAGCAAGCATCTTATTTGCCGAGGGCATTCGTCTGAATTATGATAAGATTAACCCGAACAAATAAAGCTTTTTTGTATGGTTGATGTTGTATAGGAAAAGAAAGGACCGGTCCGATTTGAATACATTGATTCAAGAAGCCATAAAATTAGTTGAAGCAGGAGAAACAGAAAAGGGTCTCAATACTCTCTCGAAGGCCGAAAAACAGCTGCATGATGAAGATAAAGCCATTGCAGCCCAGCTTTATTACGAGTGGGGCAATGTGGAAAAAGCAATATCACTGATCAGTGATTTACATGACTTATATCCAAATGAAACAGAACTGACGAATTTTTACGCTGAACTTTTAATAGATATTGACGAAGAAGAAAAAGCTCTCGCTGTGCTGGAAACCATTCCGGAAACAGATCCATCATATCCGGAAAGTTTGCTGCTGATGGCGGATCTTTATCAGATGCAGGGGCTATTCGAAGTCAGTGAACAAAAGCTTTTACAGGCTAAGTCCATTCTGGACAATGAACCCGTTATTGACTTTGCGCTGGGCGAACTTTACTTTACTCAGGGAGCCTATGCAAAAGCGGTTCAATATTTTAAATCAACGGCTGAGGAGCAGAGTGAGATCGGAGGCGTTAATGTCCATCAAAGATTGGCAGAATCGTTAAGTGCCTCAGGTGAATTTGAAGATGCCATTCCATGGTACGAGAAAGCGGTTGATGAGAATCCTGAACCTAATACGATTTTCGGCTATGGGTTTACAGCCTTACAGGCGGGGCTTGTTAAAACAGCGATTAAGCAGCTGTCTGATTTAAAAGGGCTGGATCCATCTTATTCTTCACTTTATATGCCGCTTTCGAAAAGCTATGAAGCTGAAGGGATGTATGAAGAGGCATTAGAAACGGCAAAAGAGGGTATCAGATATGATGAATATAACAAAGAACTTTTCCTCTATGCTGCAAAAATGGCCTTAAAAATCGGAAAGTCAGAAGATGGGAAGAAGCTGCTCCAAGAGGCGCTTGCGCTTGATCCGGGTTTCGTCGAGGCACTTCATACGCTTCTTGCCGTGTATCATAAAGAAGAGGATTATGAACAGATCATTGATCTTATTCAAGAGGTGCGCGGCTATGGAGAAGAAGATCCGAAATACAATTGGTATCTTGCGAGCGCATATACCGAATTAGAGCAGTACGAAAAAGCAAAACAATCCTTTGAGGCTGCCTTTCTTCACTACCGGGAGGACAGAGATTTCTTATATGAATACGCAAGCTTCCTATTAGAAGAAGGCCTTCAGCAAGAAGCACTGCCGCTTTTGAAAAAGGTTCTGGAAATGGACGGAGCCAATGAAGAGCTGGAAGAAACGATTTTGCGAATCGAGGATGAATTTTCTAGATAAGCAGGAATATTCACCTTTCATGTGGAACATATAAGTATATAGATTATACGAACGATAGAGGAGGGAATTACATGCAGACCCCTGTTTCTGTCAATGAGAAAAAGGATTTTATCCGTTGGTTTTTAAACCATTATCAGTTAAAGCGCCGAGAGTGCGTTTGGATCTTGAACTACTTAATGAGCCATGATTCTCTCATGGAGAAGGTTCATTTTGTAGAGCAGGCAGAATTTTGCCCGAGAGGCATTATCATGTCAACACATTGTGTTGAAGAAGTTCCGTTTCGGTTCTATAAAGAGAATGTCATGACAACCGACGCGGAAAAATCTTTTCATGATATTCGATTAAATAAACAGCAGGATTTGTTTATCCAGCTTAATTTCCGATCAGCATACAGCTCTCCTGAGTATGCCGCAGTGCTGGAGTCCAACCCTCATATTCCGAAGGATCTGTTTGAAAACAAAAAAGATCAGGGCTTGGCTGAACAAATTTTAGAGCACGCTATTTCCACATTCCAAAGAGAAAAATTATTAAAAGACATTGACGATGCGCTTGATCGTCATGATAAAGAAGCATTTGAACAATTATCGCGGCAATTGAATCAGCTCACATAATATAACCAGCCTTGCAATGTATTGCAAGGCTTGCTGTCGTAAAGGGGGAGAACAATGAGGTGGAGAATCACTGATGCCAAGGACTATTTACAAGCTAAAGATTACATTGATACCGCTGTCATTCCATTAATTAACATAAGGGCGGGGAGCCATTTCAAAATGGCTGCGGAGAAAGGCGAATTTACGCAGCTTCTGTCAGAAGAACTGGAAAGGCAGTTAAAGGGACGGGTATATTTACTGCCCCCTTATACATATGTTGATAGAAATGAAAATACCGTTCAAGGGCTTAAAGATTTGTGGGAAGAGCTTATATCAGAATTTCCGCATGTTGTGATGCTCACGTCTGATGATAGTTGGAATCGTGAGGATGCGTTAGGCAAAATCATTGTTACACCGTCTGTTCCGTTAGAGCATTTAAATGACTCTTTAAAAAGAAAAATATTAGATGAACGCACTGCTGAAATTTTGAACGTTTTGTTACAGTTGTGGAGCACATCATAAAAACACTTACATTTCCTTATGAACAATATTTTGGCTATATTGACCTTGCTGAGAGATTCATATATTATGAGGGTGTCTAGAGTTATTGTAATATTTTCTATTTTAGTCAGTTTGCAGGGGTGACCTAGAGGGGGGAGAAGAGATGGGCGGAAAACATGATATATCCAGACGTCAATTTTTAAATTATACGCTTACAGGCGTAGGGGGTTTTATGGCGGCTAGTATGCTCATGCCTATGGTTCGCTTTGCACTCGACCCGGTATTAAAATCGACTGGAAAGCAGGATATGGTTCAGGTTGTCAGCGTAGATGAGTTGACAAAAGAGCCTCAGCGCTTTGATTTCAAAATTAATCAAGTCGATGCCTGGTATGAGTCGGAAGAGTCGAGATCAGCCTGGGTCTTCAAAAACGGGGATGAAATTGTAGCACTTTCGCCAATTTGTAAACATTTGGGATGTACGGTGAACTGGAATAGTGATCCTAAAAATCCGAATAAATTCTTTTGTCCATGCCATTACGGACTGTATGAAAAGGACGGCACCAATGTCCCTGGCACGCCGCCGCTTTCGCCTCTTGATCATTATGAGCAAGAAGTAAAAGACGGCTTCCTGTATCTTGGAAAAGCAAAGCCTAAGGGGGAAGGGTGACATGCTGAACAAAATTTATGATTGGGTAGATGAGCGGCTTGATATTACACCGATGTGGAGGGATATTGCCGATCACGAAGTGCCGGAACATGTAAATCCCGCCCATCATTTCTCTGCGTTTGTGTATTGCTTTGGGGGACTGACGTTTTTTGTAACCGTTATCCAAGTGTTATCTGGAATGTTTTTAACGATGTATTATGTGCCTGATATCAAAAATGCCTGGGAATCAGTCTATTATCTGCAAAATGAAGTGGCTTTCGGCCAGATTGTCAGGGGAATGCACCACTGGGGTGCGAGTCTGGTCATTGTAATGATGTTTTTACATACGCTGAGGGTCTTTTTCCAGGGGGCGTATAAAAAGCCGCGCGAGCTGAACTGGATTGTCGGTGTGCTGATCTTTTTTGTCATGCTCGGGCTTGGCTTTACAGGCTATTTGCTTCCTTGGGACATGAAGGCTCTGTTTGCAACAAAAGTCGGGCTGCAGATCGCTGAAGCCACGCCTTTGATCGGGACGCAAGTCAAAACACTCCTTGCGGGGCACCCGGATATTGTAGGCGCCCAAACGCTGACTCGGTTTTTTGCGATCCATGTATTCTTTCTTCCTGCCGCATTGTTCGGGCTGATGGCTGCACATTTTATTATGATTCGGAAGCAGGGGATTTCAGGACCGCTTTAAACTCTTGATCTGCGAATAAAAGGGAGGGGATGACATGCACCGGGGCAAAGGGATGAAATTTGTAGGCGACTCAAGGATACCGGCTGAAAAAAAGCCGAATATACCAAAGGATTATTCGGAGTATCCCGGTAAAACAGAGGCTTTCTGGCCGAATTTCTTGTTGAAGGAATGGATGGTTGGAGCTGTCTTTTTAATCGGTTTTCTTGTTTTGACAATTGTGCATCAGCCGCCTTTGGAGCGGATGGCGGACCCGACTGATACTGGTTATATTCCGCTGCCGGATTGGTATTTTCTATTCTTATACCAGCTGTTGAAGTATGAATACGCCGCTGGAAGTTTTACGGTGGTCGGTGCCATGATTATGCCGGGGCTCGCTTTTGGCGCCCTGCTTTTGGCGCCGTTCCTTGACAGAGGAACAGAAAGAAGGCCGTGGAAGCGTCCTGTCGCTGTCGGTATGATGCTTCTGGCCATTTCCGCCGCTGTGTTTTTAACATGGCAGTCAGTTGCTACTCACGATTGGGCGAAGGCAGAAGAACAAGGGAAAATCACAAAAGAAGCTGACATTGATACCAGTGCAGAGGGATATAAGATTTTTAAGGAGCAGGGCTGTATTTCTTGCCATGGGGATAACCTTCAGGGAGGAGCGGCTGGTCCTTCATTGGTTGACAGCGGACTGAAACCGGAAGAAATTAAAAAAATTGCTGTTGAAGGGAAAGGCCAAATGCCGGCGGGTGTGTTTAAAGGGAATGATAAGCAGCTCGAAGAACTTGCGAAATTTATTTCTGAAACAACCGCAAAATAACGTATTGTGAATTGTGAATTGGAAGGATATACTTTTATTATCAAAAGCTGACCAGGCGTCAGCTTTTTTATATGGACACATTATTTTTTACAGACTGAGAGTTGATATGATGTGAAATGGTTTCAATATGTGTTAGGACAGCGGCCGATGCTTATTCTAGTCTTAGCCATTAATTTTCTGGGAACGGTTTACGGATACTATTGGTACATGCCGCAGCTTCTGGAGACACCGGCCCGTTTCCTTATTTTTGTTCCGGACAGCCCGACAGCAACGTTTTTCTTTCTGTTTGTGCTGCTCGCCTTTATCATGAAACGGAATGTGCGATTGTTTGAGGCGCTAGCGCTAGTCACCCTCGTAAAGTATGGCCTGTGGGCGGTCGTAATGAATGTTCTTGTGCTGGCTGTAACAGGTGACCTGCCGTGGGAGGGCTATATGCTGATTGCCTCGCATTTTGCAATGGCAGTCCAAGGGGTGTTGTACAGTCCGTATTTTCGTTTTTCATTTTGGCATCTTGCAATTGCGGCCGTCTGGACGCTGCATAACGATGTGATTGATTACTTGTTTGGAATGATGCCGCGGTACTCCATGCTTTCAGATTATATGACTGACATCGGGTACGGAACATTTTGGCTGAGCATCTTTTCAATCGGGCTGGCTTACTTTCTTGTCGTTTCGAAAAAGCGAACGAAGCTTGATCTGATGTAAGGACAATGTTGGTCTATCCTTGTCCCTTTCTTCATATTCTGTAAGGAGAGAGAGTGGGAGGGACCTGCATGAAACGAAAGCTGACGATCTGTTTGTTGCTTGCTCTTATTTTTTATAATGGAAATGCCAAGGCTGCAGAGCGGGGAAGCCTCGAGGAATTGAATGATTTATCCGATACGGTCTTTCAAATGACCCGCCAGTCGAAATACGAAGAGGCGCTGCAAGTCCTTGCTTACTTTGAAAAAACTTTAAAATCCGCTGAAAAAAAACAGCAAGACCCCACACTAACCGGAGCCCAAATCCGTCAAATCACGCTGGGCTATAACGATATGGTACGGAGTTTGAAACAGGCTGACACGTCTGATACACAGAAACTCAGAGCAGCTGCGCAGTTTAGGATGCTGATGGATGCGGTTGACAATCAGTCCGATCCGCTTTGGGGCTCATTGGAAAAACCGATTATGGAAGCCTTTGCTGAACTGAAGAAGGATGTTCAAAAGAATGAAAGCATGAGCTTTCATGAAAAGTGGAATGAGTTTATCAGTTTATATGACTTGATTTATCCGAGTCTTACAATCGATGTATCAGAGGAGCAGCTTGAAACAGTCGGAAAACATATAGACGTCATTGAGCAAGATGAATTTCAGCAAATGACTGAGAGCACGAAGCTTGAACGGCTGTCCCTTCTTCAGCATGATCTAAAAAATCTTTTTGACAGGGTGGAGGAGGATGATGCCGATCCGTCTTTACTCTGGGTGATGATCACAACCGGCAGTATCATCATTACAGCTCTCTCCTATGTCGGCTACAGAAAATACAAAGCGGAGAAAAAAAAGCAGAAAAAACGGGACTACCCTAAATAAGCATGAGGGGCGGCAGCAGCCGCCTTTTTTCTCATGTCAGCGAGGAAGCGGATTCTTATTTTCATCAAGCGTAAATCCTTCTCCGAGCACATCGTGGACATCGCTTACCGCTACAAAGGCATGAGGATCAATGGAGTTAATCACACTTTTCAGCATCACCAATTCGTTTTTCGGCACCACACAATAAAGGACATCTATATTCTCTTTTGTATAGGAACCCTGCCCTTTCAAAATGGTGACGCCCCGTTCCATCTCTTCAAGAATCTTTTTCTGGATCAGGTCATTTTTCGAAGAAATAATGGTCGCCCCTTTAGCAGCGTATCCGCCTTCCTGAATAAAATCAATTAACCTTGCCGCTACAAATACTGCCACCAGAGTATACATCGCTTCTTTATAGGAGAGGTAAGTAAGCAAAGACAAAATGATGACGCAAGCATCAAAAGCAAACATCGTTCTGCCCATCGGAATCCCCAAATACTTATTGACCAAACGGGCGATGATATCAACTCCGCCTGTCGTACCGCCATACTTAAAAATAATGCCCAATCCGGCTCCGATAAACACGCCGGCAAATAAAGCAGCGAGCGCTAAGTCATGCTGAAGAGGCATATGTATTTCATATCGCTGAAAAATGCTGAGGAACACGGACAAGGCTACAGTGCCAACAAGGGTATAAACAAACATTGTCCTGCCAAGCAAACGCCAGCCAATAAAAAAGATCGGAATATTCAAAACCAGGTTCGAGATAGAGGGACTGATGTGGAAAAGGGCATAAAGCAAAAGTGTGATACCTGTAAAACCGCCCTCAGCCAGATTATTTTGCATATTGAAATGAACCAAGCCAAATGAAAAAACCGCCGCTCCGATTAAAATGAAAAATATGTTTTTTAATCTAATTTCTCCAAGCATCACACAAAACCCCTTTTCCTTCCATTAGATAGCATTTATATTATAGTGAATGAAAAAGAAAACAGCAAACGTGCTTAAACATTTGTCAAACGTATCTGAATTAGCTAACATGTAAGAGGATGATAGGAGGTTTCGTGCAGTGAGTGATAAAACAATGAAAGATATACAGGCTGAAGTAGACCGTTACATCGGGCAATTTAAAGAAGGATATTTCAGCCCGCTTGCCATGATGGCGAGGCTGACTGAAGAACTGGGCGAGCTTGCCCGGGAAGTCAATCATCGTTATGGAGAAAAACCAAAAAAAGCGACTGAAGATGATAAAAGCATGGAAGAGGAAATGGGAGATGTGCTGTTTGTACTGGTTTGTTTAGCCAACTCTTTGGATATTTCTTTAGAGGAAGCCCACGACCGAGTCATGCATAAATTTAATACAAGAGATAAAGATCGCTGGACCAGAAAAGAAGAAGGAAAGTAGAGGAGATCAAGATGTCAAACGAAACAATTAAAGTAGTCATTGCAGGACCGCGTGGTAGAATGGGGCAGGAAGCTGTTAAATTGGCGGAACGAACACCTCATTTTGACCTTGTTGGGGCCATAGATCATACATACGACCGGCAAAAATTATCTGATGTGATGTCTGTTGATTCAGATGCCCTGATATACACAGATATCCACGCCTGTTTTACTGAAACACAGCCGGATGTCTTGATTGATTTAACAACGCCTGAAATCGGAAAAGTACATACGAAAATTGCATTAGAGCACGGAGTTCGTCCAGTTGTCGGGACAACCGGTTTCTCCGAAGCAGATTTAAAAGAGCTCACCTCTTTAACAGAAGAGAAGGGAATCGGCGCCATCATCGCTCCAAACTTTGCGCTTGGTGCGGTGCTAATGATGAAATTTTCAAAAATGGCTGCCAACTACTTTGAGGATGTTGAGATTATTGAGCTTCACCATGACCAGAAGCTTGACGCACCAAGCGGAACGGCGCTTAAAACAGCGGAAATGATTTCAGAAGTTCGTAAAGAAAAGCAGCAAGGACATCCGGATGAAAAAGAAATTCTCCCAGGAGCACGTGGAGCGGAGCAAAATGGTATCCGTTTACACAGCGTCCGTCTTCCGGGACTGATTGCTCACCAGGAGGTTATGTTCGGCATGGATGGCCAAACGCTTCAAATCCGCCATGATTCCTATAACCGTGCTTCATTCATGTCAGGTGTTAAACTGTCAGTCGAGCAAGTCATGAAGATTGATCAGCTTGTATACGGATTGGAAAATATCATTGATTAGATGAGACAGGGGGATAAATGATGAAAATTGCTCTGATCGCGCATGACAAGAAAAAACAGGATATGGTTCAATTCACAACTGCCTATCGGGATATTTTAAGTCATCATGATCTATACGCAACCGGAACAACAGGGTTGAAAATTCAAGAGGCGACAGGTCTTCACATTGAACGTTTTCAATCCGGCCCTTTAGGGGGAGACCAGCAAATCGGGGCGCTGATCGCAGTCAATGCACTCGATCTTGTCATCTTTTTGCGCGACCCGCTGACCGCGCAGCCGCATGAACCGGATGTCTCGGCATTAATCCGGTTATGTGATGTGTATTCCATTCCGCTCGCCACAAATATGGGTACTGCGGAGATCCTTGTCCGCACACTTGATGAAGGTGCTTTTGAATTCCGCAATCTTCTTCGGGGAGAAGAGCCGAATGTATAATACTGACGTTCTTGCTTTTGGTGCCCACAGTGATGATGTCGAGATTGGAATGGGCGGCACAATTGCGAAGTTTGTCAAACAGGGAAAAAAAGTAATCATATGCGACTTAACAGAAGCGGAACTCTCTTCAAACGGAACAGTCAGTTTACGTAAAGAAGAAGCAGCGGAAGCAGCCCGTATATTAGGTGCAGATAAAAGAATTCAGCTGACGCTTCCTGACCGCGGCCTGATAATGAGTGATCAGGCAATTCGGGAGATTGTCGGTGTCATCAGAACCTGCCGGCCAAAAGCAGTCTTTATGCCATATAAAAAGGATCGCCATCCGGATCACGGAAATGCAGCTGCACTGGTTGAAGAAGCGGTTTTTTCCGCCGGAATCCATAAATATAAAGACAAAAATAGCCTTTCTGCGCATAAAGTAAGTAAGGTTTACTACTATATGATAAATGGTTTTCATCAGCCTGATTTTGTGATTGATATCTCGGAAACAATAGAGGCAAAGAAACAAAGCCTCAATGCCTATAAAAGCCAGTTTATACCTTCAAAGAATTCAGTTTCAACGCCTTTGACAAATGGCTATATCGAGATCATTGAAGCGAGAGAAAAGCTTTACGGCAAAGAAGCGGGTGTGGAGTATGCCGAAGGTTTCTTTTCCAAACGGATGCTAATGCTCGATCATGATGTGCTTGGGGGCGAACAATGAAAAAACTTAAAATAGGGATCACATGCTATCCGAGCGTCGGAGGCTCAGGTATCATTGCGACAGAACTGGGGAAGCAGCTTGCTGAAAAGGGACATGAAATCCATTTTATCACGTCAAGCATTCCGTTTAGACTGAATACATATCACCCCAATATTCATTTTCATGAAGTTGAGGTTAATCAATATGCTGTTTTTAAGTATCCTCCGTATGATTTGTCGTTGGCCAGCAAAATTGCTGAGGTGGCGGAGCGGGAGAATTTAGACATTATTCATGCACATTACGCTCTCCCGCATGCAGTTTGCGCTTATCTTGCAAAGCAGATGCTGAAACGCAATATCGGAATTGTGACAACTTTGCACGGCACGGATATCACGGTGTTAGGGTATGACCCGTCCTTAAAAGATCTTATCCGTTTTGCCATTGAGGCATCAGACAGGGTAACCGCTGTCTCCTCAGCGCTTGCAGCTGAAACGTACGATTTAATTAAACCGGAGAAAAAAATCGAAACGATTTATAACTTTATAGACGAGCGCGTGTATCTGAAGAAAAATACAGAGGCGATAAAAGAGAAACATGGTATTTTACCGGATGAGAAAGTTGTCATCCACGTGTCCAACTTCAGAAAGGTTAAACGTGTACAGGATGTCATCCGTGTATTCCGTAATATCGCCGGCAAGACGAAAGCAAAATTGCTTTTAGTCGGAGACGGTCCGGAGAAGTCGACAGCCTGTGAGCTTGTCAGAAAATATGGATTGGAAAACCAGGTCTTAATGCTTGGAAATCAAGACCGTGTTGAGGAGCTTTATTCCATTAGTGATTTGAAGCTGCTGCTGTCTGAAAAAGAAAGCTTCGGCCTTGTCCTGCTTGAAGCAATGGCTTGCGGGGTGCCTTGTATCGGAACGAACACTGGCGGTATCCCGGAGGTTATTAAGAACAATGTGAGCGGGTTTTTGGTGGATGTCGGCGATGTTGCAGCTGCAACAGCCTGCGCGATGCATATTTTAGAAGATGAACAGCTAAGCAAGCGGTTTACAGAGGCGGCAATGGAAATGCTGAAAAATGAATTTTCCTCACAAAAAATTGTCAGCCAGTATGAACAGATTTATGCCGATTTAGCAGAACCGGAGTGATCACATGGAACAAGTTTTTATCAAAGCGCTTCCCGTGCTCCGCACCTTAATCGAAGCGGGCCACCAGGCTTATTTTGTCGGAGGCGCAGTTCGTGACAGCTATATGAAACGAACGATCGGAGATGTCGATATCGCGACTGATGCAGCACCGGATCGAGTAGAACGGCTGTTTCAGCGGACAGTTGATGTAGGCAAAGAGCACGGGACCATCATTGTGCTCTGGGAAGATGAAACCTATGAAGTCACGACATTCCGGACTGAATCGGAGTATGAAGATTATAGAAGGCCGTCAGACGTACAATTTATCACATCTTTAGAAGAGGATTTAAAACGCAGAGATTTGACGATTAATGCGATGGCCATGACAGCGGACGGACAGGTGCTTGATTATTTTGGCGGCAAGAAAGATATTGATCAGAAGCTGATTCGAACTGTCGGAAAGCCTGAGGACAGATTTCAAGAGGATGCGCTTCGCATGCTGAGAGCCGTACGCTTTATGAGCCAGCTTGGCTTCACGCTTTCACGAGAAACACAAGAAGCGATCACGAAGGAAAAAGCACTCTTATCCCATGTTTCAGTTGAACGGAAAACAATAGAGTTCGAGAAGCTGCTGCAGGGAAGAGCGTCCCGTCAGGCGCTCCAAACACTGATTCAAACAGGGCTGTATGAGGAACTGCCTGGTTTTTACCATAAACGAGAAAACCTGATGGCTGCGAGCAGCTTTCCATTTTATGATTTAACATCCCGTGAGGAGCTTTGGGCTGCGCTTTTAATTGATCTGAACGTAGAATTAAAAGATGCGCCGCTTTTCCTGAAAGCCTGGAAGCTCCCAGGAAAAGTAATGAAGGAAGCCATTCACATTGTCCATACATTTGGCCAAAGCCTTGACGAAATGTCAATGTACAGAGCCGGGGAAAGAGCACTGCTTTCAGCGGCCAAAATATCGCAGCTGCGGCGAAACGAAAAACTGGATGAAGAAAAATTGAAGGACATTCAAAACGCTTATCAAAGCCTGCCGATCAAAAGCCTTAAGGATCTTGATTTCACGGGTAAGGATTTGCTTGCGCTGCGAAACCGGCCCGCCGGAAAATGGGTGTCGGAAGAATTACAGCGGATTGAGCAGGCTGTTGTGACAGGAAAGCTCTCCAATCAAAAGAACCACATAGAGGAGTGGCTGAAGACATGCGATCAACATTAAGAAAAGATCTTATTGAATTATTTTCTCAGGCCGGGAATGAATTTATTTCCGGCCAAAAAATCAGTGATGCCCTCGGCTGTTCCAGAACTGCTGTGTGGAAGCATATTGAAGAGCTTCGGAAAGAGGGCTATGAAGTAGAAGCCGTCAGAAGAAAAGGATACCGGCTCATCAAAAAACCCGGGAAACTCAGTGAAAGTGAAATTCGCTTTGGACTGAAAACGGAAGTGATGGGGCAGCATCTTATTTATCATGACGTTCTATCAAGCACGCAAAAAACAGCTCATGAGCTGGCGAATGATAACGCACCGGAAGGCACTCTCGTGGTGGCTGACAAACAAACGTCCGGCAGGGGACGAATGTCAAGGGTGTGGCATTCTCAAGAAGGAAACGGCATTTGGATGAGCCTGATTTTGCGGCCAGACATACCGCTTCAAAAAACACCGCAGCTTACCCTGCTTGCTGCAGTAGCTGTTGTGCAGGGAATAGAAGAGGCAGCAGGCATCCAGACGGATATAAAATGGCCTAATGATATTTTGATCAACGGAAAAAAAACAGTTGGCATCTTAACAGAAATGCAGGCCGAGGAAGACCGCGTACGCTCAGTCATCATTGGCATCGGCATTAACGTTAACCAGCAGCCGGAGGATTTCCCTGATGAACTGAGGGACATCGCCACAAGCCTCGGCCAAGCTGCCGGAGAAAAAATTGACCGGGCCGGCATCATCCAGCATATCCTGCTTTCCTTTGAAAAACGGTACCGGGATTATATGACGCACGGTTTTACACCGATTAAGCTTTTATGGGAAAGCTATGCGTTGGGAATCGGCACTCATATGAGGGCCAGAACATTAAACGGAACATTTTATGGGAAGGCGTTAGGTATAGATGATGAAGGCGTTCTTTTGCTAGAAACAAATGAAGGCATTAAAAAAATCTATTCTGCCGATATTGAATTGGGCTAATGTGTTGGTACAAGCCCGTTGATTTTGGTATACTTCCATTGGGCAGTATCGCCTGCGAACTGCACCTATATAAATAGATAGACATTGCAGCAGTCTGCCTTGATCCAAAAAAGGACTGGGACAGAGGGATGAAACTCGCCGAACTTTAGAAAGTGAAGAATCCTTCTCGTTGTAACGGAAGGTTTTTTTGGCTTGCAGAAGAGAACGGCAGATCATCTCCTCTAAACTTGAGGAGGAGAAAACATGAAAACAAAACTGGATTTTCTAAAAATGAAGGAGTCTGAAGAACCGATTGTCATGCTGACCGCTTATGATTATCCGGCGGCTAAGCTTGCTGAACAAGCGGGAGTTGACATGATTTTAGTCGGTGATTCACTCGGAATGGTCGTCCTCGGCCTCGATTCAACTGTCGGTGTAACGGTTGCGGACATGATCCATCATACAAAAGCGGTTAAAAGAGGCGCACCGAATACATTTATCGTAACCGATATGCCGTTTATGTCTTATCACCTGTCCAAGGAAGATACACTGAAAAATGCAGCCGCTATCGTTCAGGAAAGCGGAGCTGACGCACTGAAGCTTGAGGGCGGGGAAGGCGTGTTTGAATCCATTCGCGCATTGACGCTCGGAGGCATTCCGGTTGTCAGTCACTTAGGCTTAACACCGCAGTCAGTCGGTGTATTAGGCGGATATAAAGTGCAGGGCAAAGACGAGCAAAGCGCCAAAAAATTAATAGAAGACAGTATAAAATGCGAAGAAGCAGGAGCAATGATGCTTGTGCTGGAATGTGTGCCTGCAGAACTCACAGCCAAAATTGCCGAGATGCTAAGCATACCGGTCATCGGAATCGGGGCTGGTGTGAAAGCCGACGGACAAGTTCTCGTTTATCATGATATTATCGGCCACGGTGTTGAGAGAACACCTAAATTTGTAAAACAATATACGCAAATTGACGAAACAATCGGAACAGCAATCAGCGGATATGTCCATGATGTAAGACATCGTGCTTTCCCTGAACAAAAGCATTCCTTTCAAATGAATCAGACAGTGCTGGACGGCTTGTACGGAGGAAAATAGGATGAGACAGATTACAGATATTTCACAGCTCAAAGAAGCCATAAGACAATATCAGTCAGAGGGAAAGTCAATCGGATTTGTGCCGACGATGGGGTTTCTGCATGAGGGGCATTTAACCCTGGCAGACAAAGCGAGACAAGAAAATGACGCAGTCGTTATGAGCATTTTTGTGAATCCTGCCCAATTTGGCCCTAATGAAGATTTTGAAGCTTATCCTCGCGATATTGAGCGGGATGCGGCTCTTGCAGAAAAGGCCGGAGTAGATATTCTTTTTACACCAGATGCTCGTGATATGTATCCTGAGAAGAATGTCACGATTCACGTTGAAAGGCGCACAGACGTTTTATGCGGCCGATCAAGAGAAGGACATTTTGACGGGGTTGCGATCGTACTGACGAAGCTTTTCAACCTTGTGCAGCCGACTCGCGCCTATTTCGGTTTAAAGGATGCACAGCAGGTGGCAGTTGTTGATGGCTTAATCAGCGATTTCTTCATGGATATTGAATTGGTTGCTGTCGATACGGTCAGGGAGGAAGACGGCTTAGCCAAAAGCTCCCGCAATGTATACTTAACTGCTGAGGAAAGAAAAGAAGCCCCTAAGCTGTATCAGGCCCTTCAATCAAGTGCAGAGTTGGTCAGAGCCGGTGAAAGGGACCCTGAAGCGGTGATAAACGCCGCTAAAGAAATCATTGAAACGACAAGCGGCACCATTGACTATGTGGAGCTTTATTCCTATCCGGAACTTGAGCCTGTGACCATCATAGAAGGTAAAATGATTCTGGCTGTTGCAGTTGCTTTTTCAAAGGCGCGTTTAATAGATAATATCATTATTGATATTCGAGAAATGGAGAGAATATAATATGTATCGCACGATGATGAGCGGCAAGCTTCACAGGGCAACTGTTACGGAAGCAAACTTAAACTATGTGGGAAGCATTACGATTGATGAAGATCTCCTTGATGCGGTAGGAATGCTTCCTAATGAAAAAGTGCAAATTGTGAATAATAATAATGGAGCGCGCTTGGAAACGTATATAATCCCGGGCAAACGCGGAAGCGGCATCATCTGCTTAAACGGTGCAGCCGCACGCCTTGTGCAGGAAGGCGATAAAGTCATTATTATTTCCTACAAAATGATGTCTGATCAAGAAGCGGCAAGCCATGAGCCGAAGGTAGCTGTTCTGAATGATCAGAACAAAATTGAACAAATGCTGGGGAACGAACCGGCCGGCACAGTTTTGTAAAAGAAAAGCCCCCTTTATCGGGGGTTTTCTTTTAAGATTTTGAGAGTAAAACGGTTTTGCCGCTCCATTTCCGCACAAAACGTGTTACACTTTTGTCGTATGCAAGAATTGAGGTGTCCATTTTAATGAAAAAGCAACGGTTCGTTGTTATAGATGTAGAAACAACAGGGAATTCGCCAAAGAAAGGCGATAAAATCATACAAATCGCAGCGGTTGTAATCGAAAATGGACAAATTACTGAGCGGTTTTCAAAATATATTAATCCAAATAAATCCATTCCTGCTTTTATTGAGCAGCTTACTGGAATCTCCAATCAAATGGTAGAGCATGAACAGCCGTTTGAAGCAGTGGCTGAAGACGTGTTCCATTTGCTTGACGGCGCTTATTTTGTCGCCCACAATATCCATTTCGATCTTGGATTTGTCAAGTATGAGTTACATAAGGCGGGCTTTCAGCTCCCGGATTGTGAAGTGTTGGATACTGTTGAGCTCTCCCGGATTGTTTTTCCGGGATTTGAGGGATATAAGCTGACCGAATTAAGCGAGGAGCTTCAGCTTCGGCATGATCAGCCGCATCGGGCTGACAGCGATGCTGAAGTCACAGGGCTTATTTTTTTGGAAATCCTTGAAAAGCTGCGGCAGCTGCCTTATCCGACATTAAAGCAGTTAAGAAGGCTTTCGCAGCATTTTATCAGTGATCTGACGCATTTGTTGGATATGTTCATTTATGAAAACAGACATACCGACATACCGGGTTATGTGCGTTTTTCTTCCTTTTCTGTCAGAGAGCCTGAATCGTTCAATGAACGTGTCAATGAAGACAGTGACTTCTCATTTGAGATTGAAAATTGGGAAGCGGGAAATGAAAAAGCTTTGTCTGAGTTAATGCCTGGGTATGAAAAAAGAGACGGCCAAATAATGATGATGAAAGAAGTGGCTGAAGCGTTTGACAATCGTGAGCACGCGTTGATTGAAGCTCCTCCGGGAATCGGAAAAACGATTGGCTACCTTATTCCGGCTGCGCTTTTTGCCAAGAAATCAAAAAAGCCGGTCATCATCAGCACGTATTCAACGCTCTTGCAGCAGCAGATTCTGACAAAGGATTTGCCGATTGTCCAAGACCTGTTTCCATTTCCGGTAACAGCGGCGATTTTAAAAGGGCAATCGCATTATTTATGCCTGTATAAATTTGAACAGGTGCTTCATGAAGATGATGATAATTATGATGCCGTACTGACAAAGGCACAGCTCCTTGTTTGGCTGACAGAGACAAACACAGGAGATGTAGCTGAACTGAATTTACCCTCAGGCGGAAAATTGCTGTGGGATAGGTTGGCTTATGACGATGAATCCAATAAAAGAAGTCGCAATGAGAGTGTGACCGGCTTTTATGAACGGGCTAAACAGATTGCCATGCGTTCCGATTTGGTCATCACCAACCACTCTCTTTTGCTGACCGATGAAGGCAGCCGGAAAAAGAGACTCCCTGACAGCGGAACATTTATTATTGATGAAGCACATCATTTTGAACGGGCTGCAAGCGAACATTTAGGAAAAAGAGCCACCTACATAGAATTGCACTCTAAATTGAGCAGAATCGGCACCCTGAAGGAGCATGGGCTTCTAAAAAAAATGAGACAGCTATTCCAGCGAAACAGCCTGCCGGTTGATTCGTTTTTCGAATTGGAAGAGTGGATTCAGCATATTCAATTAGAAAGTGATGCTTTCTTCAGCTCTGTGCACTCTTTTGTCAAACGAAGAAAACCTAAAGAAGACTTAAACCGTCTAGTCTTTAAGGTGAACAAAGAAAGCCAGGATAAAAGCTGGCCGATTTTAACGGATGGAGCAGAGAGGCTTTGTTCCATGCTGGCACATTTACAGCAGCTCTTTGAGGCACAGTCTGCCCTCATGGAAAAACACCTTACCAGTATGAAGAGCAAAACCGCCTTTTTAACTGATGAATATCAAAGAAGCATGAAAGACTTACAGCGTTACTGTCAAACTTTACAGCAGCTGTTTTTTGAGTCTGATGACGATGAAGCGGTTTGGATTGAAATAGACGCGAAGGGAGCAAAAAATGCGGTGGCCATTTACGCACAGCCGCTTGAACCTGGTGAACTTCTGGCTGATCAGTTTTTCGCGCGCAAAAACAGTGTGGTGTTAACATCTGCAACCCTTACAGTCGAAGATTCTTTTCAATATATGATCGAACGGCTGGGGCTCGGTGACTTTTTCCCGCGAACCATGAGAATTGAGTCGCCTATTTCTTACGATGAACGCATGCGGGTAATGATTCCAAAAGAAATGAAATCAATCCAAGATACGGGGCAAACTGAATTTATACAGGATACTGCCCGTTATATTGAACTGATGGCAAAAGAAAAACAGCCCAAAATCCTTGTGCTGTTTACATCGCATGATATGCTGAAAAAGGTTCATCAGGAGCTTAAGCACGGAATGAGTGCTTCCGGCATTCAGCTATTAGCGCAAGGAATAACAGGCGGAAGCCCCGGCAAACTGATGAAAACTTTTAAAACATCCAATCAGGCAATCCTGCTTGGCACAAATCATTTTTGGGAAGGCGTTGATTTCCCTGGTGATGAGCTGACAACAGTCATGATCGTGAGGCTTCCATTCCGGTCTCCTGATCACCCGCTTCATGCTGCGAAATGTGAGCTTGCCCGCAAAAAAGGCCGGAATCCGTTTCAAACAGTGTCACTTCCGGAAGCGGTGCTGACCTTCCGGCAAGGAATCGGCCGCTTGCTGCGGACAGCAGGTGACAAAGGGACGATTGTCATATTGGACAGACGGATTAAAACCGCTGGTTACGGCAGGCTGTTTCTCGATGCCCTGCCGACAACCTCCGTATCCGAAATGACTGACAGTGAGCTTGAGGATTACGTTGCGGGGAAAAAAGAGTAAAAGCCGCATAAAGCGGCTTTTGCGGTGTGGGAGTAGGATGGTGTTTTATTTTAAAAGCGGTTTTGCCGCTCTGTGATACTAGTATGGCGTGTCCTGAAATGGAGTATGACTAACAATATTTGTTCAAAATGGAGGATGAAAAAATGGAAAGCAAAATCGAAATTCTTTCAACAATTAATGTAGAGCATTCTGATGATCTGTATAAAATTGTAGACACACTGAATCGCACACTGAAAAGAGACAATCTGATGTTCGGCCTTGCGCTGGATGAGGAAAACAAAAACCAAGCCGTTTTTACCATTTATCGTACGTAGGTGAGAAGATGAGAAAAAAAGCATTAATATTTACCGTCATTTTTGGTATTATTTTTTTAGCAGTACTTCTTGTCTCGGCAAGCATTTATAAATCAGCCATGGCACAAAAGGAAGAGGGGCACGAAGCAGCAGCTGCTGAAGCTAAAAAAGAAACCGATCTCACCAGCGTTGATCAAGTCGAAACATTTGTCGGAAAAGAAAAATATTATGTTGTAAAGGGAACAGACAAAAAAGGCAGCAAATTATATGTCTGGGTTCCTGCTGATAAAAAAGCAAAAATTCTCTCAAAAGAAGCAAAAGAGGGAATATCGGAAGACAAAGCGGCGAAAATCATACAGGATGAAGGGCTGGTTTCAAAGCAAAAAGAGGTTCACCTGGCAAGAGAAGGAAACGTCCTGCTTTGGGAAGTAACGTACTTAAACAAAGAAGGCCAATACAGTTTAAGTTATGTGGACTTTACAACTGGAAAGATTCTCAAAAATATCACGCCTTAAGACGAATTAGGGGGAGTTCAAGTTGAAACTGGCAAAAAGAGTATCCGCATTAACACCGTCTACTACACTGGCAATCACAGCGAAAGCAAAAGAACTGAAAGCAGCGGGCCATGACGTCATTGGTCTAGGGGCAGGGGAACCAGACTTCAATACACCGCAGCACATTATTGATGCCGCTGTACGTTCAATGAATGAAGGCCACACAAAGTACACGCCTTCAGGGGGTCTCGCTGAACTAAAAAACAGTATTGCAGAGAAATTTAAACGCGACCAGAAGATTGAATACAAACCGTCTCAAATTATTGTCTGCACTGGTGCCAAGCATGCTCTGTACACCCTTTTCCAAGTGATTTTGGATGAAGGAGATGAAGTCATTATTCCAACACCTTACTGGGTAAGCTATCCTGAGCAGGTGAAACTCGCTGGCGGAACGCCTGTTTATGTAGAAGGGCTTGAGGAAAATCATTTCAAAATTTCTCCTGAACAGCTGAAAAATGCGATCACAGAAAAAACAAAAGCGATCGTCATTAACTCTCCAAGCAACCCGACTGGTGTCATGTATACTGAAGAAGAGCTGGCAGCGCTTGGTGAGGTGTGCCTCCAACATGACATCCTGATTGTGTCTGACGAAATTTATGAAAAACTTACATATGGCGGAAAGAAACATGTTTCTATTGCACAGCTGTCTGACAGACTGAAAGAGCAAACGGTCATTATAAACGGCGTATCAAAGTCACACAGCATGACGGGCTGGAGAATCGGCTATGCAGCTGGAGCAGAAGACATTATAAAAGCGATGACGAACCTTGCAAGCCACAGCACGTCAAATCCGACATCCATCGCACAGTACGGAGCAATTGCTGCTTATAACGGGCCTTCTGAGCCGCTGGAAGAAATGAGAGAAGCATTTGAACATAGATTGAACACAATCTATGCAAAGCTCGTAGAAATCCCTGGATTCAGCTGTGTGAAACCAGAAGGCGCTTTTTACTTGTTCCCGAATGCAAAAGAAGCAGCTCAATCTTGCGGTTTTAAAGATGTAGATGAATTTGTTAAAGCGCTTCTCGAGGAGGAAAAAGTTGCGATTGTTCCAGGGTCCGGATTCGGCTCTCCTGAAAATGTCCGTCTTTCTTACGCAACCTCGTTAGATCTTCTTGAAAAAGCGATTGAAAGAATCAAGCGTTTTGTAGAAAAACATAGCTAACAGATCAAAAAGCGGCTGACAAAAAAGCCGCTTTTTATCTGCATTGACCCGGTTAGTTAAGAGCGGGTATAATAAAGTGATGATAAAAGAGTTCGCGGGGCAATAAGCTTCCGAATGTCTTTCTTGTTTTGGAGGGAAATATGTTGAAAACAACAATCAACCAAGTGTACAAGCACGTAGGTGAGGAAGTAACGATCGGAGCTTGGGTCGCTAATAAGCGTTCAAGCGGGAAAATTGCGTTTTTACAGCTGCGGGACGGTACCGGCTTTATTCAAGGTGTCGTAGTAAAAGCGGAAGTGGAAGAAAGCATCTTCCAAACAGCTAAATCAGTGACACAGGAAACGTCACTCTATATAAAAGGGATTGTCAAAGAGGACGAGCGTTCTCCGCTTGGATATGAACTAGCCGTGACAGATATTGAAGTTATTCACGAAGCGACTGATTATCCAATTACGCCAAAAGAACACGGTACGGAGTTCTTGATGGATCACAGACATTTATGGCTTCGGTCAAAACGCCAGCATGCGATCATGAAAATCCGTAATGAAATCATTCGCGCGACGTATGAATTCTTTAATAACGAAGGCTTCGTAAAAGTTGATCCGCCAATTCTGACTGGAAGCGCACCTGAAGGGACAACAGAGCTCTTTGCGACAAAGTACTTCGATGAAGATGCTTACCTGTCTCAAAGCGGCCAGCTCTACATGGAGGCTGCAGCTATGGCGTTAGGAAAAGTATTTTCTTTCGGCCCGACCTTCAGAGCGGAAAAATCTAAAACAAAACGCCACTTGATCGAATTCTGGATGATCGAACCGGAAATGGCGTTTGTCGAATTTGAAGAAAACCTTCAAGTACAGGAAAATTACGTTTCTTTCATCGTGCAATCGGTTCTTAAGAATTGCAAGATTGAATTAAACACATTGGGTAGAGACACGTCAAAACTCGAGCAAATCAAAGCTCCTTTCCCAAGAATTACGTATGATGAGGCGATTGAGTTCCTGAAAGAAAAAGGCTTTGACGATATCGAGTGGGGGGACGACTTTGGGGCGCCTCATGAAACAGCGATTGCTGAACACTATGACAAACCGGTATTCATCACCCGCTATCCAACGTCCTTAAAACCGTTCTATATGCAGCCTGCTTCTGACCGTGAAGATGTCGTGCTTTGTGCAGATCTCATTGCGCCGGAAGGCTATGGTGAAATCATCGGCGGATCTGAGCGAATTCACGATATGGAACTTTTGGAAGCGCGTCTTAAAGAACACGGACTGGATTCTGACGCATATAAATGGTATGCTGAACTTAGAAAATATGGATCAGTTCCTCATTCCGGCTTCGGCCTTGGATTAGAGCGGACAGTAGCTTGGATCAGCGGAGCGCCTCACGTTCGTGAAACCATTCCGTTCCCAAGACTGTTAAACCGTCTATATCCGTAATACATTCAAATGAAACAAGAAAAAGAGTCTCCTGCAAGGGAGACTTTTTACAGTAAAGGGGAAATCACAATCCTTTACAGTAAGAGGTGTGACGATGAAAAAACATCAGTTTATTGATATGCAGGAACAGGGAACGTCAACAATCCCTAATCTCCTGCTCACGCATTACAAACAGCTCGGGCTGAATGAAACAGAGCTTATTCTCCTGCTGAAAATCAAAATGCATTTAGAAAGAGGATCTTATTTTCCTACACCGAATCAGCTGCAGGAAGGTATGTCAATCTCTGTTGAGGAATGCACAAACAGACTGCGGATGTTTATTCAGAAAGGCTTTCTGTTTATTGAAGAATGTGAAGACCAAAACGGCATCAAGTTTGAGAAATACTCTCTACAGCCTTTATGGGGCAAGCTGTACGAGTATATACAGCTTGCACAGACTCAAACACAGGAAAGAAAAGCAGAAGGGGAACAAAAAAGCCTTTATACCATTTTTGAGGAAGAGTTCGCCAGACCCTTATCACCTTTGGAGTGTGAAACACTGGCCATTTGGCAGGACCAAGATCAGCATGACGCGCAGCTGATCAAACACGCGTTAAAAGAGGCTGTACTATCAGGGAAACTCAGCTTCCGTTACATTGACCGCATTTTATTTGAGTGGAAGAAAAACGGGCTGAAAACTGTAGAGCAAGCTAAAGTTCACAGCCAAAAATTCCGGAAGGTACAACAAAAGCAGAATGAACCGCAAAAAGAGTATAAAAGGCAGGTTCCTTTTTACAATTGGCTTGAACAATAAAGTGAAAAGGTGACAATCGTGTTAAATCTAAAACAAATTGAATTCTGTTTAGACAAGATAGGCGACATGTTTCCCCACGCAGAGTGTGAACTGGTTCATTCCAATCCTTTTGAATTAGTGGTGGCAGTCGCTTTATCTGCGCAATGTACAGACGCACTTGTAAACAGAGTGACCAAAACATTATTTCAAAAATATAAACGGCCGGAAGACTATTTGGCTGTTTCGCTGGAAGAGCTTCAGCAGGATATAAAATCAATCGGTTTGTATCGCAATAAAGCGAAAAACATCCAAAAACTGAGCAAAATGATTATTGAAGATTACGGTGGAGAAGTACCGAGAGACCGTGATGAGCTTGTCAAACTGCCAGGTGTCGGAAGAAAGACAGCCAACGTCGTGGTGTCTGTTGCTTTTGGCGTGCCGGCCATTGCCGTAGATACCCATGTGGAGAGAGTCAGCAAGCGTTTAGGAATCTGCCGTTGGAAGGACTCAGTCTTGGAAGTGGAAAAGACGCTGATGCGCAAAGTTCCAAAAGAAGACTGGTCCGTTACCCATCACCGGCTTATCTTCTTCGGCAGATATCACTGTAAAGCCCAATCTCCGCGCTGTGCGGAATGTCCGCTGCTTTCTCTGTGCAGGGAAGGGCAGAAGAGAGATAAAAAAGGACTGGTGAAACGATGATGCAAGCAAAAGAAGTGTTGGCTTCCTATGAAAAAGACTTGCGCAGTATCGGCCAGCTGAGCTTCTCGGATATGAAAGAGGCATTGCGGATCAACCCCCTGTATTTTGATTATTGCACTAAATCTGAAGGCGTTTTGCCATGGAAGGAAAGCGGCAAGTACGTTCCGATTTTATTTGAAGTGTGGGATGACATCAAAGCATCACTTCTCCCAGTCTTTCAAACACGAAAATCGAGATGTGACCAAAACGAAATGCTAAAGGGCATTGTATGTTTGCTGGCTTCGTTTCACTGGACAGCAGGTGAACGGGTAAGAACGCTTGATTGGCCAGAACTGACGAAGAAAACATTTCCCGCAAAGCCGATCAATTGGGCTGAACGAGTGGAATTTATTCTTCTAAAGCCGACCCAATACCATTGTTTTATTCAGCTTGATGAGCTGTTTACTGAAATGCAAAAGCATTTTTATAAATATCATGCGATGAATCGATAAAATCCTCCCCCTTAAAAGGGGAGGGTTTTTATTATGAAGAAAAAAGCCATCACCGATAAGGTGATGGCTTTTTGTTTAATTTGTTTTTTCTGTTGTTGATGTTGAGTTCGTTTGTGTTTTGTCAGTGTTGTCTGTTTTGTTTTTATTTGGATCAGAACCTGATGAATCATTCGTATCTGGGTTCGTATTACCATCCGATGTATCCTGATTGTTGCCATTGTTATTGCTGTTGTTGCCGTTAGATTGGTCTTGGTTATTATTGTCGGACGGATTGGTGTTCGTGTTGTCTTGTTTTTTGTCTTGATCGTTTGTTGCATCATCTGTCTGATCTTGATCTGTCTGACTGTCATCAGTTTGAGAATCATCAGTTTGTGTATCATCCTGAGTCTTCTCATCATCTTGATTTTCATCATCCGTTTGTTGCTGATCTTCTTTATCTTCCTCATCTTCAGCCTTCGGCACTTGATAGGATGTAGAAGCTGTACTTTTGCCATCATCACTGACGGCTGTCACTTCGAATTTGTATACAGATCCTGGCTGCACGCCTGAAATGACTGCCTCTTTTGCAGAGCTGTTTTGAATGTCCGAGTAGCTGCCGCCGTCAACAGATTGCTTTACAGCAAAGGTCGCATCTCCGTCATAATTCCAGCTTAACGTTAAAGATTGATTGTCTTTATCGTATTTCACGTTTAAACCAGACAATTTAGCTGTTTCCTCTTTTTCTTCTTTCTCATATGTTTTAGAAACAGTAGAAGGAGCTGTGCCTTTAACAAAGTACTCTGTGAGCTTCTTATCGCTTGGCGTATTTGGCCCTGCCAGTTTTGCCGGATTAGAACCTTTTTCTACGGTGGCTTCCACTACGCTGTCAGGCTTTTCAAATGATCCGCTTCCGTCATCGACTTCTGCGATGAGTTGTGCGAATAGACGTTTTGCGACCTGCTGTTCTGTTTGATTTAAAGATTTTTTTCCTATCTTGTTCTCAGAGTCTACACCTGTCCATACAGCAGCAGTAAACTGAGGTGTATATCCTACAAACCATGAATCTGGTACACCGCCTGATGCGATATTGTATTTTTGTATAGTCGTTTCATCGAAGTTAGTTGTACCAGTTTTACCTGCAACCTCTACTCCTGGTACTTGAGCAAGCTGTCCAGTACCCGTTTTAACAGCTGTTTTCAGCATATCTGTAATCATAAAGGCTGTATAATCGCTCATTGCTGATTTTGATTTAGGCGTTAAATCAAGCTTTGTTCCATCGTTGAATTCAATTGACTTCACAAAGTGCGGTTCATTATACGTTCCGTTATTTCCGAATGCACTGTATGCTCCAGCCATGGTCAGAGAAGAAACACCCGGATTACCTTCTCCGAATCCTCCAATAGAATATGATTCATACACTTTTTCTTTATTTAATCCAAGCCCCAATCCGTTAGCGAAGTCAACTGCAGCGTCTTTTCCAACTGCTTGGAATGCTTTTAAAGCCGGGATGTTACGAGATTGGGCAAGAGCTTCACGCATAGACATAATCCCTTTATAGGAACGGTCAAAGTCACGAATGGCTGTTCCGTCAGAATATGTGTAAGCTGAGTCATCAATTTGCTCGTAAGTGGACCACTTTTTATTTTCAATAACTGGACCGTAGTCGAGAATAGGTTTAATGGTAGATCCAGGCTGTCGCTGAGCTTGGGTCGCGTAATTGTAACCCCCAACAGCAGAATCTCTTCCGGCGCCAATCGCACGTACTTCTCCGGTTTTCGTATCGAGAAGGGTAACGCCGCCCTGCATGCCTTCAGTAAATCCTACAGTGTCTCCGTCCATTAATTCATCAAGTTTGTCTTGCGCTTTTGTATCTAATGTCGTGTAGATCTTTAATCCGTCAGCAGATGGATCGACATCAGATTTTTCATCAATTTCTTTCATGACTTCTTCAACAAACGCGCTGTATTTGTTTGTACTTGCTTTTTCATATTCCTTCTGTGATACAACGCCTTCATCTTTCATCGCCACATTTTTGGCTTTGTTATATTGAGAATCAGAAATAAATCCTTGCTTTTTCATCAGGCTGAGTACGATGTTCCGGCGTTTTTCCGCTTTATCTGGGTTTTTAACGGGATTGTATGCTGTCGGACTTTGCGGCATACCTGCAAGGGTCGCAGCCTGTTCGACAGTCAATTTGCTTAAATCTGTAACGCCGAAAAATTCTTCCGCCGCTTTTCCGATTCCGTATGCTCTAGGAGAAAAATAAATCCGGTTTAAATACATTTCTAAAATTTCATCTTTAGAGTAATTGCGCTCCAGCTGAATCGAAAGCCATACTTCCTGCACCTTCCGTTTCAGCGTCTTCTGATGTGAAAGAAGGGAGTTTTTGACGACCTGCTGAGTGATCGTACTTCCGCCTTCAGCTCCGAAGCCGTCTTTAAAGTTGGCAACTAAGGCGCCTCCGATACGGACAGGATCAATCCCGTGGTGCTCATAAAAGCGAGCATCTTCTGTTGCGATAAAGGCTTCTTTTACAACATCGGGAATTTCATCTATAGAGACGTAGGTCCGTTTTTCGGCGCCGACTTCAGCGATTTCTTTTCCGTTTTTATCGTAAATCGTTGATGAATATGGCGTCTTCAATTTGCTTTCGTCTAGTGAAGGCGCATCCGAAACCATGACGGCAAATGTTACGGCACCGCCGACTACGCCTAATACAAACAGAATGAGTAAAGTGAAAAGGGTCTTTTTAAACAACCCGCCTTTTTTTCGTTTCTTGCCTTTTTTCGGTGAAGGACTCGATTTGCTGTTTGCTTTTCGTCGAGCTTCACGGCTGGTAAATTGATCTGACATAACATCTCAACCTTTCATTAATCAACCTTTCGCACTAGATGACGGCGAAAAATAAAGCTGTTCAATAATACTAATATAATCAATTCTAGGTGCGTATCCAAGAGAAATCGGATACGCCGCTTCCTCTAACTCATCTTTTCGAATTGATTTTCTGCCGTTTTTTTCTTTTCTGTCCCAGAAATAAAACAGCTTATCGGCTTCCAAAAAATAAACTTGGTCGAAAGCGGATATAATAACAAAACAAATACCGTCTTGAGCCTTTACCTGCTTCATATGCTCAATTTGATGGTCATGGAAATTCTGCAGGGGGAAAGAGGTTTTGTTTTTCGTTTCTTTCGCCTCAAAATCAATATATCGCCCTTTGTAAATCCCGTTGTAATCTGTTGTCGATGATTGTTTAAAGTAAGCTTCTTTAATCACTGCGGCGCTTCTTTTCGGATAATGGACATTTACAATTTGAACAGGTGTCGGCTTTTTGTGTATGACGGCAATTTGGTTTGTCAGATAATACTTATTCGTTTCGTTTAAGTCATCTTCGAGGGTCATTCCGCGATTACTGTAAGACGGGGCCCTTTTCTGACTGTTTTGGGATGAAACGGCATGTTTCGGCTGAAACGTTTTTCCGTTAGGATACCGAATCACTTTCTCATCCTCCTTATTAAAACTATTCATGACGGAAGTGAATGCATGTGCAAGAACAACAGACCATCGAACTTTTGAGCCTGATTGAGCGGCAGACAAAAACAAAAAACGCAGATAACATTTCAAGAACGAACGCATATAAAGCATTTTATGACCGTCATCCGGAAATCAAATGGTCGCTCTTGGCATCTTTCGTTTCTCGCAATGCCGGCTGGTCAATGACTGACTTAAAAGGCAGTCTGTTTCAGCTTGGACTCCGTGAGAGACAGCAAAAGTGGTTCTTTTTAGCCTATGATAGAGCGAATTGGCTTATTTTTTCGGATGCCTATCCGCAGCTTCTACTGTATCACTGGTCAAAAAAAATCGGGAAACCGCTGTTTCAGCATCTCCATGTTTTTGGCGTCTCACAATTTATGACGGAAGAATGGACCCGTTTTTGGCATGAGCGAAACACGGAGCGGCTGATGTATGCCCTCATTATAAATGAACAAAACACTATCCAAACACCTATTATACAAAATCCTTCGTTTAAAAAGAACGTTTTTGACACGATTCCTTTTTATTTAAGTGACTGGTTTCATTTCAATACCGTTATTTTTCCTTCTCCAGACAGGGTTCTTTACGGCATTTCAGTGAAACGATTTTCAAAGACAGAGGAAAGGGTAAGGCTGGGAAAGCAGCTGTCTCAATTGCTATTCAGTCCGGAATTGTTCCCCTCTTTCTATCAGTTTTTGCACACAGTGCCGCATACCGGCTCCCGTTTTGATATGGAAAAAATGATCGGGATCACAAAAAGAACATCTCCTATGTTAAGGACATGCTATCCTGAGTTGATCCACTCATTAGACGGAAAGAAAACAGATTGGTTTCATGGAAAGATTAAGAAAACATGCTTTAGGCGAGAAGAATTGCCCAAGCAGATTGAATTGACAGACTGGTATTTACATAAAAAACGCCAGCTTCATGCGCTTTTTGCAGTGGAACATTGGCTGAAGAAATAAAGAAGCAAGGAATATCCTTGCTTCTTACGTAGAAGGGCGGTTTGGGCCGCCTAGTTTTTTATCTAAAGAATCGATTGCTTTTGATTCAGTCTTTTTTTGCTGGCCGGCTTTCTTCGGTCTTGTTTTCATACGGCACCTCCTCACAAGTATCGTTTGCATTAAGGGGAAGGATCATACAATTTTTGCGGGTGTTTTTGTCGAAAACTTCAGCTTTTCGTGGAATACCTGTTTGTTTGGCGATTTGCTTCTAGTTTTGTCATGTGGAAGGAAAGAGCTTAAAGAGCAAAGAATTTTAACCAGGAGAGACGAGTAAAGGAGGTACACGAATGTCCGGTTACGTAAGTAAAACAGATATTCTCCGTATGCTTTCTGATATAGAAGATGAATTAACCCGAGCTGAGCAAAACCTGAATCATTCTTTAAACGCAGTTGAGGCTGAGATGCGGGAAACGGAAAATGAGCGCCTGAGTGTGCTAGAAGAAGAAATTATGGACCTTCATATTTGTATAAATGAGCTGTATCAATCGCCTGAACATAGGTATGCCTTTGAAAAGGTATACCGCATCGGCTGAATTTTCGGGCGGAATTTGGTACGATAGCATTGAGGTGAAGGGTGTTGCTATCACAAACATTGCTGGAAATGACCGAGCAAATGATTGAAGCTACTGAAAATGGCGCTGATCGATATCAGGAAGGAAAAGAAAGTGATCTTTCTTATGATTTTTTTGAGACAATAAAGCCTGCAGTTGAAGAGAATGATGATCTGGCTGATCGCTGGGCGAAAGGGGCGCTTGAATTAATAAAAGCACGCCGCCCGAAATATGTGCATAAAGGGCAAATTGAGACCGCAAAGGATAATTTCCAGGAATTGATCCTTCAATCATATGTTCATCATATTCATAAAAAAAGATTCAAGGACATCACTGAATCAGTCCTGTACACATTGCACGCAGTTAAAGATGAAATTGCTAGAGAAGACAGCCTGTAGGCTGTCTTCTTTTCGTTTGTTATAGGGGGCCGGACGTTAATTTAGCTCATATGCCGGGCTTTCTGCTCCATTTGCTTCGAGAACCTTCATACTGTTACGAAATTCAGTTGTGCTTAGATGTCCTTGAATATAGAGGAACTTGGCAAAGTCCATCAGTTTATTCATACAGTCTGTTTCATATTTCTTCATTTCTGCAAAACGTTTGCTTAAGTATGATACGTTCATTATGGTGCATCCCCTCTCATCTGTATTGAAGATATGGTACCATAATGATTCGACTTTTTTCTGTTTTTAAAAAATTTAAACTTTCGACACGATTTGACAAATGAGAACCGGGTCCTGTGACACAAACAATAGACTTTATTCATACATATATAGAAGAGAATGTTGAGTTTTAGGGGGAATCGCAATGAACAAAAGTTTTCAAAGCTATCCTCGGCAAATGGGCTATTATTATCCCCAGCAAATGCAGGGATATTATCAGCAGCCTGTACCAGGGCAATATTTGCCGCAGCAGCCATATGGGCAGCAGGATTATTATCAGCCGTATTCTCCGGTCCAGTCTATGCCTATGCAGCCGCCTGTATTTTCCAATCCTTATCCAATCCCAAGGCCTAACCAGCAGCAGCCCTCACAATTTCAAAGTATTATGTCGCAGTTCAAAAAAGCCAACGGGCAGTTTGATTTTAATAAAATGATGGATACGACAGGCCAAGTGATGAGTGCAATGAATCAGGTCGGATCCTTAATAAAAGGATTTACAAGCTTTTTTAAAGGATAGAAGCATGAATGAAACGCTCATTCATGCTTATTTTTTGGAAAGAAAAGTGTCATGGTTTGTTCGTTCCAAGACGTTTCCATATCTTCCTGGCGAACTTCATAAGGCAGCTGCACTGTTCTCGTCATGCTTGTAAAAGTAGCTTCATGCTGCTGTTGCTGTTTTTCTTGAAGTGTGACATGAAGATACCTGGATTTAATGTCAACGACGATGTCGCCGTCTTGAAACGTCGATGGAATTGTGATATCGACATACAGCCCGGTATCTCTTTCTCTGACATGTATGGTCGTCTGTACATCCTTTAAACTCGAGTTGATCAGGTTCTGAAATCCGTTTATCAGGTTGCCGAACGCTGAGGATTGAAAAAGATCGTCTATTGCCTCCGTTATGATTTCTTCTTTCTTTTGCAGATCGTTCTTTTTGTCATCATCGAATTCCAACTCTGCCACCGCCTTTTTTAACCAGACTATGCGGCTATGCCGGATGTTGTTATAAATTGAAGCAAAATTGAAAGTATGGTTAAATAGTGGTGAATGTAGGGATAGCGGTTGAAGCGAATGAGAAGGGAGAAAACACATTGCTGAAAAAATTATTCGGAATGGGCAAAACTCAGGAAAAAGTGACAGAAGAGGTTATTTATTCTCCGGCAGACGGTACGGTAATGGACCTGACAGATGTGCCGGACCCAGTTTTTTCACAGAAGATGATGGGGGAAGGAATAGCGGTTGAGCCTACAAATGGCGAAATCGTTTCACCTGCTGAAGGCGAAGTGATTCAGATATTCCACACCAAACACGCCGTTGGCATTCGAACCCGTTCGGGAATTGAACTCTTAATTCATGTTGGGCTGGAAACGGTTAATATGAACGGAGAAGGGTTTACTGCCCATATTAAAGAAGGGGACAAAGTGAAGGTCGGTGACCCGCTGATTACGTGTGATTTGGAATTAATAATAGAAAAAGCGAGCAGCACAGTCATTCCGATCGTGATCATGAATGGTGAGGCTGTAGGATCAATTGTGCCGGCAGGCGAAAAGGCTGCCCACAAAGGAGAAACAAAGCTCCTCACAATAAAAGCGAAATGAGCAGGGCGTATGCCTTGCTTTTTTTGTTCGATTGTATAAAATTTGCACCTAGCCATGCAAACAAATATTCGGTAAACTGTACTTGACAAAGAGGTGTAAAGAATGAAAAAGAAATCACTGACTGAGCTCATTTCTGAGTTAAAAGGAAATGAAAACGTTGTGAATTGGCATGAAATTGAGCCTCGTGGAGCAAGAACAAGGCCGATGCCTGAAAGTATAGACGAGAGAATAAAGACAGCCCTTTCGAAAAGGGGCATTGATGAATTATATACTCACCAATATTCTGCTTATCAATATGTGCAAAAAGGAGAAAACATCGTTACCGTAACGCCCACAGCATCAGGAAAAACATTATGTTATAATCTCCCAGTCCTGCAGTCCATTGCCCAAGACGAAACAAACCGGGCGCTGTATTTATTTCCCACTAAAGCGCTGGCACAGGATCAAAAGAGCGAGTTAAATGAAATCATTGATGAAATGGGCATAGATATTAAAAGTTTTACATATGACGGGGATACATCTCCGGCAATCAGACAAAAAGTGAGAAAAGCAGGTCACATTGTCATTACAAATCCCGATATGCTGCATTCTGCCATTCTTCCGCATCATACGAAATGGGTCAGTTTGTTTGAGAACCTTAAGTATATCGTGATCGATGAACTTCATACGTATCGCGGTGTTTTCGGGAGCCATGTGGCGAATGTAATCCGGCGGCTGAAGCGAATCTGCCGGTTTTACGGAAGCGATCCTGTATTTATTTGTACTTCGGCAACGATTGCCAACCCGAAGGAATTGGGTGAGCAGCTGACGGGAAATCCGATGCGGCTGGTCGATGACAACGGCGCCCCGAGCGGACGGAAGCACTTTGTCTTTTATAATCCGCCAATTGTGAACAAACCGCTGAATATCAGAAAAAGCGCAACTGCAGAAGTAAATGAACTGGCGAAAGAGTTTCTGAAAAACAAAGTGCAGACCATTGTTTTTGCCAGGAGCAGAGTCCGGGTGGAAATTATTTTAAGCCATATTCAGGAGCTTGTGAAAAAAGAGATTGGAACAAAGTCAATCAGAGGCTATCGAGGAGGCTATCTTCCAAAAGAGCGAAGAGAAATCGAAAGAGGGTTAAGAGAAGGAGAGATTTTAGGAGTTGTCAGTACGAATGCCTTAGAGCTTGGTGTTGATATCGGCCAGCTGCAAGTGTGTGTGATGACAGGGTATCCTGGAAGTGTGGCAAGTGCATGGCAGCAGGCGGGACGAGCCGGCAGAAGACACGGTGAGTCTTTGATTATCATGGTCGCCAATTCAACGCCGATCGACCAATATATTGTGCGGCATCCTGAATACTTCTTCAACCGTTCGCCGGAATCTGCGAGAATCAATCCGGAGAATTTGATTATTTTAGTAGACCACTTAAAGTGTGCGGCTTATGAGCTTCCTTTTAGCGCTGATGAAGAGTTTGGGCCGATGGATGTAAGTGACATTCTTGAGTATCTTCAGGAAAAGGCTGTTCTTCACCGCAATGGCGAACGGTATCATTGGGCAAGTGAATCGTTCCCTGCTTCAAATATCAGTTTGCGATCTGCGTCACAAGAAAATGTCGTTATTGTTGATCAGTCAGATATTGCAAATGTAAGGATTATCGGTGAAATGGATCGTTTTAGTGCGATGACGCTTTTGCATGATGAAGCGATTTATTTGCATGAAGGGGTTCAATATCAAGTGGAGAAGCTCGATTGGGACCACAAAAAGGCTTATGTCAGAAAAGTTGATGTTGAATATTACACGGATGCTAATCTGGCAGTTCAGCTAAAAGTGTTAGAAATTGATAAAACGACAGAAAATAGCCGGACGTCATTGCACTATGGTGACGTCACTGTCAATGCTTTGCCGACTATTTTTAAAAAGATAAAAATGACGACGTTTGAAAATATTGGTTCTGGTCCTATTCATTTGCCGGAAGAAGAACTGCACACAAGTGCAGCTTGGCTTGAAATGAAAACAGTAGACGAGGATATCGGGGAAAAAACGCTGGAACAGCTGCTTCTCGGTATCTCGAATGTGCTGCAGCATATTGTCCCTGTGTATATCATGTGTGACCGAAACGATGTTCATGTCGTTTCTCAAATCAAAGCAGCCCATACCGGATTGCCGACGATCTTTTTATACGATCATTATCCGGGCGGTATCGGTTTGGCGGAGGAAGTTTTCAACCGTTTTTCAGACATTAATGAAGCGGCAAAGCAACTCATTAAACAATGTCCTTGCCATGATGGCTGTCCGTCTTGTATTGGTACCGAAATAGAAGGAATAAAAGCAAAGGAAAGAATTTTGCACCTGTTGGATCAAATGTCGTAAGGGGGGAGGTTAGATATGTCATTAAAAGGGAAACTCCAGCGAATGAAAAAGCATATGGTGCTTGATGAAGGGGAACAGAAAACAGAATCAGGCAACCAAGAAAACCACTTCGCTCAAAACCATGCTGAAATCCCTTTTTTAGAGGAATGGGAGGCTTTTGGCATGAAGCCTTTTTTCTTCGAAGATGAATACTGCCTCATCAGGGAGGTAGAATATCCGCTTTCTCACCGCCACGGGTTATACAGCTTTTCCGAGCTTGATGAAGTGATCGCTTTGTGGAATCAAAGCAGCCTGTCACATACATTGTCAGCAAAAGGGTATAACAAAAGCAGTCTCTTTTTCTTTGACACGGAAACAACCGGTCTTGGGGGCGGAGCCGGCAACACCATTTTTTTGCTCGGCCATGCGAGAGTATATAAAGACAAAGTAGTGGTCAAACAGCATCTTTTGCCCAAACCTGGAAATGAAGTTGCCTTGTATCAAAGCTTTTTAAGCGAGGTTGACATTACATCACTTGTGACCTACAACGGAAAAGCCTTTGATTGGCCGCAGGTGAAAACAAGGCATACATTGATCCGCGACAGACTTCCAAAGCTCCCGGAGTTCGGCCACTTCGACCTTCTGCATGGAGCAAGACGCCTGTGGAAACACAAAATGGATCGTGTATCACTTGGCACGGTTGAAAAAGAGGAACTTGGCATCCACAGACAAGAAGATACACCGGGTTACTTGGCACCAATGCTTTATTTCCATTTTATCAAGGCACAAGAGCCGGATCTTCTAAAAGGTGTCCTGCATCATAATGAAATGGACGTGCTATCGCTCATTTCATTGTACATCCATATGTCTAAAAAAATACTTTCAGAATCCCATGCGCCAATAGAGCACAGTGAAGCTTATGCGATGGCGAAATGGTTTATGGCTCACAAAGAAACGGATGAGGCGGTCAAACAGCTTGAAACGCTTAAAGGAAAGTCGTTTGAGGACCAGGACAGAGCGCTGCTGGATTTATCGCTCCTGTACAAGAAACAAAACCGATTGGCAGAAGCAGTGCCGCTTTGGGAAAAGCTGTCCCGTTCACAAAATCATAAGTGCAGATATGGTGCTGTGATAGAGCTTGCGAAATATTTTGAGCACAAGAAAAAAGAGTTTGGGAAAGCATTGCATATAGCAGAGCAATTACTTGGCGATGCGGCATTCTTATCAGAAAGTGAAACAGAAAAACTGCATGTGAGAATTGCTCGGCTGAGGAGGAAATATTCCTCTTAAATATTTCCCCGGAAAGCGCAAAAGACGACTTGTTTCGCCATGAATTTTTTTTGCTGAATTCACATTGATTTTGTTGTAGAATAGCGGCGAATCCTGTAAAATGACGGTAGTTATTTTTAAAGGGAGAGTTGGTATGTATAAGGGTGTTTTTTATTTGTTCTTTGTTGTGGTTTTTTTGATTGCTTTTGTGTTTTCTAACTTTAAAGACAGCTTACTTGCACACTTTTAAAATAGGTCTTTGTATTAGAACATGTACCCCTTATTTTTCATAGCTTAGTATTGTAATAAAGTTTATGGAAAGGGGATTTTATCATGCATCACTGCAGACCGCATATGGTGGCGCCAATTGTCCATCCTACACATTGCTGTGAACACCATACGTTTTCAAAAACGATCGTGCCGCACATTCATCCACAGCATACAACAAACGTAAACCACCAGCATTTTCAGCACGTTCATTACTTTCCACACACTTTCTCAAATGTTGATCCGGCTACGCATCAGCATTTTCAAGCAGGAAAACCTTGCTGCGATTACTAGTAGGAAAACGTGCAGCTTGATGATGTAAAAAACGCAGCACATCAAATGGGGCCCAGTGGGAGCCCCATTTTTTAAAGCAGGTGATATGATGAGAGTATTGGCAATCACGGGTTATAAACCATTTGAACTTGGGATATTTAAACAGGATGACAAGGCGCTGTATTACATAAAAAAAGCCATTAAGAGCCGGCTGATTGCTTTTGTGGATGAAGGGTTAGAATGGATTTTAATTTCGGGCCAGCTTGGTACGGAGCTATGGGCGGCCGAAGCTGCATATGATTTGCAGGAAGAATACCCTGACTTAAAGGTAGCTGTCATCACGCCATTTTATGAGCAGGAAAAGAACTGGAAAGAACCGAACAAGGAACTGTATGGAGCAGTTCTCGCTCAGGCAGACTATGAAGCAAGCCTGACTCACCGCCCATATGAAAGCCCGCTTCAGTTTAAACAAAAAAATCAATTCTTCATTGAAAAGTCCGACGGGCTAATGCTTTTATATGACCCGGAAATGGAAGGTTCCCCTAAGTATATGCTTGAGACAGCGGAAAAAAGACGCGAACAGGATGGCTATCCCATCTACTTTATTACAATGGATGATCTCAGAGTGACGGTAGAGGAAGACAGCTACTAACAAAGAGAGGGAAATTTGACAACCGTACAGATTTCTGAAAAAATATAAGGTGATGATTCACGATACGAGGTGAAAAAGATGCTTGCTGATAAAGTAAAGCTTTCTGCGAAAGAAATTTTGGAAAAAGAATTTAAAACAGGCGTTAGAGGCTACAAGCAAGAAGACGTTGACAAATTTTTAGATATGATTATTAAGGATTATGAAACCTTCCATCAAGAAATCGAAGAACTGCAGCAGGAAAATCTGCAGCTGAAAAAACAGCTTGAAGAAGCCAGCAAAAAACAGCCTGTGCAATCTAACACAACGAACTTTGATATTTTAAAACGGCTGTCTAACTTAGAAAAACACGTTTTTGGCAGCAAGCTTTATGATTGATCGCGCTTGAAAAAATTGGCGCTTGTCAATTGCAATCAGTTGTTATATAATAATTCATGTTCTTAACGTTCGGGTAATCGCTGCAGATCTTGAATCTGTAGAGGAAAGTCCATGCTCGCACGGTGCTGAGATGCCCGTAGTGTTCGTGCCTAGCGAAGTCATAAGCTAGGGCAGCCTTGATAGGCTGACGGCAGGAAAAAAGCCTACGTCCTTTTGGATATGGCTGAGTATCCTTGAAAGTGCCACAGTGACGAAGTCTCACTAGAAATGGTGAGAGTGGAACGCGGTAAACCCCTCGAGCGAGAAACCCAAATTTTGGTAGGGGAACCTTCTTGACGGAATTCAACGGAGAGAAGGACAGAATGCTTTCTGTAGATAGATGATTGCCGCCTGAGTACGAGGTGATGAGCCGTTTGCAGTACGACGGAACAAAACATGGCTTACAGAACGTTAGACCACTTAACATTTAAAATGATGAAAACAAGCTCTCCCGTATAAGGAGAGCTTTTATCTTGAAAAGAGAAAAGTTTTAAAAGACAGGGTGATACGATGACGAAGTACACACTAATTGCAACGGCGCCGATGGGCATTGAAGCTGTTGTCGCAAAGGAAGTACGAGATTTAGGATACGAATGCAAGGTTGATAACGGAAAGGTTATTTTTGAAGGCGATGCGCTTGCCATTTGCCGCGCGAACCTTTGGCTTAGAACAGCAGACCGCATAAAGGTCCAGGTTGCTTCTTTTAAAGCGAAAACATTTGATGAACTGTTTGAAAAAACGAAAGCGATTAACTGGCGCTCGTTTATACCTGAAAACGGAAAATTCCCTGTCATCGGGAAGTCAGTGAAATCAACACTTGCAAGCGTTCCTGACTGTCAGCGGATCGTCAAAAAAGCAATTGTTGAAAAGCTCAAGCTGCAGTCCGGCAAAGCCAACGACTGGATTGAAGAGACCGGTGCCGAGTATAAGGTGGAAGTTTCTTTATTAAAAGATCAGGCTGTTCTTACGCTGGATTCGTCAGGGACGGGCCTCCACAAACGAGGATACCGTGTCGATCAGGGCGGCGCCCCGATTAAAGAAACACTTGCTGCCGCTTTAGTGCAATTAACCAATTGGACCCCGGATCGTCCATTTGTCGATCCTTTCTGCGGTTCCGGAACAATTGCGATTGAAGCGGCGTTAATCGGCCAAAACATCGCCCCGGGATTCAACCGCGATTTTGTTTCAGAGGATTGGGAATGGATTGGTAAAGACCTGTGGGACAAAGCGCGGCTTGAAGTCGAGGAAAAAGCAAACTATGACCAGCCGCTTGCCATTTTCGCAAGCGACATAGACCACCGCATGGTTCAAATCGCAAAAGAAAATGCAGAGGAAGCGGGATTGGGTGATTTAATCGAATTTAAGCAGATGCAGGTTAAAGACTTCACGACAAATCTGGAGTTTGGCGTCATTGTCGGCAACCCGCCATATGGGGAGCGTCTCGGCGAGAAAAAAGCCGTTGAGCAGATGTACAAAGAAATGGGACAGGCTTTCGAACCGCTTGATACCTGGTCTGTGTATATGCTGACATCAAATGAGAATTTTGAGGAAGCATACGGCAGAAAAGCGACGAAGAAAAGAAAGCTCTTTAACGGGTTTATTAAAACGGATTATTATCAATACTGGTCAAAAGTAAGACCGCAGCGCAAGAAAACAGAAAACGCATAAAAAGAAGACGCTCTGCATGCGTCTTCTTTCATCTTTCAGCCATATTCTATCGTTACCAACGGTGAGCTTTCGCGTTACTTCTCAATATAATGTTGGTTTGGGACATTTCAGTGTGACCGTTTACTTGAGACTTAGAACGTTTAGGCCGCGTCCAATTGTGATGAAACAGTTCAGAATGCTGATCTAACCGATTTCTATAACTCATGTCAACATCACTCCCTGATAGAATATTGTTGATAAGACGGATAATCCGGGGTACGGAATATCGATTGTAGTTTGTGCATATTTCGGTGAGAACATGCGGAAAGCATGTATATAAAATGAAAAGTTCGCATACAATGATGATTATTTCCATCAGAGGTGATCTCATGCTAAACAGCGAACATTTTAATCTTATTCAAAGGGCGCTTGACGCAACAGCAAGCGAGCTAAAAGAGCTCGGGGCTGATTCGTCTCCGTCTGTGCTTTCGCATGCGCAAAATGATTTAGAAAAAGCGGTCGAACATATTTATTCAACAGACCATCCTTTTTTATCGTCGCATGTGATCAATCGAAAGTAAGCGCAAAAAAACTTGGCCTTGCCAAGTTTTTTTATTGTATTCATCGGCGGAAAATGATATTATTGGTGGTCTGAATGTCGAATAGTTGGGGGTTGGAACTAGGTGACAACATCACGTTTGCCTTTTTCTTTAACGAAAACAAAGAATTTTTATGAAGAATTGAACAATTGGATTGGTGACGTGTTTTACGATATCCTTCCCGAAAAAGGGTTTGACCTTCGGGATGAGCAGGTGTTTATGGCTTTTCAGCTGGAGCGGGCGTTTAAAGAGAAAAAAGTCATGTTCGCCGAAGCTGGAGTGGGAACGGGGAAAACGCTGGTTTATCTTCTTTTTGCGATCAGCTACGCAAGATATGTCGGCAAACCCGCTATTATTGCTTGTGCTGATGAAACATTAATCGAACAGCTTGTGAAAAAAGAGGGCGATATCTCGAAGCTTGCTGAGCATTTGGATCTGAAAATTGATACAAGGTTGTCAAAGTCACATGAGCAATATCTATGCTTGAAGAAGCTTGAAAAAACAATGCAGCGCTCCGATGATGATAAATGGCTGGATCTTTATGAGTCATTACCATCATTTGTCCATGAATCACAGGCGATGCAGCGCTTTTATCCGTATGGCGACCGTAAGCAGTATGCAAATCTATCGAACGAAGAATGGTCAGAAGTAAGCTATGATTCGTTTCAGGATTGTCTGACTTGTGATATGAGACACAGATGCGGTCTGACGCTTTCCAGAGATTACTACCGCAAGTCAACAGACTTAATCATTTGTTCCCATGATTTTTACATGGAGCATGTGTGGACGGAAGAATCACGCAAACGAGAGGGCCAGCTGCCTCTCTTGCCTGATCATAGTGCAGTTGTCTTCGATGAAGGGCATCTGTTAGAGTTTGCCGCGCAAAAAGCGCTAACCTACAGAGTGAAGCAATCTACTCTTGAATTGTTTTTAGAACGTTTGCTTCAAAATGACATCAGAGAAGAGTTTGCTGAACTGATTGAAGATGCGCTTGCTGTGAACGACGAGTTTTTCTATATTCTTTCTGAAGAATCAAAAGAAGTAGCCGGTTCACACCGTTTAGAAATAAAAAATGACCAGCGTGTTAAAAAGGCGGCGGACGAGCTTTGCCGTTTGCTTGATAAAATTGGTGAGGCTCTCGTGTTCGAGTCTGAGATGTACACGATTGATCAATACGAGCTGTCAGTTGTAGAAGAATATGTTGAACAAATGGCGTATTCATTATCTTTATATCAAAAGGATGCCATCAGCTGGCTGGAGAAAAAGGAAGCAGATTCTACCTTTGTTGTAATGCCAAGAACGGTAGCAGAAGTGTTAGGCGAAAAAGTATTTTCAAAGAAAATTCCTTATATCTTCTCGTCTGCTACGCTGTCAGAAGGCGGTTCATTTGATTATATAGCTGACAGTCTTGGGATTCATGATTATTTGTCGTTAACTGTTGATTCTCCTTATGATTATGACGAACAAATGACAGTTGATCTATATGCAAAAACAGAGATGACCGCTGAACAAAAAACAGCTGAAACAATTGAAACAATCAAACGTTATAAGGGCAGAACGCTGGTGCTTTTCCCTTCTTTTGAGGAATTAAACGAGTTCAAGCAGCTATCCGCGGCTTGGGAGCTGCCGTATCCGATTTTCTTTGAAGGTGATGAAGAAATCAGCAGCTTAGTGGAGAAATTCCAAGAGGAAGAGGAAACAGTGCTTTGTTCGGTACATCTATGGGAAGGACTCGATATTCCTGGTGACGCGTTGAAGAATGTTACCATTTGGTCATTACCGTTCCCGCCGCATGATCCTGTATTTACAGCCAAACGCAATGGGGCGAAAAAAGATCCGTTCGAAGAAGTTGATCTGCCGTATATGTTGTTACGCGTCCGGCAGGGCATCGGGCGTCTGATTCGTTCGAATCAAGACAGTGGATCAATCCACATTTATGCTGGCGGAGAGAATGAACGCATCATTGATGAGGTCAAAAAGGTGTTGCCTGTTGAACCGCATATAATGTAATAGGAAAAAGCTGACGATCGTGTTCGTCAGCTTTTTTATTTGTCAGCGAGATAGCCAGCCGCCGTCTACTGCTAAAATGTGCCCATTTACATAATCTGAAGCGCGTGATGCCAAAAAGACAGCAGTCCCGCCGATATCATCCGCTTTGCCCCATCGGCCTGCAGGGATTCTCTTTAAAATATCCTCATTTCGCTTTTCATCATCGCGAATAGGCTGTGTATTCGCTGTAGAAATATAACCCGGAGCGATTGCGTTGACCTGAATGCCGGAAGCTGCCCACTCATTGGCAAACGATTTTGTCAAACCGGCAACCGCATGTTTGCTCGCCGTATAAGCGGGAACAAGGATACCGCCTTGAAAAGATAGAAGAGAAGCGATATTAATAATTTTTCCATAACCTCTTTTCAGCATGTGTCTGCCTGCCAGCTGTGTCAGAACAAACAAGCTGTTTAGATTGACATTCAATACGTGATGCCAGTTTTCTTCTGCGAAATGTTCTGCTTTTTCCCGGTGAATAATACCGGCATTATTGACAAGAATGTCGATCTGCCGGCTTTCAAACAGCTCAGCTGCAGAATCTCTTATCGTTTCCGGTTTGCTCATGTCCAATGTAAAAGACGTAAACGTCCGGCCTTCCTGTTCCACTAGCTGCTGTGTTTCAGACAGGCTGCTTTTATGTGAGGTCCCGATAATATCAGCGCCAGCACCGGCCAGCGCTTTGGCAATGCCTTGGCCGATTCCCGTTCCCGGTCCTGTCACCAGTGCTGTTTTTCCTTCTAATGAAAAGGCATCATGTAGATAACTCATTTTATTTCAGCCCATCCATCGGAACGGCATCCATGTCTGTAAACGTGTAATTTTCTCCAGCCATCGCCCACACAAAGCTGTAGTTTGATGTTCCTGCGCCAGAGTGAATAGACCAGGCAGGAGAAAGAACAGCCTGCTCATTTCCGACAACAAGGTGGCGTGTTTCATCCGGCTGGCCCATGAAGTGAAACACCTTCGAATCCTTCTCGAGATCAAGGTAAAGATACGCCTCCATCCGGCGGTCATGGACGTGTGCCGGCATGGTGTTCCAGTTGTTGTTTTGATCTAACATCGTAATGCCCATCATAAGCTGGCAGCTTTTAATGCCATCTTGATGAATGACCTTGTACAGGCTTCTGACATTAGACGCTGCATCATCGCCAAGACGGTCTGGTGTCAGCTCAGAAATAGCAGCTTTTTGCGTAGGATGGTTTTGGTGGGCACAAGCGGAGACAAAGTAAAACTTCGCTTTCTCTCCATCCAGGCTTGTAAATGCTACATCCTGATTGCCCATTCCGATATAGAGAAAATCCTTTGTTTGAAGCACATATTCCTCATCGCCAACTCTGACAGCACCAGGCTGGCCGACATTAATAATCCCGATTTCACGCCGTTCCAGAAAGAAGTCTGTTTTAAGGAAATCCCCGGCATCAAGCTTCAATTCACTTTGGCCCGGAGCCGCTCCGCCGATGACAACCCGGTCTTCATGTGAGTAGTACATCGTTAGTTTATTTTCCGTAAATAAAGTATCCATTAAGAAATGGCTGCGGAGCTCCTCTGTCGTAAAGCGTTTTACTTGTTCAGGGTGTACAGAATAACGATTTTTCATTGTATTTCCCCCTTGGTTAGGATTTCGGCATCACTTGAATGAAAATATTTTGGTAACGGTTTCAAAGAAAATTTTAGGATAAATAGTGAAAAGAGTCAACGTTAAAATTGTGAATAGACACATTTTTGAAAAAACTCTTCCCAAATGTTAAAAATATGGTATTCTTGTGTTGTAACGGTTTTGAAATCGGTTTCAAATATATGAGATACAGGAGCACTTGAATGAAAAAGAAAACAACAGGCCATACGACCATCAAAGATGTAGCAGAATGTGCAGGAGTTTCGAAATCAACGGTTTCCCGCTATATTAACGGAAAAATAGATGCGATTTCTCCTGAAAAAGTGAAAAACATAAAAAAGGCAATCGCTGAATTGAATTACCGGCCAAGCAAAATGGCACAAGGTTTGAAAATAAAAAAAAGCAAATTAATCGGATTTGTAGTAGCTGACATTACAAATCCATTTTCGGTCGCCGCGTTTAGGGGAGTCGAAGAAGTTTGTGATCAACATGGCTACAGCATTATGGTGTGCAACACTGATAACAGTCCAGAAAAAGAGCGGGAAATGCTTTTAAAGCTTGAAGCCCATTCGGTGGAAGGACTGATTTTAAATGCAACGGGAGAAAACAAGGATGTTCTCCAAGCCTTTGCAGAACAGCACATTCCAACGATATTAATTGATCGGAAACTTCCGGATCTAAAACTGGATACTGTTACGACTGACAACAGAAGAATCACAAAAGAGATTCTTCAGAAGATTTACGGCAAAGGGTACACTGATGTCGCGTTGTTTACCGAACCAATTTCATCTATCAGCCCTCGTGCAGAAAGAGCTGCTGTGTATCAGGAAATCGCTTCAGCTCATAATGTGAACGGGCTTGTCAGAATGTATGAAATTGACGTGAGAAACAAGGAACAGCTTAAGGCGGCACTTCGTTCTTTTTACAAGGAGATGCCGGAGGAAAAAAAAGCGATTCTGGCTTTAAACGGCTTAATTATGTTGAAAATCATCAGCTGTATGGAAGAGATCGGCCTGCGCATACCCCAAGATATTGGGATTGCAGGGTTCGACGATACAGAATGGTATAAACTGATCGGTCCGGGCATTACAACAATCGCCCAGCCGTCACATGATATGGGCAGGACGGCGATGGAACGCGCACTAAAAAGGATTGAAGGTGACAAGGGAGCGCCTCAAACCATTGAATTAGAGGCAGAAGTCATCATGAGAAAGTCACTTTAATCCTGGGTGCCCTCAACGAAGAGGAGGTTGGGAAGAGATGAAGCTTGATGCGGTGACATTCGGGGAATCGATGGCCATGTTTTACGCTAATGAGTACGGAGGCCTTCATGAAGCATCCACATTTTCTAAAGGTTTGGCCGGGGCAGAAAGCAATGTCGCCTGCGGCCTTGCCAGGCTCGGTTTTCAGATGGGATGGATGAGCAAGGTCGGCAATGATCAGCTCGGAACATTTATTTTAGAGTCGCTTAAAAAAGAGGGCGTTGATGTGTCCCGCGTGATCCGTTCACAGGACGGAAATCCCACCGGTCTTCTGCTGAAGTCAAAAGTGAAAGAAGGCGATCCGCAAGTTACCTATTACAGGAAAAACTCAGCTGCAAGCACACTGACTTCTGCTGAATATCCGAGAGATTATTTTCAAAGCGCAGGCCATTTGCATATGACAGGTATTCCGCCGGCCTTATCTGCTGAGATGAAAGACTTTACTTACCACGTAATGAAGGATATGAAACATGCCGGGAAAACGGTATCGTTCGATCCCAATTTAAGGCCCTCGCTTTGGCCTGATCAAGCAACGATGGCCCATACGATTAATGATCTGGCTGGGCTTGCAGATTGGTTTTTCCCGGGGATCGCTGAGGGCGAGTTATTGACCGGAGAAAAAACACCTGAAGGCATTGCCGACTTTTATCTGAAAAAGGGTGTCAGCTTAGTCGCCATTAAACTCGGAAAAGAAGGCGCTTACTTCAAAACGCGGGAAGGTGAAGGATTTGCAGAAGGCTATCGGGTCGATCGGGTGGTTGATACGGTCGGTGCCGGAGACGGATTTGCAGTCGGTGTGATCAGCGGCATCCTTGATGGTTTGTCGTACAAGGATGCGGTGCAAAGGGGAAATGCGATTGGCGCTTTGCAAGTGCAGGCACCGGGGGATATGGACGGTATGCCGACCAGGGAGAAATTAGCTGCGTTTTTATCTGATCAAAGAACGGTTCGCCAAAAGAAAGGGGATGATTAATATGGAGTCCAAAGCTGTTGAAAACCGTTTGAAAGCAGCAAGGCTGATTGCAGTCATTCGCACAAAGGATAAACAGGAGGCCTGTCAGCAGATTGAAAGCTTACTAGATAAAGGGATTCGTGCCGTTGAAGTGACGTATACGACACCTGGAGCATCGGATATTATCGAGTCCTTCCGTGATAGAAAAGATATCTTAATCGGCGCAGGTACCGTCATCACTGCGCAGCAAGCGGGAGAAGCTGCTGAGGCTGGAGCGCAGTTTATTGTCAGTCCGGGATTTTCAGCTGACCTTGCAGAACATCTTTCTTTTTTGAAGACACTTTATATCCCCGGCGTATTGACTCCGAGCGAAATTATGGAAGCGCTGACATGCGGTTTCACTACTTTAAAGCTGTTCCCAAGCGGTGTGTTTGGGATTCCGTTTATGAAAAATTTAGCTGGCCCTTTTCCTCAGGTGACCTTTATTCCGACAGGCGGTATCCATCCGTCTGACGTGCCGGATTGGCTCAAAGCCGGAGCTGGCGCCGTCGGTGTCGGAAGCCAGTTGGGCAGTTGTTCAAAAGAAGATTTGCAGGCTGTATTCCAAGTGTAAGTGGGAATGTTTTTTCATAACCGGAGGATGGGAGAATCCACATATGAAAATCAAAGCGACAATTGAACGGGTACCTGGCGGAATGATGATTATTCCGCTGTTTCTGGGAGCGGCGCTCAATACGTTTGCGCCTGGAACAGCGGAGTTCTTTGGAGGGTTTACAGGTGCTTTGATTACCGGAACGCTGCCGATACTGGGTGTTTTTATTTTCTGCGTAGGAGCGACGATTGATTTTCGGTCTTCAGGCTATATCGCAAGGAAGGGAATCACATTATTATTGGGGAAGGTCGGATTTGCAGCGCTGCTGGGCGTGATCGCAGCGCAATTTATACCTGATGAAGGCATACAATCCGGCTTTTTTGCAGGTCTTTCTGTTTTAGCAATTGTCGCAGTGATGAATGAAACGAATGGCGGCCTGTATTTGGCGCTCATGAACCATATGGGAAGAAAAGAAGATGCTGGCGCTTTTGCGTTTATCAGTACAGAATCAGGGCCTTTTATGACCATGGTGACATTTGGTGTAACTGGACTTGCCGCATTTCCGTGGGAAACGCTGGCAGCGACAGTCATCCCGTTTTTACTCGGCTGTATACTTGGAAACCTTGATCATGATCTCAGAGACTTATTCAGTAAGGTTGTGCCGGCGATCATCCCGTTTTTTGCCTTTTCGCTCGGCAACACCTTGAATTTTGGAATGCTGATTCAATCAGGGCTGCTTGGGATTTTTATCGGAGTTTCTGTCGTCATTTTATCGGGCAGCTCGTTGTTTTTGCTTGACCGTTTTATTGCGCGGGGAGACGGTGTCGCTGGCGTGGCCGCTTCTTCTACGGCGGGGGCGGCTGTAGCCGTGCCCTACGCATTAGCGGAAGCGAATGCCTCATTTGCGCCAGTTGCTGAATCAGCAACGGCAATCATAGCGACAAGTGTTATTGTCACCTCACTGTTAACCCCGCTGGCAACGGTGTGGGTGGATAAAAAAATCAAACAGAAAAAGCGGAGAACACCGCCGCCAAAAAATCAAATGACGATTAACTGAACCAGAAAGGCTGCCGCCAAAAATACCGGCAGCCTCTTATACAAACAATTTGACTTTCATACCCCCTTCCATTAGCCTGTAATGGAACGGCTAGAATAGGGAGGGAATGGATATGGAGATACATACATATGAAAAGGAATTTTTTGATCTTTTAAAAAGAATCTCACATTACAGCGAAGCAGTTGCGTTAATGCACTGGGACTCTAGAACAGGCGCGCCCAAAAACGGATCAGAGGACCGTGCCGAAAGCATCGGGCAGCTTTCAACAGATATATTCAATATCCAAACATCAGATCGGATGAAGGAACTGATCGATGCCCTGTATGAACGATTTGATGACTTATCTGAAGATACAAAAAAGGCAGTGGAGCTGGCGAAAAAAGAGTACGAAGAGAATAAAAAAATCCCTGAGGCTGAATACAAGGAATATGTGATCCTGTGTTCAAAGGCTGAAACCGCGTGGGAAGAAGCGAAAGGAAAATCTGATTTCAGCTTGTTTTCCCCCTATTTAGAGCAGCTGATTGAATTCAATAAACGTTTTATCACATATTGGGGTTATCAAGAGCATCCATATGATGCATTGCTTGATTTGTTTGAGCCGGGTGTCACAGTAAAGGTGCTTGATCAGCTGTTTGCTGAGTTGAAAGAAGCGATTATTCCCCTCGTTAAACAAGTGACAGCTTCCGAAAATAAACCGGATACAAGCTTTATTACAAAAACGTTCCCTAAAGACAAGCAAAAGGAGCTCAGCTTGTATTTTTTACAGGAGCTTGGCTACGATTTTGATGGCGGACGGCTTGATGAAACGGTTCATCCGTTTGCAACCACGATGAATCGCGGAGACGTTCGAGTCACGACGAGGTATGATGAAAAAGATTTCCGCACGGCGATCTTTGGCACCATTCATGAGTGCGGTCATGCGATATATGAGCAAAATATTGACGAGGCACTGAGCGGCACAAACTTGTCGGACGGTGCATCAATGGGCATCCATGAATCTCAATCATTATTTTACGAGAATTTTATCGGCCGCAACAAGCATTTTTGGACACCGTACTATAAGAAAATTCAAGAAGCATCCCCTGATCAGTTCAAAGATATCTCCCTGGATGATTTTGTCCGGGCAATCAATGAATCAAAGCCTTCCTTTATCAGGGTAGAAGCGGATGAATTGACGTATCCTCTTCATATCATTATCCGCTATGAAATTGAAAAAGCGATTTTCAGCAATGAAGTGTCTGTAGAAGAACTGCCGTCGCTATGGAATCAAAAATACCAAGATTATTTAGGGATTACACCGCAGACGGACGCAGAAGGGATTTTACAGGATGTCCATTGGGCAGGAGGAGATTTTGGCTACTTCCCATCCTATGCACTCGGCTACATGTATGCAGCTCAGCTGAAACAAAAAATGCTCGGGGATCTGCCTGAGTTTGACACTCTCTTGGAAAGAGGAGAATTTCATCCGATAAAGCAATGGCTGACGGAAAAGGTGCACATTCACGGAAAACGGAAAAAGCCGTTAGAGATTATTAAAGATGCAACAGGAGAAGAGCTGAATGTACGCTATTTGATTGACTATTTGACAAACAAATATTCAAATCTCTATCTATCGTAACCAAAAGCCTGGCGCTGAGACTGCCAGGCTCTTTTAGAAAGTAAATGCATAAAAGACGAATGATTACCATTAAAATAAAAATAAAGTTCGGAAATTTTGTTTTTTGTCTATGCAACAGGCTGGAATCTTGATATAATTTATTACAATATCATAGGAACACTCATATAATCGCGTGGATATGGCACGCAAGTTTCTACCGGGCACCGTAAATGTCCGACTATGAGTGAGCAATGAGACCGCACGTGTACGGTTTTTTGTTATATCAGCATTGCTTGCTCTTTTTTGAGCGGGCAATGCTTTTTTTATTATCATAACGGAGGTAAGACAGGATGGAAGCACTGAAACGAAAAATAGAGGAAGAAGGCGTCGTGTTATCTGACCAGGTACTGAAGGTGGATGCCTTTTTGAATCATCAAATTGATCCGCTGCTTATGCAGAAAATTGGTGGGGAATTTGCTGCAAGATTTGCAAAAGACGGTATTACCAAAATTGTAACAATCGAATCATCCGGAATCGCTCCCGCTGTGATGACCGGTTTACAGCTAGGTGTGCCGGTTGTCTTCGCGAGAAAACATAAGTCACTAACACTCACCGACAACTTGCTGACAGCGTCCGTTTATTCCTTTACGAAGCAAACGGAAAGCCAAATTGCAGTGTCAGGAACCCACCTGTCCGATCAGGATCATGTGCTGATTATCGATGATTTTTTGGCAAATGGACAAGCGGCGCTCGGGCTTTTGTCGATTGTGAAGCAGGCGGGAGCTTCTATTGCGGGACTTGGCATTGTCATTGAAAAGTCTTTTCAGCCGGGAAGAGATGAACTTGTGAAGCTGGGCTATCGGGTGGAATCTTTGGCAAGAATCCAGTCTTTAGAAGAGGGAAAAGTGTCCTTCGTACAGGAGGTTCACTCATGAGAAATGGATTCGGCAAAACGCTGTCTTTAGGGATTCAGCATGTGCTCGCCATGTATGCCGGTGCCATTGTTGTTCCTCTGATTGTCGGAAAAGCAATGGGGCTGACTGTCGAACAGCTGACCTACTTGGTATCGATTGACATTTTCATGTGCGGTGTGGCAACACTTCTGCAAGTGTGGAGCAACCGCTTTTTCGGGATAGGCCTTCCGGTTGTGCTTGGCTGTACATTTACAGCTGTATCACCGATGATTGCGATTGGATATGAATACGGGGTTTCAACGGTTTATGGAAGTATTATCGCTTCAGGTATTCTTGTCATTCTTATTTCATTTTTCTTTGGAAAGCTCGTATCATTTTTTCCGCCAGTCGTGACAGGCTCAGTTGTTACGATTATTGGGATTACACTTATGCCGGTAGCCATGAATAACATGGCCGGCGGAGAAGGAAGTGCAGATTTCGGCGATCTCTCTAATCTTGCTCTTGCTTTTATCGTTTTGAGCATCATTGTGCTTCTATACCGTTTTACAAAAGGCTTTATCAAGTCCATCTCGATTTTGATTGGGATTTTGTTTGGCACCTTTATCGCTTATTTTATGGGAAAAGTTCAATTTGATAATGTGTCGGACGCGGCAGTTGTCCAAATGATTCAGCCGTTTTACTTCGGAGCGCCGTCTTTTCACGCAGCGCCCATCATTACAATGTCCATTGTTGCAATTGTCAGCCTTGTCGAATCAACTGGTGTTTACTTTGCCTTGGGTGACCTGACGAATCGCCGTCTGACAGAGAAAGAGTTATCAAAGGGCTATCGCGCTGAAGGGCTGGCTGTGCTGCTCGGCGGTATTTTTAACGCTTTTCCTTACACAGCATTCTCTCAAAATGTCGGGCTGGTCCAGCTGACAGGAATCAAGAAAAATGCCGTAATTGTTGTCACCGGTGTGATCTTAATGGCATTCGGGCTGTTTCCGAAGATCGCAGCTTTCACGACCATTATTCCATCTGCTGTTTTAGGCGGGGCAATGGTAGCGATGTTTGGAATGGTGATCGCTTACGGCATCAAAATGCTCAGCCGCATTGATTTTGCAAAACAAGAAAACCTGCTGATCGTTGCCTGCTCAGTGGGTCTGGGTCTCGGTGTGACAGTTGTGCCGGATATTTTTAAGCAGCTTCCGAGTGCCTTAACGCTCCTGACAACAAACGGCATTGTCGCCGGCAGCTTCACTGCAGTAGTCTTGAATATTGTATATAACGTATTTTCTAAAGCCAAAAAAACTGAACAAACAGCTGGCATCTCTGAGCAAAAAACAGCAGTCTAACTCCGCCGCGGCGGAGTTTTTTGTATATAAAAAAGTTCGTTGCGGCACAATGTATGCAAAGAGGTGATCGCATGGCGTTTATTTTATCCATCGGAACAAGCCTTCCTGCGCACAATGTAAACCAAGAGAAAGCGGCTGAGTTCGCCCGCTATATGTTTCAGCACTCCTTTAAGGATATCAACAGGCTGTTAACCTCCTTTAAAAACGGGCAAATTCAATCGAGGCAATTTGTCAAACCGATTGAATGGTATAAAGAAGATCACAGCTTCGAAGAGAAGAATCAAATATACATAGAAGAAACACTTAAGCACAGTATAGAGGCTGTCCGTCAGTGCCTCTCTCATCCTGAGTTTTTTCAAGAAGCCATCCCTTATGAGAAAGTAGATGCTGTTTTTTTCGTCTCCAGCACGGGTCTTTCCACACCGAGCATTGAGGCGCGGCTCATGAATGAACTTCCGTTTTCTCCATATACGAAGCGGATTCCGATTTGGGGCCTAGGCTGTGCAGGAGGGGCCAGCGGACTTGCGCGTGCTGCCGAATACTGCAAAGCGCATCCCGAGTCTTTCGTGCTTGTCATCGCTGCTGAGCTATGCAGCCTGACCTTCCAGCCGGAGGATAAAACGAAAAGCAATCTTATTGGCACCTCGCTTTTTGGCGATGGGATTGCCGCTTGCTTGTTATGCGGGGAGAAGGCAGACCGCGGAATGTCAAAACTAAAGCTAGTGCCAAAGGTAAGGGATTCCCAATCTGTTTTGATGAAACAATCAGAAGATGTCATGGGCTGGGACTTTACTGATCAAGGATTTAAAGTGATTTTCTCAAGAGATATCCCAACCTTGGTGGAAAAATGGCTTAAAACAAATGTACAGGTTTTTTTAGACAAATATCAGCTGTCATTCAGTGATATCAGTGTTTTTTTGGCGCATCCTGGCGGAAAAAAGGTGATTGAAGCATACATCAAAAGCCTCGAGCTGTCACCAGAAAAGCTTGCATCTGCACAAAGCATATTGAAAAAGCACGGAAATATGTCTTCAGCCACAATATTGTATGTGATCAAAGACCATCTGCAAAACGGACATAAAAAGGAAGCAGCACAGGGACTGATTGGCGCATTAGGGCCGGGATTTTCATCAGAGCTGCTATTATTCAGCTGGGAAAAGGGGGCTTGACTGATGTTTTGGTTGTTAATCGCCATTCTTATTGCTCAAAGAGCAGCTGAAATGGCAGTAGCCAGACAAAATGAGCAAAAGGTGAAGAAACAAGGGGCGATAGAATTCGGTGAGAATCACTATCCGTACATCATTATCATGCACATTCTTTTTTTCCTGTCTTTGATTGCGGAAGTGCTGCTGTTGAACAAACAGCCCTCAAGCTGGTGGATCGGTATCGCTGCGGCTATTTTAATCGTACAGGCAGTGAGGTATTGGGCGCTTTGTTCTTTAGGAGCATATTGGAATACGAAAATCCTTGTCGTTCCAGGTGCGGAACTTGTAAAAAAAGGCCCTTATAGATGGATGAAGCACCCAAACTATACCGTTGTGATATTAGAAATCTTATTGATTCCGCTGCTGTATCAAGCGTACGTCACCATGAGTCTGTTTTCGGTTTTAAATGCGGCATTGTTAACCATTAGAATTCGTGCTGAAGACAAAGCATTGGAGGAATACAGCATTAAATAGAGATTGAAAATCATTCTCATCCATGATAAACTGAATTTGAAAAAGATTCTCAATCAGGATGGTGAAGCAAATGACAATGCTGTTTTTGCTTGGGGCGGTATGTACATATAGTGTATTAATCGGTTTTGTATTAAAAGGAATCTCTAATAAATCTGTTTAATGAATCTGGAACTTGTCAAAGTTGCAGATTTTCTTTTATAGAAGCTGCCATATCGGCGGCTTTTTTCTATTCTCTTAAAGAAATTTTGCTCATTCTTGTGTAAAATGAGAGAGGAATGGATTCAGATCTTTCGAAAAAGATTCACAATTGAAACGGCACAAAGGGGTTCATATCTATGACAGAACATAACAGAGAAGAGCTTTTGCACAAAACTGGGGAACTTTATAAACAATTCATCGAAAATCAAGATGAACAAAGGGCTGCTAAACTGGCCGCGGTCATGAACAAAGCAGCTGATCAAGAGATTTATATCTCGTTTACCGGGCATTATTCAGCAGGGAAATCATCACTGCTGAACTGCCTGTTAATGGAGAATATTTTGCCGACAAGCCCGATTCCGACAAGTGCTAACCTTGTTGTGATCAGAAACGGGGATAAACGAGTTCGGCTTCATACAACAGACGGAGCATGCGCTGAGCTGGAGGGGGCTTATCAGAAAGACAAGGTACAGCAATACTGCAAAGACGGCGAGCAAATTGAAAGCGTTGAAATTTTTGATCAGTATACTGAAATCGATCCCGGGGTTGCATATATTGATACCCCTGGGATTGATTCAACAGATGATGCACATTTTCTGTCAGCGGCTTCTATTCTCCATCAGGCGGATGCGCTGTTTTACGTCGTTCACTATAATCACGTACACTCTGAAGAAAATGTAAAGTTCCTTAGGTCGATAAAAGAGAGCATTCCAAATGTGTATTTTATCGTCAATCAAATTGACCGGCATGATGAGACGGAGACTCGGTTTGATGACTATAAAGCGCAAGTTGAGGAGATGCTTTGCAATGAAGGTATTTCAAAGGAATCGCTTTATTTTACGTCAGTAACAGCACCAAACCACCCGTTCAATCAGATTGGAACCTTAAGAGAAGAATTAAAAAGAATAGAACAGCAATCAAAAAACAATTTGCAGGCTTTAACTGAACAAAAAGTTCTCAATCTGCTGAAGGAGCATACGGAAATGCTTTTGAAGGACGAAACCGACGGTCCAAGCTTTGCTGAACAGCTTGATACACAAACTGAGCTTGTCCAATCGCTGCGTGATCAGTTGGATGAGGCGGCAATACGAGCGACTGAGGCAGAAAGCAGGATGCAGGAAGAAATCAATCGCATTTTAAAAAATGCCAACCTGACGCCTTTTGAAATGCGTGAACTGGCAGCCGCATTTCTAGAATCGCGAGAGCCTTCTTTTAAAACAGGCTTTTTCTTTTCTAAAGCGAAAACGGCACAGGAAAGAGATAAAAGGCGTGATGCTTTTTTCTCAGATGTGATAAAACGAACAGAAGCTGAAGCGGATTGGCACATAATAGACACGTTCCATAAACTCGCCAAGGCATTTGATGTTCATACGGCTGAAAGTGAACAGCTGATTCAGGCTTATCGCACTCCGCTTGAAATAGACATCATTGAACGAGCCATCAAGCATGGGGCAGCTTTTTCCTCAGAATATGTATTGCAATACACAAAAGACCTGGCGGAGCTCATCCGCAAAGAGGCGAAAAGAGAAGCAGCAGACATCATAAAGGCGCTTATCGCGATGGTAAAAGAGCGTGTGTCTAAAGATGTGCAAACGATCAATGACCGGCTTGCCCAGGAATCAGAACAACTTGCCCTTCTCCAAGAACAGGCCCGAAAAGAAAATAAGGCCCGTGAGAAAGCTGATCGCATGTGGGCCATTTGGGAAGAGGAGGCCGCAAGCCCAAAGCACAACATAGACACAAACTGGTTCAAAATGAGGAAAAAAACAGTGGCGGTTCCAGAACAAAAACGAAGTAAAAGTCAAAAGACGCAGCAGCCAATGCATAAACCAGAAATCAAATTGGAGCGAGAACTGCCGCTTCAAGATCAAATCAAACATTTTTACACATTATCTGACCGTTTAGGCGAGTACAGCATGCTGTCAAAACAAACCTCAGCCTTTCGGGAAAGGATTAAAAGACTTGAGGAACGGAAATTTACACTTGCGCTTTTTGGAGGCTTCAGCTCTGGGAAATCATCATTTGCCAATGCACTTGTCGGAGAAAGGGTGCTGCCATCCTCACCAACGCCAACTACAGCGACAATTAACAAAATCACAAAACCAACCAATGGCAATATAAACAGAACTGCGGATGTAGTGTTTAAGACGGAGGATGACATAACGGCTGACATTTTGCAGCTCACCGGAATACAAGAAGAACCAACAGGCCGTTCTTTCACAGAGAAGTGGGGAAAGGCAGTCAAAAAAAACCATCTGCAGGAAGAGCATATCAAATTAATCAGCAACTATCTGCAAGCTTACAAAAAGGTTGGGCAGTATATACAGGAACAAAAGACATTAACAATTCCGCTGTCTGAATTAAAGCCGTATGTGGCGGAGGAGGCAACGGCCTGCGCCGTGAAAGAGGTAACGGTCTATTATTCATGCGCGCTGACTGAAAAAGGGATTACGATCGTTGATACGCCCGGGGCGAGCAGCATGAATAAGCGGCATACAGAGCTGGCGTTCCAATATATTAAAGATGCCGATGCGTTTTTTTATATGACCTATTATCAGCACTCCTTCTCAAAAGGAGACCGTTCATTTTTGCGAAAGCTCGGCCTGGTGAAAGAATCGTTCAGCATGGATAAAATGTTTTTCGTCATTAATGCAGCAGACCTTGCGAAAGATAAAACAGAGCTGGAAACAGTGACCGATTATGTCAGCGGAGAGCTTGTAAAAGAAGGGATTCATGATCCGCAGCTCTTTACTGTATCAAGTAAGGAGGAACTGCTGGGGAAACCGCAATCATTTTATAACCAATTCCCGAAAGTGAGAACACACTTGGACCGCTTTATAGAAGTTGATGTAAAAAAAGCGTCAGCTGCACAGCTCAGTTTAGAAGCAGACAAACTATGCGAAACTGTGTTCCAGCTTCACCAATCCCAGAATCAGTCAAAGGAAGAAAAGGAAGCGCAGAAACAGCGCCTTATGCTGTCATTTGAGCGGGCAGCCGCCGAAATCGAGAAAAGGCGCAACTCAGAAACCATCATTGAGAAAGTAAAAAAAGACACAAAAGAACAGCTTTATCACATTAGACAGAGATTATCCTTTTTTGCCAATGATTTATTAAAATCAGCATTTCATCCTGGGCTTCAGAATGGGGAGTGGAAAAAGAACCTCGGTGAGGCGATGAAAACGGCCTTACATGATTATCAGTTTGAATATGTTCAGGAAATCAAGACGCTTGATGTCCGTATGAGCGGTTTTATTGAGCGGCATATCACCGAAGAATGGCTGGAGAGTTTTCAAAAAACATTAAACGAAGACGGTTATTTTTCCATTTATGAGGGTGATCCGCATTCGAAAGGCATACAGCTGAAGGACGTTGAACCGGAAATAGAAGAACGTGCTTTTGAGCAGGAACTAAAAGAGGTCAAATCACCAAAGCATTTTTTTGAGCAGAAAGGAAAATCGGCCTTTATCGAAGCTGTACGGATGAAACTTGCAAAAATCACAGAGGCATGGATAAAAAATGAAGAAGAAAGCCTGATCTCTCATTATACAGGTCACCTCAGACGCTTACAGGAAGATATGGCTGAAAAAGCAATGGCGCAAATAACAGATCAAAAAGAGACTTATGTAAGTGGATATGCGGAAGGGGAACATGCGAAAGAGTTTGAAATGGCGTATCAAGCGTGTATCTCTTGGAAGAATTCAGACAATACAATAAAAATGTAAAATGCAGTTGGCTTGTATTTCAAGTCATGATAGACTAAATAGAAAAAAGCGAGATGAACGATTCATGTCAGAGGTACATAAAGCAATTTCAGCACATTCATCAAAACAGCACGAGCATATCAAAGCATTTATGCGTCTTGAAAACATGCGTGAAATGGCTATTGAAGAAGCCGTTTCAAAATGCAAAAACGATGAGCCTTTTACTACAGAGGCGATTAATGTCATTACCGAGCAAATGAATCAGCTTGCCAAAAAAGGCATCGTACCAACAAGACGCCTTGTATCCAAAGAAATGGTGAAAGAATACGTAAGCCGTATGTAAGCTGGATGATCCTGTCGCGAGTGTATCTCCTGCCGGATGCATATACTATGTGTATCCGACGTAAGGGGGGATTCATGTTGGGCAGAACAAAGCTGGGAAACAGAAATGCACAGGCGAATAACAATGCCAAAAAGAAAAACGGATTTCAAACCCATTTTGACTCTTACGCAGGACGCGAAGCCGAAAAGCTGATCGCCAGCAATAAAAGACACAACGACTAATAATTCACAAAACAGTATCTCTAATGAGATGCTGTTTTTTATTTTTGGGCCGTTTATGGTAAAATAGAAGGAATGAAAGAAAAGGGAGTTATCTGATGAATAATAATAAACTATTGCTAGTTGATGGCATGGCTCTTTTATTCCGGGCGTTTTTTGCCACGGCTGTGCATCGCAATTTCATGATAAATGAAAGCGGGGTGCCAACAAACGGCGTCAACGGCTTTTTAAAGCATTTGATTTCAGCTGTTGAAACTTTTGAGCCGACACACGTCATCTGCTGCTGGGATATGGGGAGTAAAACGTACCGAAATGATCTGTTCCAAGATTATAAGGCGAACCGCAGTGCACCGCCTGTGGAGCTGATCCCGCAGTTTGATTTGGCAAAGGAAGCGGCAGCTGAGCTTGGGATCATGAATATCGGCTTTGCAGGGTATGAAGCAGATGATTGTATCGGAACTCTTGCTGCTTTGTTTGCAAATGAAGCTGATATTACGATCGTAACAGGGGACAGAGATTTACTACAGCTGTTAACGGACAAAGTAAGCGTGGCTCTCCTCCAAAAAGGAATCGGAAATTATAAAGTCTATACAAAAGAGATTTTTTATCAAGAAACAGGTGTCCTGCCGAAGGCTTTGATTGATATTAAAGCGCTTATGGGTGATTCCAGTGATAATTATCCCGGCGTCAAAGGAATTGGAGAAAAAACGGCCTACAAACTGATTCGGGAATACGAAACGATTGACCGTCTTTTAGAAAATCTTGCTCTTCTTCCGAAGGGGCAGCAGGGGAAAATTCAGCAAGGGCTGAACGATTTGCAGATGTCGAGAAAGCTTGCCGAAATTCATTGTTCTGTGCCGCTGGTCTGCACACTGAAAGACGCTTTATTTACCCTGCAAATGGAACAGGCGGCTCACATGCTTCGCCGCCACCAAATCAAAGGAATTGAGCGTATGCTTGAAAAACTGAACGCTAGAGAGATCGTGTAAGATCTTCTCTAGCGTTTTGTATTGCTTTTTTTAGCTCTTTCCTCAAGCTCTGTTTTAGGGTCATCATGTGTATTGCCTTCCAGGTCGCCCTGCGGAGTTACACCGCCGGTCAGCCGGCCTTTATCTTTCTTTTTCATGTTTGTTCACCTCGTCATTAGGATGAACCAATGATTGAGATTTAATTCTTATCATTCAGCCGAATCGCTTCTTTTGCCAGCTGATCGGCTTTTTGGTTTTGCTTGCCCGGAATCCATTTGATGAAAAAAAGAGGGAAGGCCGCTTTTAATTGGGTAATTTCTTCAACATATGGTTGAAACGTTTTATTTTTTACCATTTCAAGCTCAGCAGCGCGTTCCACAATATCTGAATCGGTTCGGAAGGAAACAGATTGATACCCGCGCGTTGCACATAGCTTCATCCCTTCAATCAATGCAAGAAATTCCGCTTCCTGGTTTGTATGCATTCCAATAGGAATAGAGAAAGATTCCGCTTTTCCTTCATGTTTGATAAAAATGCCGATACCGGATGGCCCGGGATTGCCGGCGCTTGCGCCGTCTACATATATTTCTGTAGGCATTATGAACTCCTTTCATCATTCGGTATCATTTTTTTGGCTGCATAAGCATAAGGCATTGAAATCAAAGATACCGCAAATTTAATCAAATATGTAGAAATAAAAATATGAAGCCAAACCCCTGCCGGATAAATGCCGAAAAAAGCGACACCAGTAAATATCAATGTATCAAACAGCTGGCTGACTGCTGTACTGCCGCCGTTTCGGAGCCATAAAAGCCGATCAGAAGGAAATATACTTCTAATTGCCGAATATACATAAACATCCAGCGTTTGGCTGAAGATAAAGGCAAGCAGACTTCCTAACGCAACTCGCGGAAGAAATCCGAAAATCGTTTCCAGCGCTGTTTGAGATATGTCGCTGGAAGCCGGTTCGAAAAGCAGCACGCCCTGCATGACAAATGTCAGGGTCAGGAGCGTTGAGAATCCAAGCCAAACCGCTTTTCTGGCTTCAGCGGGACCGTATTTTTCATTCAGCACATCTGTCGCAAAAAAGATTGTGCCATACATCACATTCCCAAGCATCGCTGTTAAACCAAACAGTTCGACTGTTTTGACGACTTGAAGGTTGGCGCAGACTGTCGCAAAACCGATCCAAACAAACAGTCCCATTTTGCCAAATCCTTTATAAAATAAAAGAACAATGATAAAATGAATGATCGCAAAAATGATCCAAAATGAATTGTTAAACAAAATGAAAAAGCTTCCTTTCCGGGGTAAGTTTGGTTTGATTATAGCACAAGCCCGGCAACTAATGAATGGTAAGGTGATCGTAATGAAGCTCAGACCTCATATGAAGATAGAAGCAAAAGGAACAGGAACCGTCTCATTTTTGGGTGAAGACTGGCTGACTGCTCAGCAGGCACGTATGCTTGCCAGAGAACTTGGCCGTTTTCCATACATGAAAGAACTAGAGTTTGAAGACGAAAAAGGCGGAACTTGGACGCTGAAGGAATTAGAAAAGCTGACTGAGGAGCTTGCTCAAGAGCCTGATGACATTACTGTATATTTTGACGGCAGTTTCGATAAGGAGAGCGAACTGGCTGGACTCGGAATCGTCATTTATTATTCATTGGGAGGAATCCGGCATCGCTTGAGAAAAAATAAAAGCTTCCGGCTGAAAACAAATAATGAAGCTGAATACGCGGCTCTTTATGAAGCAATAAGAGAAGTAAGAGAGCTTGGGGCAAGCAGAAATTCAATTACGATCAAAGGGGATTCGCTCGTTGTGCTGAATCAGCTTGACGGGAGCTGGCCTTGCTATGATCCGTCTCATAATGAATGGCTGGATAAAATAGAAGCACTGCTTGAATCGCTGAAGCTCACTCCTACTTACGAAACCATACAGCGGAAAGACAATCAGGAAGCTGATGGCCTCGCCAAAAAAATTTTATCCCATCAATTCGTAGAAAGCCACACGAAATTAGACCGTAACGGAGATGACGATATTGGATAAGAAAACAATTTTTAAAGAACTGACAGAACTTCACGATGAATATTGCAAGGACTGTTTTATTAAGAAGCAGTTTCGCAAAGAATTTGGCAAAACCTATGCGCATTCATTTTGTATTAATAAATGTACGGTTGGTGAAAAACTGAAAGCATATGGCGATGTCTTAACTAATCACTAAAGAATAAAAACCGCAGAAGCTGCGGTTTTTATTCTTTGAATTCATCCAGCTGATGCTGGCAATCGTCAAGCAGCTGCTGTTGCTGCTGTATAAATTCAGGATCATCGAGAGCTGCCAGCTCTTCAGAATGTGACAGTTCTCTTGCATCCTCAATGGCTTGGTATGCGGAATCGACCAATGTCATGCTTTGGCCTCTCGTCGCAGCACCTGTCGTTTTCTGCGCTGTTTCTACCGCCAGTTCCAGTTGCCGCTTATCAGTAAATCCAGTCTGATCCTCTTGATGGAATTCTGATGTCATAAAAAAACACCTCCGCAATTATTGTGCAGAGTTTTTTTGAAATTTATGTGCCAAAATAGAAAATAAAATGTAAGATAAGCCGATATAACTATTGAACCAGAATAAATAGGTCTGTTTTCCTATTTGAGGTATCTTGGCAGAGAAGGGGAACGCAGCTATGGATGATAAAGACTTGAAGTCGATCCTTCACAAAACATTTATAGAAATATACAGTGATTTAGAAGAGCTTGCGGATATTGCGAAAAAAGGGAAGCCGTCAATGGAAAAGCGTGTTGAAGAGATTGAACAGAGGTGCAAACAAAATATTTTGGCCATTGAAATCCAGATGAAAATCAAATAGGAGAGGCGAATGCCTCTCCTCTATTTGTCATCTCATCATCATGTATTGAGTTTAGAGTTTTACAACATTAGAAGCTTGAGGTCCACGATTACCTTCGACAATTTCAAAAGAAACTTCTTGTCCTTCTTCTAATGATTTGTATCCTTCTCCTTCGATAGCTGTGAAGTGAACAAATACATCGTCTCCGCCTTCAACTTCAATGAAGCCGAATCCTTTTTCGTTGTTGAACCATTTTACTTTACCGTTTTGCATATTGCTTAATTCCTCCTAGTACTGTAGCACCCATGTGCTAAAAAAAATTTTGTCACCATTTAACTTTGATTCATTGTTAAATGATGGTTCAACTATACACCATCTGGGAGCGCCCGTCAAGTTGCGAAACTGCTTATTTTTTAAAAGAAGGGCAAGTTTCACAAAAAAATGTAACCGCTTTTATAAATGGGTGAATATAAATAAAGAGAGCACACGGTTTTTCGTGTGCTCTCTGTGAACATCATTAAGATAGCGCTTTGGCTTTTTGTTTGGCTGTCATCATTTCTGCTTCCTTCAGGATATCCTCTAAAATCACTTCAGAGGAGTTTGCTAAATGAAGAGCTTTAATGTTTTTCTTCATACGCTGTAAAGTGTCTTCATCTGCAAGAAGGGAAGTGACTGACTCGAGAATTTCTTCATGACGGTTCACGACGATGGCAGCTCCGCGATCTTCAAAGAAATTTGCATTTTCTTTTTCCTGTCCAGGCACGGGTTTGTACAGAATGACAGGCACACCGATGGCAGTAGCTTCTGTCAACGTAATGCCGCCAGGTTTTGTGATCATGCAATCTGTGATCCGGAACAGCTCATCAATGCGCTCCACATAGCCAAGAACTTTTAATTTGTCACCGTTTTCTGCTTCAAGCGCACTTAAAGATTCTTTTAAGGACAAATTTTTCCCGCACACGACAACCACTTGCACATGATCATCTTTGACAAGATTTTCGCACAGCTCTTTTACATTCTTTAATACACCATGTGCGCCTGCCATGATCAGAAGCACTTTTTTGTTTGGTGAAAGATTGTACTTTTTATATATTGGTTCCACCGGCAAAGATTCTTCAAATTGCGGTCTGATTGGAATTCCGGTGATTTTTACGTTGCTTGGATGAGTGCCGATCTCCAGCAGTTTTTCCTTCACATAATCTGTCGCCACATAATATTTATCCACGTTTTCGTGAACCCAAATTTTATGAAGGCAAAAATCAGTCATAACGTTGAAAGTAGGGATGACTCTTCCTGTTCGGCGCCTGTATTCTGGCACGACGATCATCGGAAATGTATTAATAATAATATCGGGCTGATGTTCCTCAACAAGTTCGCCCAATCGTTTATTACCCATTTTAAAGTAAATATTGAATTTACGTTTATTATAGATTTTGTCAACTCCGTAATAAAACAAACGATAAAACTGTTTCCCGATTGAGAAGCTTTTTAAATAAAGGTACTGAGTTACCTCTGAAACAATCGGATTTGACTCTTGGTACAAATTAGAAACTGTTACATGCTGAAAGCCGAGACGTACACATTGTTCATAAAGCGTTTTGGCTACCTGTACATGTCCATTTCCGTAATTTGCAGTCAAAATTAATACTCTTTTATTGGTATTCAAGTAAATTCACCTCAATGTAATCAACAACAAGCAAGCTTCATGCATCGTAAGGAGTTATTGTCTATACATAAACATAACACAAATACATAATCGAATTATTAATGCAGTGAAAAAATTAAGCTAATTTTAAAAGATTTGGATTCCAGTATTTTAAATTTTTGTTATACACAGACTGAATCAGATGTATTTTATCATATTTTTTGCTCAGCGTATCACTAAAAAAAGAAAAATTAGTCCCATTCATAAGGAGTTTCTTGGTAAACGTAATAATTCAGCCAGTTCATAAACAATAATGTGGCATGCGCTTTCCAGCGATTCACTGGCTCTTTGCTGTCATTTGCGAAATAATGTTTAGGCGCCTCAACAGTAGAAAGGTTTCGTTCCAGATCTCTTTCATACTCTTGAAGAAGCGTATTTGTATCATATTCAGGGTGCCCTGTTAAAAAGACTTGTTTTTCGTCTTTTGACACAATTAAGCAAACCCCGGCTTCCTTTGATGCTGTAAGAATATTTAACTCGGGCACTGCTTGCAGCTGCTCCATATTTATATCTGTATGCCGGGAATGCGGCACGTAGTATAGCTCGTCAAAACCTCTTACCAATCTTTCATGTTTGGAAAGAACTTTATGTTCAAACACACCGAAGATTTTTTTCGGCAATTGAATTTTTTCCACACCGTAATGGTAATACAAACCTGCTTGAGCGCCCCAGCAAATATGCAAGGTTGAAGTGACATTTGTTTTGCTCCACTCCATAATCTCTTTGAGCTCTTCCCAATAAGAAACATCCTCAAACGCCAAATGCTCGATCGGCGCACCGGTGATAATCATGCCGTCAAACTTCTTGTGACGGATATTGGAAAAAGTCGTATAAAATTCGTCAAGGTGTTCTCGTGCAGTATTTTTCGGCGTATGTGTGCTTGGGATTAAAAATGTAAAATGAACCTGTAAAGGCGAATTTCCAAGCAATCTGAGAAGCTGAGTCTCTGTTTGGATTTTCTTCGGCATCAAATTCAATATGATAATTTTTTGCGGCCGGATATCCTGATGAAATGCTCTGCTTTCATCCATTACAAATATATGTTCACTCTCAAGCACCTGTTTTGCCGGCAGGTGTGTTGGTATATTAATAGGCAACGTGCCACCTCCATTATTTCCCCGTTTAATTTTCTTCATTATAGAAATTTTCACGCCAATTTTCAATCTATCTATAAGGGTTGATGGGGAAACAACAGAAAACTCTTTAAATAAAACGCATAGATTGGCCTCTTGGTTTCACTAAAAATGCTTTTCCTATCTCTTGGGAAGGGGATTGCGCAGTGATATAGAATGACTAAGATAACAAAATTGATCCAAACTTAGCATGGCCAGCCGCTCATATCGTAAGGTTCCTTTGACACTCTGCTCTTATGGGTTCTGATCATTGATGTTTACATTTTGAATTGAGATATAATAAAGGTAAAATAATCAGCAGCAGAGACATAGGAGGGACTTACATGTCTATATATCATATGAAGGTACGTACAATAACAGGAAAAGACATGACACTTCAGCCTTTCGCCGGAAAGGTATTGATGATCGTGAATACAGCAAGTAAATGCGGCTTTACGCCGCAATTGAAGCAGCTTCAGGAGTTATATGATACATATCAGCAGGAGGGGCTGGAGATCTTAGGGTTCCCCTGCAATCAATTTATGAACCAAGAGCCTGGTGATGAGGCAGACATACAGGAATTTTGCGAAACCAATTTTGGTGTCACGTTCCCTATGTTTTCAAAAGTAGAGGTAAACGGGAAAAACGCCCACCCGCTGTTTGTGTATTTGACAGAGCATGCGAAAGGGATGCTGGGAACTAAGGCGATCAAATGGAATTTCACAAAATTTATAGTGGATAGAAATGGAAAAACCGTTGGCCGATATTCCCCAAATACAAATCCGAAAGAGCTGGAAGACGCTATTGTGAAGCTATTAGAGCAATAAAGAGGGTGTTTTTGTGAAGGAATTGAAGCAGATCAGGGCATGGGTTAAAACTGTCCTAACCGGCGAAAGTTCAGGACATGATTGGCATCATGTATCAAGAGTTGCCGATCTGGCTTTGTATATTGGAAAACAGGAAAATGCGGATTTGGTCATTGTTGAAACGGCGGCTTTGGTTCATGATTTAATTGATGTCAAGCTGCCTGACACGGTCAGGCTTTCAGTGCGCGAAGTATATGATCAGCTCGTTTTTTTCGGCGTTGGAAGAGAGGCTGCTGACAGAGTGATTGATATTATCACAAGGATGTCCTTTCGAGACAGGGAAAAGCTGGCGGAGGAGCCGTTTTCAATTGAAGGAAAAGCCGTACAGGATGCTGACAGACTTGATGCGATCGGTGCTGTGGGCATTGCGAGAGCTTTCATGTTTGCGGGGGCAAAAGGACACGGCCTTTATGGGGATGAGCAAAGTGCCTACGCTCATTTTTTTCATAAGCTGCTGCGCCTGAAAGATATGATGAATACAGACACCGCACGAGAACTGGCAGAAGAAAGACATGATTTTATGCTTCATTTTGTCCGCCAATTGGAAAAAGACATTCCAGGGATTGACGCCGAAACATCGTAATAGAAGGCTTAGTGCGACTATGATAAAATAAGTCACAGATATGCTATAGGAGGACGATCATGAAGATAAAATCAATTGAACCTACGCCAAGCCCGAATACAATGAAGGTTATTTTAACGGAAGAGCTTCCGGCGGGCAAAAGTAATAACTATAAACCGGATCAAGCAGAAGGTGCACCGCCTGTTATAGCGGAAATCCTTAAAATAGAAGGGGTTAAAGGTGTATACCACGTCGCTGATTTTCTTGCTGTTGAACGGAACGCAAGATACGACTGGAAAGACATTTTACCGCAAGTCCGCTCTGCATTTGGGATGGAAAGTGCTGAAAGTGCTGAAGAAAACCGCTCTGACCAGGAGTCTTTTGGTGAGGTGAAAGTTTTTGTGCAGATGTTCAGCGGCATTCCTATGCAGGTCAAATTGACGGATGGGGAGCGGGAAGAGCGCTTCGGGTTACCTGAACGCTTTCAGCAGGCGATCTTAAAACTCAGATCTGAAGCCTCAAATGTTGTGTTTGAGCGGGCCTGGAAAGAACAAGGAGTAAGATTCGGCGACTTCAATGAAATTGGTCATGATGTGACAGAAGAGCTTCAGGCCGCTTACAGTGATGAACGGCTGAAACGGCTGACAGAAGCAGCTGCTCAAGGAAAGGGCGAAGCAAAACAAGCTGTACAGCGCAAAGCGTATAAAGTAACGCTTGACATGCTGGATGATGAGGACTGGAAAAAGCGTTATGCACATTTAGAGCAGATGGATCCGAAAGAAGAGGATATTCCGGTTTTACAGAAAGCATTGGATGATCCTAAGGTGTCCATCAGAAGACAGGCTGTTGTATATTTAGGAATGATTGAAACACCTGATGTTCTTCCTTTATTGTATAAGGCACTTGAGGACAAAGCTGTCTCAGTGAGAAGAACGGCCGGAGACTGCCTGTCTGATATCGGTGACCCTCAAGCGATTCCTGCTATGATTAAATCGTTAAGCGACTCCAGCAAGCTTGTCCGCTGGCGTGCGGCTATGTTCCTGTACGAAGTCGGCGATGAAAGTGCAATCGAAGCTTTGCGCGCTGCCGAAGATGATCCTGAATTTGAGGTCAGCCTTCAAGTGAAAATGGCGCTTGAGCGCATAGAGCATGGAGAAGAAGCAAAAGGCTCCGTTTGGAAACAAATGACGGAGAGCAGAAAAAAAGGCGAATAAATAAATGAAAAAGGTGCAGATCATGCACCTTTTTTGTGTGAATTCACTTTTTATAAAAATTATTTCGAATATTGTTGAAAAATGAGCAAAAACTATATATAGTAAGTAACAATATTAATAGTTGGAGGGTTCAGATCGACAGAATGTTATATAAATATAAAAAAACATAAGGAAAAAATAATCCAGGGAGGGCGGCCTGAATTTGATCATTTTGTAAAAACAGCCCAAAAATAAACTGAAAATTGTTAAAATAAAATCCAATCCAACAATTCAAATTATTTAGGAGGATCACCATGGCAGAATTACGCAGTAACATGATCACACAAGGAATCGATAGAGCACCGCACCGCAGTTTGCTCCGTGCAGCAGGTGTAAAAGAAGAGGATTTCGGCAAACCGTTTATTGCCGTTTGTAATTCATACATTGATATCGTTCCCGGTCATGTTCACTTGCAGGAGTTTGGGAAAATCGTAAAAGAAGCAATCAGAGAAGCTGGGGGCGTACCGTTTGAATTTAATACAATCGGAGTAGATGATGGCATCGCGATGGGGCATATCGGCATGAGATATTCGCTGCCGAGCCGTGAAATCATCGCGGACTCTGTGGAAACAGTCGTATCCGCACACTGGTTTGACGGAATGGTCTGTATTCCAAACTGTGACAAAATCACACCGGGAATGCTTATGGCGGCAATGCGCATCAACATTCCAACGATTTTTGTCAGTGGCGGACCGATGGCGGCGGGAAGAACAAGCGACGGGAGAAAAATCTCCCTTTCCTCAGTATTCGAAGGGGTAGGCGCTTACCAAGCCGGAAAAATCAATGAAAACGAACTACAAGAACTAGAGCAGTTCGGATGCCCAACGTGCGGGTCTTGCTCTGGAATGTTTACGGCGAACTCAATGAACTGTCTTTCCGAAGCACTTGGCCTTGCTTTGCCGGGCAACGGAACCATTCTCGCGACATCACCGGAACGAAAAGAGTTTGTCAGAAAATCGGCAGCGCAATTAATGGAAACCATTCGCAAAGATATCAAACCGCGTGACATCGTTACAGTAAAAGCAATTGATAACGCGTTTGCGCTCGATATGGCGCTCGGCGGTTCAACAAATACCGTTCTGCATACACTCGCTCTGGCAAACGAAGCCGGTGTTGAATACTCTTTAGAACGCATTAACGAAGTCGCTGAGCGCGTTCCGCATTTGGCCAAGCTGGCGCCTGCTTCAGATGTGTTTATTGAAGATCTTCATGAAGCGGGCGGCGTGTCAGCGGCGCTGAATGAGCTTTCCAAGAAAGAAGGGGCGCTTCATTTAGACGCACTGACTGTTACAGGAAAAACACTAGGAGAAACCATTGCCGGACATGAAGTAAAGGATTATGACGTCATCCATCCGCTGGATAAACCATTTACTGAAAAGGGCGGCCTTGCTGTTTTATTCGGCAATCTTGCTCCAGACGGCGCTATCATTAAAACGGGCGGCGTGCAGAACGGAATTACGAGACATGAAGGGCCGGCTGTCGTATTTGATTCTCAGGATGAGGCGCTTGACGGCATTATCAACCGGAAAGTAAAAGAAGGCGATGTCGTCATCATCCGATACGAAGGGCCAAAAGGCGGACCTGGCATGCCGGAAATGCTTGCGCCTACATCTCAAATCGTTGGAATGGGACTCGGGCCGAAAGTGGCTTTGATTACGGACGGACGTTTTTCCGGAGCCTCCAGAGGCCTCTCAATCGGCCACGTATCACCGGAGGCGGCAGAGGGCGGACCGCTTGCCTTTGTTGAAAACGGAGACCATATCATCGTTGATATTGAAAAACGCATCTTGGATGTCCAATTGTCAGAGGAAGAATGGGAAAAACGAAAAGCGAACTGGAAAGGCTTTGAACCAAAGGTGAAAACCGGCTACTTGGCCCGTTATTCTAAACTGGTGACAAGCGCCAACACCGGCGGTATCATGAAAATCTAGACGGCGGGAAACACTTTCTCCTATTTTAAGGCGTGAACATTTGAAATCCGGCCCTCTCTATAGTATCCTTTACTTCAGATGAAGGATAATAGAGGGGGCTTTTTTTATGTCAATGGCTTATGAAGAATACATGCGCCAGCTTGTCGTACCGATGCGCCGCGAGCTGACAGGAGCGGGTTTTGAAGAATTAACAACAGCTGAAGAAGTAGAAAACTATATGGAAAAGGCAGAGGGCACAACTCTTGTAGTGGTTAACTCTGTGTGCGGCTGTGCGGCAGGCCTTGCGCGTCCTGCGGCAACACAGGCAGTTCTCCAGCATGACAAAACACCTGACAATACGGTTACAGTATTTGCGGGACAAGATAAAGAAGCTACAGCAAAAATGCGTGAGTATTTTACTGGCCAGGAGCCTTCTTCACCGTCAATGGCTCTTTTGAAAGGCAAGGAAGTCGTACATTTTATACCACGTCATGAAATTGAAGGACACGACATGGAAGAGATTATGAAAAATTTGACCGATGCCTTCGATGCACACTGCTAAATGCCCGTTTTCCGGGCATTTTCTTTTTTGGAGACAGAAGATGATAACAACAAGCTATAGACCGACTGAATACACCATAACAATCGCAAAGCAGCTTTCTAAAGAGCTGGGCATGCCATACTGCGTCCGAAATAAACAAACTGTTGAAAACCTCCTGAAGTCAGCTGAACATGATTTGCTTGTTGTCGGCAAAGAGCGGTTTGAACTTTATACGAAACAAGGTGGCAAATTCTTTTTTCATCCGAATACAGCGATGTTCAGGGCTAAACGATTCTTACGGGGTGAACAAGAGCCGATGCTTCGGGCAGCTGGTTTATCGGAAGGGGATACGTTTTTAGATTGCACACTCGGGCTGGGTTCGGATGCCATTATTGCAAGTATGGCAGTAGGTAAAACGGGTTCTGTGATTGGGATTGAAAAAAACCTCCTTGTGTCCGTTTTGGTGAGGGCGGGACTGCATTCATGGGAAACAGGCATAGAAGAGCTTCAAGCCGCAATGAGAAGAATCCAAGTGAAGAATGGGGATAGCCTTGAATATATGAAGCAGCTTCCTGACAACTCTGTTGATGTGATTTATTTCGATCCAATGTTTCATGAGCCTGTAGAGACGTCTGACGGCATCGCGCCTTTACGGGATTTGGCAGAGGATTCAGTTTTGCATGAAGTGTGTATCAAAGAAGCAGTGCGCGCAGCCAGAAAAAGTGTTGTGCTAAAAGATCATTGGAAAAGCCCGCGATTTGAACAGCTTGGATTTAATGTTATAAAAAGAAAAACAGCGCTGTTTCATTATGGCGTCATTCAGCTTTAAATAAATCCAGCCCGTGAGATGAATCACGGGCTTTGTGTTAATCGGTGACTTCCATGACGACAAAGTATAGCAATGTTAAAAGTGAAACTGTGGCAAACAGAGCGTCAATCATGCAGAAAGCCTCCTTTCACAGAATATTGTAAGCGTTTTTACACAATCAGCAAAGCAACGAATCTCCTAATTTGCAAATCAGTTTCGTATTGTATATGACTTGCATGTTTCGGGTGTGTTAAAATAAAAGAAACTTGACAATAAAATAGAGAGGAATAAGCAGTCATGAAATTGTGGATGAGAAAGACCCTTGTGGTTTTATTTACCATTGTAACGTTCGGGCTCGTATCTCCTCCGGCTGCTCTGATGGCGGACAAGCCCTCCGGACAGCCGAGCAGTCTAGAGCAGAATGATTACACCGCTTTTTATGATGAGCATGACCTGTACGATGATTTTGAGTCGGAAGACAGGCGAGACCCTAAACTGCTTTTTCAATCGTACAAGGAACAGCTGCTTGACAGCGCTGAGGATCAGTCCTTTTTAAAATTCGGCAGCAAAATCGCTCCTGTCATTGAGGATGACTATCGGAAAGAGATCCTGCCGAAAATCGAAAATGTGATTAGTGATTATTTAGCTGCATTGCAAGATGATGAGGCATATCAAGACGTGGTGATCTCAAGCAAGCCTTCAGCTGGCAAAACGGAAAAAATTTTCAACGTTTACAATCGGACGACTGGAGAGGATCTACTCAGATTCCACGTACGAAGAGACCACCCGCCTCATGACGGCTACTGGTTTAATTTTCACTATCATACAGCAGAAGATGGATTTCAATCACATCATGAGCTTGGGAGCATTTACTGGGACCGCAACACGCCTCCCAACTGGATGAGTGCGTAAAGGAGATGCCACTAGACATGAAAAAGTACACAATGAATGAAATGGTTGATATAACAAAAGATATGCTGAACAAACGGGGCGTTATGATAGAAGATATTGCGCGGATTGTTCAAAAACTTCAGGAAAAATACAACCCAAATCTGCCGCTCAGTGTTTGTATGGAAAATGTAGAAAAAGTGCTGAACAAACGTGAAATTATTCATGCTGTCCTAACAGGCCTTGCACTTGATCAGCTTGCTGAGCAGAAACTGCTTCCTGAACCGCTGCAGCACCTTGTTGAAACAGATGAACCGCTTTATGGCATAGATGAAATTATCCCTCTTTCAATCGTTAATGTGTACGGGTCGATCGGCTTGACCAACTTCGGTTATCTTGATAAAGAGAAGATTGGAATTATTAAGGAGCTTGATGAAAGTGCAGACGGTATCCATACCTTTTTGGATGATATTGTGGCAGCACTAGCGGCAGCAGCTGCGAGCAGAATTGCGCATACGCATCAGGATCTGCAGGATGAAGAAAAGGAACAGGTTGAAAAGCCTGTCATCAGCTAACTAAAAAAAATCATTTCTGGGTTCAGAAATGATTTTTTATTGTGTTACACTACTAGAAGACTACTTTTAAAGGATGAAAAAAATGAAACAGTATAAGGATTTATGCAGACATGTTTTAGAGCATGGTGAGAAAAAGGGAGACCGGACAGGGACCGGAACAATCAGCACTTTCGGGTATCAAATGAGATTTGATTTACAGGAAGGCTTTCCGATGCTCACCACTAAAAAACTCCACTTTAAATCAATTGCGCATGAACTGCTGTGGTTCTTAAAAGGGGACACCAATGTACGCTATCTGCAGGAAAACGGAGTGCGGATTTGGAATGAGTGGGCTGATGAAAACGGTGAACTTGGACCTGTATATGGCTCGCAATGGCGTTCTTGGCGGGGAGCCGATGGGGAAACCGTTGATCAAATTTCCCGTCTTATTGAAGATATTAAGACAAATCCGAACTCCCGACGCTTAATCGTCAGCGCCTGGAATGTTGCTGAAATTGATAAAATGGCATTGCCGCCGTGTCATTGCCTGTTCCAATTCTACATATCTGACGGCAAGCTGTCCTGTCAGCTGTATCAGCGCTCTGCCGATGTTTTCCTTGGTGTGCCGTTTAACATTGCTTCTTATGCCCTGCTAACCATGATGATTGCACATGTGGCTGGACTTGAACCGGGCGAATTTATTCATACATTTGGTGATGTACATATTTACCAAAATCATATTGAACAGGTCAATTTGCAGCTGGCAAGGGACGTTCGCCCGCTTCCGAAGCTTCGTTTCGCCAGAGAGGTTGATTCTATTTTTAACTTTACATTTGAGGACTTTATCATTGAGGATTATGATCCGCATCCTCATATTAAAGGGGCTGTCAGCGTATGATTTCGTTCATTTTTGCAATGGATGCCAACAGGCTTATCGGCAAAGACAATGATTTGCCGTGGCATTTGCCCAATGATCTTGCATACTTTAAAAAAGTAACATCAGGCCATTCAATTATAATGGGCCGGAAAACATATGAATCGATTGGACGTCCGCTTCCAAACCGGAAAAATATTGTCGTCACATCAGCGCCGGCTTCAGAATTTCCGGGATGTACGGTTGTCAGTTCGTTAAAGGATGTGCTGGACATTTGTTCAGGCTCTGAGGAGTGCTTTGTCATCGGAGGGGCTCAGCTTTATACAGCGCTGTTCCCTTATGCAGACAGATTGTATATGACGAAAATTCATCACAAGTTTGAGGGTGACCGTCACTTCCCCGAATTTGATGGAAGCAATTGGAAACTGGTTTCTTCTGAGCAGGGGGTAAAGGACGAGAAAAACCCGTACGATTACGAATTTTTAATATATGAAAAAAAGAATTCTTCTGAAGCGGGAGGATTTTAATTGATTCGCTACAGCTGGTTAGTGATTTATATTGTATATATGCTGTTAAAAAATATAAAACAATTATTTAATCATACGATGCTTGATCCTCGTCTTTCATACAAAAAGCAGATGACTCTTGTCTACGAGCAGCCAAAGGCGTTTTTTGAGGGCTGTATCGGCATCACCGGTTCAGTTGTGATGATCCATCAGCCTGAGCCCATTCCGAGCGGTCCCGTTTTATATGTGCATCCTCATTTGCGCTTACCTGAATTGGCTTTAATTGCTGGATATATTGAGGAACCGGCGGGCTTTATCGCAAATCCTAAAGTATTTCGCTTGCCTTTGATCGGGCAATGGCTAAGTCGGATGGATATAATTGCAGACGGCAGTTCAGAGAAGGTATATGAAGAAGCGACAAAACAGCTGGAAAAAGGGCAAAGCCTGATTCTGTCATTAGATGGTTCTATAGATCCTGCAGAACTTGCGGCCCGTTATCATCTTCCGTTGGTGATGGTGGAAACGAAAGGAACGGATGATCTGCAAAAGGGATCGTTAATTAAACGTTTAAAACCGGCAGATATTGAATTGTCATTTTCAAAAGCCTATATACCTGCAAATGAAAAACAATTACGTGCATAAAAAAGCGCAGTCTTTTAGACTGCGCTTTTCTGTTACGAAATGAACGGCACATTCACACAATAAAACAACACACAGAAGAACATCGCAGCGCTTCCGCCTAATACAAAACTGTGCCAAATGGCGTGATGGAAGGGGATCTTTTTCCAAATATAAAAAATGGTTCCGACAGAGTATAAAATGCCGCCGAGAAAAAGAAGACTGAATCCTGCTCCGCTCAGCGAAGCATATAAAGGTTTAACGGCGATAATCATCAGCCACCCCATGATCAAATACACGAAAGTTGACAAAAGGATAAAGCGTTTCACGAAGAAAATCTTAAATACGATTCCCCCCAGGGCAAGAGACCATACGATAACCAGCAGGGTAAAGCCGAGTGTGCCTTTCAGCGGCCCAAGCAAAAAAGGCGTATAGGTTCCGGCGATCAGAACGTAAATGGCGCTATGATCAATAATCTCTAAAATATCCTTCGTCTTTTTATGTGTGATGCTGTGGAGCAGTGTAGAGCTTAGATAAAGCAGCAGCATAGAGACACCGAATATCGTAAAACTGACAATATCCCATGCGGAGCCGTAATGAGCCGCAAATATGATCAGAAACACTAGTGCAGGTATAGATAAGAGCACACCAATGCCATGTGTAATTGCATTGGCGATCTCTTCTTTGATAGTAAACAAGTGCATTCTCCTTTCGATCGCTAGATCATTTGATTTTTCAGCGTATCTAAAAAGCTCAAGCCCTCTAACGTAATTTTAGTGCCGGCGCGTCCTCGGCTTTTTGTGACATAATCTTTTTTCTCCAAATAATCGAGACGGCTTCTGACCTGCTGCGGAGTCAAGGAGGTTTGGGTATTTTTGCTGTGTTCAGAAATGATCCGTCTGCTGGCTGGTTCTCCTTTTTCGTTTAACACTTTTATGGTTTCCAAAATAAACAAAAACTCGGCTTTTTCCATTAAAGTCAGCAGCTTCGCTTTTTTCTTCGACGCTTTTCCGTCTATCGCGCCCCTAATATACGGCGGTAGGTCATATGGATAAATCGTTCCTCCGCTTGTTACTGCCGCCATATAATCTGTAGCATTTTTTAATTCCCTGACATTGCCTGCAAATGTATGCTTCTCAAGCACCGGAAAAACGGAGGGATCGATTAACAATAGCCGGCCGGAATGTGAGAGAAAATGCTGTGTCAAAAGCGGTATATCGCTTTTTCGTTCCGATAATTCGGGAAGGGTGAGCGTTAAAATGTTCAGTCTGTAATATAAGTCTTGCCTGAATGTATGTTCCGCACACCCGTCTGCAGAAGCACAGATCATTCGCGGCTTCTCCGTGTCTGAATCAAGCGCTTTTAACAGCTGAGCTTGTACAGAAGAAGGCATGCGCCATACATCATCAAGAAAAAGGGTTCCTCGTACCGCTTTTTGAAAAACACCTGTGTCTCCGTTAGGGCCAAAAAGCTCATGATTAAGGGTTTCTTCCGAATGGGTGCTGCAATTGACGCTTATAAACGGTTCATTGCTTCTCGAAGATTCCAAGTGTATGGCATGTGCGAAGTGATTTTTGCCTGTTCCGATTTTTCCTGTTATTAAGACAGGGAGCTCCGATAACGAGAACTGCTTGGCGATTCGCTTCGCTTCCAGGAAAGTTTGATGTTCTCCGATTAGTTGTTGAAATGTATTGAGTTTTGGTGCTCTATTCATCAATTGGCTCCTTTTGGTTCTAATTGGTTTCATTATAGCATGCCTTTTGGTTGAAAACACCCTTTATTTTATGATCATCTTTTTTCTTGGTGCTGCAGGATAATGGTTGAACAGAAGTTACCACAAGAAGTGATGGACATAGTCTGTATTTTTTTAATTATTAAATAAAAATAATTGTCTTATTTTTTGAATATTCGTGTTATAATGGCATATTAAATAGGGATTTAAAACAAGAAAGGAATCTGTACATGAAACCGTTGCTTAAAGAAAACTCTCTCATCCAAGTGAAAGACATTTTGAAGGCTCATCAAAACGTGAAGGATGTTGTGATTCACACACCTTTGCAAAGAAATGACAGACTTTCTGAGAGATATGAATGCAATATTTATTTGAAACGTGAAGACTTGCAAGTTGTCAGATCTTTTAAGCTCAGAGGGGCTTATCATAAAATGAAACAGCTTTCCGGCGAGCAGACTGAGAATGGAGTTGTATGTGCAAGTGCCGGAAACCATGCTCAGGGTGTAGCGTTCTCGTGTAAACATCTTGGCATTCACGGAAAAATTTTTATGCCGTCTACAACACCGAGACAAAAAGTGTCTCAAGTTGAACTGTTCGGAAAAGGATTTATTGATATTATTTTGACAGGTGATACGTTTGATGATGCGTATAATAGCGCAGTTGAATGCTGTGAGGCAGAATCCCGGACGTTTATCCATCCGTTTGATGATTCGGATGTGATGGCCGGACAGGGAACGCTGGCAGTCGAGATTTTAAACGATATTGATACAGAGCCGCATTTTCTTTTTGCAAGTGTCGGAGGCGGAGGGCTTCTCTCAGGGGTAGGGACATATATGAAAAATGTGTCTCCTGATACAAAGGTAATTGCTGTTGAGCCGGCTGGTGCGGCATCCTATTTTGAATCAAACAAAGCCGGGCATGTCGTCACACTTGATAAAATTGATAAATTTGTTGACGGAGCAGCTGTTAAAAAAATCGGGGAAGAAACATTCCAGACGCTGGAAGCGGTCGTGGATGACATTCTTCTAGTGCCTGAAGGGAAAGTATGTACATCCATTCTTGAATTATATAACCAATGTGCGATTGTTGCTGAACCAGCTGGTGCTCTATCTGTCGCGGCGCTCGATTTGTACAAGGATGAAATTAAAGGCAAAAACGTAGTGTGTGTGGTCAGCGGGGGAAATAACGATATTGGAAGAATGCAGGAAATGAAGGAGCGGTCCATGATTTTTGAGGGACTTCAGCATTATTTTATCGTCAATTTTCCCCAAAGAGCTGGTGCGCTCCGCGAATTTCTTGACGAAGTCCTCGGACCTACTGATGATATTACAAGGTTTGAATACACGAAGAAAAATAATAAAAGCAACGGGCCTGCTCTTGTGGGCATCGAGCTGCAGAACAAGGCTGACTATGGGCCGCTGATCGAACGGATGAACAAAAAAGCGTTTCATTATGTAGAAGTGAATAAGGATGAGGACTTGTTCCATTTACTGATCTAATTTTTTCACACAATCGCGCAAAATGACAGACAGCCTTGCTGGCATTGTATATAATAGAAGAAAAACAAAAAAAGAGGATTGATAGCTTGTTACTCAAAAGCCTAGAGTTCAAACGCAGTGACGGGATTCAGGTGAAAGTGACAGAAATACCTGTTTTAAAGGAAGATGAACACTATTTCTTTATGTTACATCACCATTTGCAGTTCTACTTAAAAGAAGTGTTTTCATCAAACAGCAGGGCAAAAGTGTATTCTTTCCGACATTATATGAAGCGCCGGATGAAATGGGCAGATTACCAGGCTGTTTTTCATCAAGAGGTGTTAAAGCACAACGCGTGATTGGCCGTTGATACCTGTGTGTCCTCCCTTTGTATTTGTAGGATTGGGAGGCATGCAGGATTTTTTTTGCCAGGTATCGAATACAAGCATGGACGCATCAGGTAAGAATGGGTTTGTATGCTCGCTGGAAAGGGTGAATGTCATGAAGGGTATCAAGGGGTTAACGGCAGGGCTGTTTCTTCTGCTTTTGTGTGCCTGCGGAGGACAACAGATTAAAGATCCGCTCAATTACGAAGTGGAGCCTTTTACATTTCAAAACCAAGACGGCAAGAATGTTTCTTTAGAGAGTTTAAAAGGAGAAGTCTGGCTGGCGGATTTTATTTTTACCAATTGTGAAACCATATGTCCTCCAATGACCGCTCATATGACGGAACTGCAAAAAAAACTGAAAGCCGAAAATATAGATGTCCGCATCATATCCTTTAGTGTTGACCCGGAAAACGATAAGCCAAAACAGCTGAAAAAATTCGCCGCAAATTATCCATTATCTTTTGACAACTGGGATTTCCTCACGGGATACAGCCAGAGTGACATTGAGGAGTTCGCGGTTAAGAGCTTCAAAGCCATTGTGAAGAAACCGGAGGGAGAGGACCAAGTCATTCATCAATCTTCTTTTTATTTGGTAGGCCCTGACGGCAAGGTGCTGAAAGATTACAATGGAGTGGAAAATACACCGTACGAGGATATCATCGCCGATGTAAAGGCAGCCAGGACACTCAAGTAAGCTCGGAGACTAGGCATTTGCAAATCTTCTAAAACATGATACACTTTCCACTAGTAGAATGGGAAGGAGCAACAAGATTGAAGCTGCGCATTTTTTCACTCATGGCCAGTTTGATTTTGCTTCTTACTGCTTGTACCAGTATTCGTACAGCATCTGAGGGAAAACAAAAAGCCCATGAACCGAAAACGAAAGAGCACATTGTCATTGCGGCTGTCGGAGATTCGCTGACAGAAGGTGTCGGAGATCCTGACGGAAAGGGATACGTCGGCAAGGTGGCGGATTCTATCCGGTCAGACAAACAAGTGAAAACGGTAGACGTAAAAAACTATGCCGTAAAAGGAAACCGTTCGGATGATTTATTAAAGAAACTAAAAGATAAAAAGGTTCAAAAAGGCATAAAGGACGCAGATTATGTCTTTTTTACAATTGGCGGTAATGATTTGATGAAAATCCTTCGCCAAAACTTTCTGCAATTAACCGTTGAACCGTTTCAGGAAGCGGAAAAGCCGTACGAAGAGCGTTTTGAAAAAATCATTTCGGAAATCCGGGAGCTGAATGATCACGCTGAGCTGATTTATGTCAGCATGTATAATCCGTTTACATTTACGTTATCTGAATTAAATGAAATAAACGGAGTCGTCACTGATTGGAACCATATTGCTGAAAAAGAGCTGAAAAAAGATAAACATGCAAAAATCATTCACATAGCAGACTTGTTCAATCAAAAAAGTGACAGCAGCCGAATTTCTGAGGAAGATGATTTTCATCCCAACGGTACGGGTTATTCTCTTATTGCCAAGCGCGTCTATCAAGCCATAAAAAAAGAAGGATTACCGAAAGAGTAGGGTGACATCATGAACAAGTGGAAACGACTGTTTTTTATATTGCTTGCAATTAATCTTGTCCTCGCCGCTGGGTTTGTGACACTTATTATGCTGCCGGGAGAACAAGCTCAGGTGAAGGATCCAGCTGAGTGCGAGTATGGATTTCAAGTGACAAGCACAAAAGAATCATTGGCTGCGTTTGTCAACTCATATTTAAACGACAAAGCATCAAACCAGCTTGATTATAAAGTAGAGATTGATGATGATGTTCATGTCGCAGGGGAAATCAAAGCTTTTTCCACGTCCATTGACGCGTTTATCGCTTTTGAACCGACTGTGAAAAAAAATGGCGATGTGGAGCTGAATGTCACGAAATTTTCGTTAGGGAAATTGAGTATACCAATTAGCTTTGTGTTAAATTATATGGACAGCTTTTACGAATTGCCATCATTTGTCCACGTTCATCCCGGCGATAAAAGCATTGAAGTGCGTCTGTCAGAAATGCCTTTAACGAATGGAATGTATGTCAAAGCGGACAAAATAAATTTAGAAAAAGATGAAATTGAATTTTCCTATTACCATCCTAAACAATAGAGGTGACTGAAAATGAAACGGATTTACCAGTATTTCAGTTTATTATCCTTTACATTTTCCCTGTATTTCGGCTGGCTTGCTTATCATCATCTTGCTGCTGAAGATATGGATCAAATGTATTTGAATGTTTCCTATTGTGCCTTGTTCCTAAGTGTGATGGTGTTTACGTTCGGTATGAGAGACCGGAAAAAAACCGATAAATCATGAAAAAAGAGACATGAAACAAGGTCTCTTTTTTCGTGCGGTTGTAAAAAAATTTGAGAGTACAAGGAGAAAAAATGAAAGCATACGATTTTACACAGGGGAACGTGCTGAAACAGCTTCTGCTGTTTTCAACTCCGATTATGCTCGGAAACGCGTTGCAGGTTTCCTTTCAACTTATAGACAGTTTGTGGATCGGCAATTTACTGGGGGCAAAGGCCCTTGGTGCAGCTGCAGTATCAAGCACGATTGTTTTAACTGTGCTGTCTTTTATTTTGGGCCTTAACAATGCGACATTAACGATTTTGTCACAGCAAAAGGGAAAAGATGATGAAAAAGGAATGTCGTCATATATTAATGCTTTTGTTGTGTTATTAACAGGCCTAAGCATCGGCTTCGGCGCGGCCGGTTTTTTTCTATCAGAGCTTTTGCTTCGTCTTCTCAAAACGCCGGAGTCGATGATACCGCTTGCTGAGATTTATTTGCAGATTCAATTTATCGGCATTTTATTTTTGTTTGGTTATAACTTTATCAGTACTGTCCTTCGGGCGCTAGGTGACAGCAAGACACCTCTCCGGTTTATTGCATTTGCCGTTGTGCTGAATACAGCTTTGGCTCCGCTCTTTATTTCTGTGTTCCGCATGGGAATAGCAGGAGCAGCTTATTCGACGATTTTGTCACAGGGCATTGCGTTTCTGTATGGGTTGTTTTATGTCATCAAACACAAGCTTGTGCCGTTCTCTATTCCGCGAGTGCCCAAATGGGAAGAATCCGCGCTGATTTTGAAACTCGGTATTCCAGCCGGTCTGCAGATGATGGTGATTACAGGCGGCATGATGGCGATTATGAGTGTTGTCAACTCATACGGGGAGCACGTGGTGTCAGGTTTCGGTGCGGTACAAAGGCTCGATAGCATCATTACGCTTCCCGCGATGGCTGCAGGTACGGCGGTCAACAGTATGGCAGGGCAAAATATCGGAATTGGAAACTATAAACGAGTGGGCACGATTGCACGTCTAGGTGTGATGGCTGTTATTTCTTGCATGCTTGTAATTGCAGTGATCATTTGGGCATGTAGTAAATATCTCGTGAGGTTATTTATCAGCGAGCCTGATGCGGTCGCGTTTGGGGAACAATATTTGCGGTGGATCGCGTTTTTCTATCCTTTTATCGGGATTAATTTCGTGTTGAATGGAATTGTCAGAGCCGCAGGAGCGATGCTGCAGGTACTGGTTCTAAACCTGATATCGTTTTGGGTTTTGAGATATCCTTTCACGGCTCTATTTTCAGCTTGGCTCGGACAGAAAGGAATCGGGCTCGGAATCGGAATGAGTTTTTTATTTAGCAGTTGTGCAGCGTTTTTGTATTATAGGTACGGCCGTTGGAAAACAATGAAACTGTTCTCTGCAAAATAAAGTGAAGCGCTGCGAAAAGCACATACCCATATATAGGGTATGTGCTTTTTTTCACCGTTTTTTATCAAGTTTGCTGAAGAGCTCGATTAATGTAGCGAGTTCAGCATCAGTGTAGCAGTCAAAACGTTTAAAGAAATATTCCGTTTTTTTCTCGTTGAAGTGCTGAAGGACTTTTTCGCCCGCTTCAGTGATATGAATGCGGATGATGCGTCTGTCTTCCTTCGATCTGATTCTTGTAATCCATTCCTTTTCTACCAGCGCATCAGTCACAGCCGTAATGTGGCTTGCCGATACCTCTAAAATAGGCGCAAATTCAGTGACTTTTTTAGGCCCTTGTTCACTGAGGATCCGCAGAATGGTAAATTCATTCCGTGACAGCTCTTTATCTAGAATTTCATTGATTTCGTTGCGTATTTGTTTAAAGACTTTACGGAGTAAAGTTTCCATATCGTACATCATCTGTGTTCTTACTTTCAAATTTGTGAACCTCCATTACTAAGCATATTGCTTAAAACCTATAGATTTTATTGAAAAGCAGAATCATTTTCATTCTATTTTTACATGCTATAATATAATAATACCACGTATTAACAAAGGAGGCACCAGTATGTCTGAAAAAAAAGAAATCGCCACATTTGCAGGAGGCTGTTTTTGGTGTATGGTCAAACCTTTTGACGAACAGCCGGGAATTGAAAAAGTGGTGTCCGGGTATACAGGCGGCCATACTGAAAACCCTACGTATGAAGAGGTATGCAGTGAAACGACAGGACATCGTGAAGCGGTTCAAATCACGTTTCAACCTGATGTGTTCCCTTATGAAAAGCTGCTTGAATTATTTTGGCAGCAAATCGATCCGACAGATGCCGGCGGCCAGTTTGCTGATCGCGGCAGTTCCTACCGTACAGCCATTTTTTATCATAATGACAAACAAAAGGAGCTTGCAGAAGCTTCCAAGCAGCGCTTGGCGGAAAGCGGCATCTTTAAAGATCCGATTGTAACGGACATTTTAAAAGCTGAACCTTTCTATGAAGCGGAAGACTATCATCAGCATTTTTATAAAAAGAATCCTGGACACTATCAGCGCTACCGGACGGGTTCTGGACGAGCAGGATTTATCAGCGAGCATTGGGGGGCGAAATAAATGGCGTACAACAAAGAAGAAAAAATTAAATCACTAAACCGCATGCAATATGAGGTGACGCAAAATAACGGCACAGAGCCGCCATTTCAAAATGAATATTGGAATCATAAGGAAGAAGGGCTGTATGTAGACATTGTATCAGGCAAGCCATTGTTTACATCCAAGGATAAATTTGATTCCCATTGCGGCTGGCCAAGCTTTACAAAGCCGATTGAAGAAGATGAAGTGGAAGAAAAACTGGACACGAGCCACGGCATGATTCGCACAGAAGTGAGAAGCCGTACTGCTGACTCTCATCTTGGTCATGTATTTAATGACGGACCGGGGCCAAGCGGGCTTCGTTACTGCATAAATTCAGCGGCGCTTCGGTTTGTGCCGAAGGATAAGCTGAAAGAAGAAGGATACGAAAGCTATCTGCATCTGTTTGATAAATAAAACACAAAAAACAAGCCTGCCTAATGGATAGACAGGTTTGTTTTTATGCCTTTTTTTCTTGATGCCAATCTTCTATAAACTGGGCAATTCTGTCTTTCGTAATAAGAGGGGCTTGAACCGATTGATACCCAGGCAGATTGGCTTTGCTAAAATCAGGATGTTTTTCCGGATCTGGATGAATCGCATAAAGGTTGCCCCCATTCATACAGTGACTCGAATTTCATGAGGAGACGTTAATTCTACGTGAAGTTTTTCACCTGAACGCTTACCGACCTCTACTGCAACCGGCTGCGGGAGCCCGTGCTGGATGCATACTCTTCAAATCCATGAATCAGTTCTTCAAGATTCAGTGATCTTATTTTAAAAATAAAGGTTTCTCCGCCTTATGTAATAGCAGCTGATTGCAATGTCAGTGCCGCCGCATCGTCTATTGACATGAAAAATCGGGTCATGTTCTTGTCTGTAATGGTCAGCGGTTCGCCCTTCATCATTTGTTCAATAAAATAGGGATCACAGAACCCCTTGAGCTGAAAACATTTCCGAAGCGGACCGAACAAAAAACGGTTCCTCTGTTTTGAACGTGGCGGTTTGCTTGATGAAACAGCTGTTCAGATAACAGCTTGGTGGCACCCATTGTGTTCACAGGAGATACAGCTTTATCTGTACTAATATTAAAAACATGCTGTACTTGATGTGAAAGAGCGGCCTCCACCACATTCTGTCCACCGATGAGATGGTCTGGATCGCTTCAAATGGATGGTTCTCACATGTCGGAACCTGTTTCAGCGCAGCAGCGTGAAAGCGATGTCAATGCCTTTCATTACCTGATTCACCCTCCTGTGATCACCCACATCTCCGAGTACAAATGAAAGCCGCTTATCCTCCGCATACTTTTGACTCGTGACATACTGTTTACTGTCGTCTTTGCTGAATACAATCACCTGTTTCGGTGTTAACTGCAAAAGGCGTTTGATAATTTGGCTCCCGATTGAACCCGTCCCGCCAGTGACTAAAACTGTTTTGTTATGGAAAAATGATTTTAGTTCTGCTGTCTGCTGTTTAGGTATGGCTTATCCCTCAACTCTCGTTTCTCTACCATGTATCATATGTTCAACTTTTTCATCGAGATAATGAAAGCACTAATAAAATAAAATTTAGGGGGATGATCATGTCATAAAGTGTTCTTTTTTAATAGAAAATGAAAATAGACGTCACAGTAAATTTTCTAACTAAATACACAATGTACTAAATATTTATAATAGCTTATTTCGCACCGCAAAAGGAAAACGGATGGAAACATTTCACGTGCATCGTAAGGAAAGTGGTTTATGAGTCAGAAACACTATAAAAACCTCACAGTTAAATTCTGTATATATTTTACAATAGGAAGTGATAGTGATAAAAAGGAGGATATCAAATGAAAGTTTCAAAAAAAGTGCTGCTGAGCACTGTCACGGGTTTATTGCTTAGCCTGACAGCAAACCCGGTGTCGGCTCATGATGTGCATGCGGCACATCATTTTAAAGTGACGGCGCAAACGGAGACAGAGCCGGTCGCCTCTGGCGATGACGCTGCGGATGATCCGGCCATTTGGGTTCATGAAAAGCATCCGGAAAAAAGCAAGTTGATCACGACAAATAAGAAGTCCGGACTTGTTGTGTATGATTTGGATGGCAAACAGATTCATTCTTTCGAGTTTGGGAAGCTTAATAATGTCGATCTACGCTATGATTTTCCGCTAAACGGCAAAAAGATTGACATTGCTGCCGCCTCTAATCGGTCTGAAGGGAAGAATACAATCGAAGTATATGAGATTGACGGAGATAAAGGAAAATTGAAAAGCATAACAGATCCGAAACATCCTATTTCCACAGATATTTCTGAGGTTTACGGATTCAGCCTGTATCACAGCCAGAAAACAGGGGCATTTTACGCTTTAGTCACAGGCAAACAAGGTGAATTTGAACAGTATGAAATTGTGGATAACGGAAACGGTTATGTGACGGGGAAAAAAGTGCGTGAATTTCAATTGAATTCTCAGACTGAAGGCCTTGTTGCAGATGATGAGTATGGGAACCTGTACATTGCAGAGGAAGATGAGGCCATCTGGAAATTTAATGCTGAACCCGGCGGAGGATCAAAGGGGCAGGTTGTCGATCGTGCAACTGGGGAACATTTGGCAGCAGATATTGAGGGACTGACGATTTATTATGCGCCAGACGGCAAAGGATATCTTATGGCCTCAAGTCAAGGCAATAACACCTATGCAATGTATGAACGGCAGGGAAGCAATCGCTATGTTGCCAGCTTTGATATTACAGATGGCGAGAAGATAGATGGAACTAGTGATACGGATGGAATTGATGTTCTCGGTTTCGGACTAGGCCAAAAATATCCGTACGGGATTTTTGTGGCGCAGGACGGTGAAAATATTGAAAATGGACAAGCTGTCAATCAAAACTTCAAAATTGTGCCGTGGGAACAGATTGCACAGCATCTCGGCGGAAAGCCTGATCTTCATAAACAGGTGAATCCGAGGAAGCTGAAGGACCGGAGGCTAAAAAAGAAAGCAGCTGATCAAGCTGCTTTTTTCTGTGGACGAAAAAATCGTTCATACCAATGAACGATTTTTCAAGAAAGCGCCAGATGAATCGTCTTTAGTTTTGCAGGAAGCTCATCATACGTATTAGCGGGTACGGTCTCTCTGTAATTGGAAGCTGCAGCTTTTTGCCGTTCCTCAGGGTGGTTGATATAGAAGGCGGCTTTTTCCTTAAAGTCGTTGATGCTGTGATAAGAAATAAAGGATGAAAAAGGATGTGCCGCGGGTAAATCTGTTAATTGAAATGCTTCGCATGCAGCGATATCAAACGTTCGGTTATTAAAACTCGCATTTTTGATCCGGCTATTATTTTTGTTAAAAGCAAAATGATAGGGCCGATGCGCATTGATTACGATGTCTGCCCCATTATAATAATGAGCCGCCTGTTCGGGCGGAACCCATGTGCTGACGACATCGATATGCGGCTGTTTGAGTACTTTTTTAGGCAGATATTTTCTCCATTCCTTCCCGATGACTCGGACCGTAAAAGGCAGCTGCACCGCTTCTTTCATAAGCTGAACCCGATTAGGGTAAGGATAGCCGATGATAAGCAGATTTGAATGAAAAGAATGTTCTGTGTCCATTTTTTTAAACAGCCGATGATTAACTGGGATCGGAACATAATAGACGTGCTGATAGCCAAGCTCCCGATAATAGAGAGCGGCATTTTGTTCAATCGTTAATATGGCGTCAGCGTGCTTAATCACCTGAAGACTGGTATCAATATAAAATGGGTCTTCGGTCAGCCAAACATACACGGGGATACCCTTACCCTTTAACCAGGTCAGCCAGTCGTGAGGAACGCGGTCTCCAACCATCATAAGTGCGAAGTCCGGCTGAAATGTTTCGATTTTCATCAGAGATTCTGCTTCCGGTGCGTCTGCAGCCATATACTCTGTATGAGTGTGCTGAAAACATTCTTCAGCCCAGCGGTCAAAATAGCTGTATATTCCTCCGTATCCCGACTGGATATACAAAACTTTCATCAGATGCTATGAAAAGAACGTGACGCTTTCTACTTTGTCTACATCAATTAAAGTTGTGGCTTGACCTGCTGGAGTGACGGAGCTTTCCTGTGTTACAAATACGATACCGTGAACTTGATCGAAAGCAACAAAGACAACCGGCCCGATCATATCACCTGAATCAGTCACAATGCTGATTGTAGTGCCTGGCGTAACTCTGGCAAAAATCCATCTTGCCGGAAGGGAAGGGTCTAAAAGAGATTCTGCCGTCACTGTTTCACTTTCATCTACTTTTTGATCGATGGCAGCTTCAAGCAAGGCTTTAAGATTACTATCCATGTTTTCTCCTCCTTCTGTTGTAGCTGGAAATAAAGGGCTTAAAAGGGTTTTAATCAAATCCTTTTTTAACTGCGCGTTTTCTGAGCTCATTACACACACCTCCTATTCAATAGTGAACTCACGTTAATCATATTCCTCTGGCTGCCATTTGGTATGAGTCGAACGCCGTACCTGATCTATTTTTCATATATTTTAAGGAAAATGCTGATTTTTTAAATAAGCGGACATTGCCTATACCATCAATCAAAGTCAGTTCATATTGTGAAACAGAGTATAAGGATAAAGGGAGAGGGACTGTTTGGATCTAGAAAAACACGTAAATCAAGAAGAAAATCAAGATGAACTGCATTTTATTCTGCTTTTGTTGATTTTGCTCATACGTCAATCGTCTTCTGAAGGAAATCCATCTGATCTCAGACGTCAGCTCGTATTTGCAAAAGAGCTTAGCGTACCAGTCTCAACAGTTCATCTGGTGAATGGGAATACGCTTCAAAACGTCATCGTAAAAGAAGTTCTGACTGATTTGGTTATTTTTCAAAACCCTTTAAATAACACGAGATCTCATGTCGCACTCTCAAGTATTGTAAGCTGGGGTGCTTTTTAAATGATGACAGAGGCTCTGCTTGCTGCGGAGCCGTTTTTATGTTTGACGATAGGAGGTTGAATAGATGGGAGAGAAAGTATCGATTATTTTAACAAGTTACAACAAACCTGATTATCTGCAAAAAGCGATCGAAAGCGTCATGAAGCAAACTCATGATCTCTGGGAGCTTTTTATCATGGATGATCATTCTAATGAAGAAACAATTGCAGTGATTCATAGATATCTTCATGACCAGCGCATTCGTTATCAAAACAGTTTCGTGCATCCCGCAGAACGATTAACAACAACCCGTTACGCCACATTAATTAACACCGCGCTCCCATTTGCCGACGGCGATTACATTTCCTATCTCACCGATGACACTGTTTATCATCCCGAGCGGCTGAGCCGCATGGTGCAGATGTTTTCACAAAAGCCTGAGGCACAGGTTGTATATTCGAAACAAAAAGTTGTACATGTTAATGAAAGGGGAGAGGAAATCTCCTATTTCTATAGAAATGCCAATGCAGTGCTTGAACAGGCTGCTTTTCAAGTAGATCATTGCTCAGTTATGCATCGACGTTCATTACTTGATCGTATTCATCATAAATATGGGAGCTATTGGGATGATGATATGCAGCATTGGAATCATGGAGACTCAATTTTTTGGGCCCGAATCAACAACTTTGCCCCATTTCTGCCGATAAATGAAGTATTAGATACAACCTATAAAACTCCCGATTCTTTCCAAAATGCATATCGGTTTCTGCCCGCCGATTTGATTGACGGCTCCTTTGTAAAGGGTACTGATCAAAACGTGTATTTTCTTGATCAGGGTGTAAGGCGTCCTGTCGGGGAAAGGTGGGATTCTTTGTATCTAAATCGGACTGTAGCCGTTCCGGACCCGTATTTATTCCAATATAGGATTGGGAAAATTTTAAACATTCCGAATTATATTTTAGTAAAGAAAGCTGACCACCCTGCAATATTTTATATCGAAGCCGGAAAAAAAAGACGGATTGTGGATCAGTATGCTTTTCAGTTTTATCAATTTAAAAGAAAAGACATAGTAACAATTGAAAAAGAAGAACTGGAGGCGCTGCCTGAAGGGCTGCCAATTACGCGGGACCGATCTGGATTGATCGAACATCCGCCTGGGCGAAGGCTTTTTTTTATAGAGCGCGCGCCATTTTTGTTTTTAAACGCTGCTTTTCACCCGATTAGTGAGCAAGTAGCAAGGAAGTTCTTTTTACATCAGAAGCCAATATCCGCTTCTTTCCGAAATATTCAACAATTTCCAATTGGAAAGCCGTTTTATCCGGTGTACGATGAGATTATAAAGAAATTAAATATTGCTTTTGAGTAAAGGTATAGGTCAAAAAAAGGAGACGTTCATGACAGGACATTATTCAAAAACGGAACATCAGTATATATTGTTAACGTCTGAATCGGAATCGTTTGATCATTACAGCGTATATAGGGATCCGAAGCTTCCGCACATTTTTTCTCACAACTTTGTTCAGCTCCATGATACGTTTCCATTGGAGCGGTTACTGGGCTTTTTGCCATCCGTACCAAAGCTGCTTGATGCGAATTATCTTCATTTAAAAGCGTCGCCGCAGCATGTTTTTCCGCTCGGTTTGAAGCAATCGCTTGTAAAGAGCGGTTTTGTCGTCGAAGATGAGCTGTTTTATGACATGAAGCTTGATGGCTGGAAGGGGCAGATGGGCCATCCGTTAACGGCTTGGGGGACAGCAAAAAGCCTCAGCGACGGATCTTCTATTATGAAAATTTATGATTCCATTTATATTGGGGAAGCGATCGCTGAACAAAAATTAAAAAGAAAATATCCCTTTTACGAAGCGGGTACGATCATCCTTGTTGTTTGTTACAGCGATCAGGCCCAAAAAATTCCTATTGGATGCGGTGAACTGTTTATACATCCGCAAGACAAAACGGCTAAAATCGAAGAAGTGGCCATTTTGGATCAGTTTCAAAGGAAAGGCTATGGCAGTATTTTAGTGAAAGAAATGCTGTCTATCGCCAAATCATTAGGAATGGAAGCGGCCTATTTAGTGGCTACAAGCATTGATGGCGCAACCCGCTTTTATGAAAAGCTGTCGTTTAAAAAATATGAGCGGGTGCATACAGTTTTTCATTATTTCCTTACATGAAATAGGCATTTGCACAAACCGTTTGGGACTTGGCCCGCATAAAATGCCGTATATCGTGATAAGAAAGGATGAAAACAGCATGTATAGATACCCTGGATACGGTTACGGGTTTGGCTGCGGGACAAATACGTTTGTATTGATTGTTGTCTTGTTCATTTTATTAATTATTGTCGGAGCCGCTTTTATTTGCTAGATGGTGAACTTCAAAAGGAGTCTTTCCGTTAGGAAAGGCTCTTTTTTGTGTGAAAAAGTTTTTCCGGGGAACGTCATGCCGTAAATTGAACACTCATACAATATAGCAAATGGGTTTTTGAGGTGGGAGCATGAGCAGTTATTTGATTAAGCCGGAGCTTAGTTCGGCCTATCCGGTTGTCAGTTATGCCAAGGGTTCATATGTTTACGATCAGACCGGAAAAAGGTATCTCGACGGGTCATCTGGTGCAGTGACATGCAACATCGGCCACGGAGTTCCTGATGTGACTGAGAAGCTGAAAGAACAGCTGGATCAGGTGTCTTTTGCTTACCGCTCACAGTTTACGAGTGAGCCCGCCGAGCAACTAGCCGCTCTCTTGGCGAAGGAGCTGCCGGGAGATGTGAATTGGTCTTTTTTTGTCAACAGCGGATCAGAAGCGATAGAAACCGCTATGAAAATCGCCATTCAATACTGGCAGGAAAAAAAGCATACGCAAAAATCCATCTTTTTGTCGCGATGGAGCAGTTACCACGGAATAACTTTGGGAGCGCTTTCATTATCTGGTTTTTATGAAAGGAGATACCGGTTCACCCATCTGATTGAGCGATATCCGGCTATTTCGGCTCCTCATATTTATCGGCGGAATCATGGGACGGAGGAAAACTTTGTTCAGGCTGCAGCAGATGAACTGGAAACGGCCATCAAAAGAATCGGAAGCCAATTTATCGCTGGCTTTGTGGCAGAGCCTATTATCGGAGCCGCAGGAGCAGCAATTACTCCGCCTCCGGGATATTATGAAAGATTAAGTGAGATATGCCGCACACACGATGTGCTCTTTATTGCAGACGAAGTGATGACAGGTCTTGGAAGAACAGGCAGAATGCTCGCGACAGAGCATTGGCACGCTGTTCCAGATATTGCTGTACTGGGAAAGGGCCTCGGTGCCGGATATGCGCCTATTGCCGCTGCCGTCGTATCTGATTCTATTATTGAAACGATAAAACAAGGTTCAGGTGTGATTATGAGCGGTCACACATATAGTGCACATCCCTATTCAGCAAAGGCAGCTCTTGAAGTTTTGCGGTATGTGCTAAAACATGACTTGATCAAGCAATCAGAGAAAAAGGGCGCTGTTCTGAAAAAGAAGCTTGTTGAGGCAGCGTCTCAAAGCAAGATCATTGGCGATGTGCGCGGAAAAGGACTGCTATTAGGCGTTGAATTTGTTACAGACAAGAATACGAAGAACGTTTTTCCGCCAGAGCAGGCGGTTACTCAGCGCATGATCGGCGAGGCGAAAAAACGCGGGCTGATTGTGTATCCTGCCAAGGCGGGGATAGACAGCGGGGAAGGTGATGCTGTCATAATTGCTCCTCCTTTTACCATTTCAGACGGTGAAGCTGAAGAACTCATGTCAATTTTTTCGGAAACAGTTGCAGCAGTCGAAAAAAAACTGAAAAAGGATTGAAAACAAATGGCGCCATTTCAAAAAACAATCAGCATCGAAACAGCAATTGCAGATGTTCAGGACGGGTCGGTTCTGATGTTTGGGGGTTTTGGCGGAGTCGGATCACCGCCTTCATTGATTGAAGCTATATTGGACAGCGGTGTAACAGATTTAACTGTCATTTGCAATGATGCCGGGTTCCCGGAAATAGGAATCGGCCCGCTAATTGTCAATCAACGAGTTAAAACCCTGATCGCATCGCATATCGGTTCCAATCCTGTAGCCGGTAAACAGATGACAGACGGGACGCTAGAAGTTCAATTTTCACCGCAGGGAACGCTTGCGGAAAGGATTCGAGCCGGTGGAGCGGGACTCGGCGGCATTTTAACTGATGTCGGCATTGATAATCAAAGCGTTTGTAAGAATAAGGACATCGTGTCTGTAGCTGGAAAGCGATATTTGGTTGAAGAGGCGCTGACGGCTGATTTTGCTTTTATCAATGCACACATAGCCGATGAATTCGGCAATTTAACGTATGATAAAACAGCGCGCAATATGAATCCGCTTATGGCAATGGCCGCGAGGAGAACCTTTGCCGAAGCTGAGCGCATCGTCCCGATGGGGGAAATTTCTGAAGAAATGATAGTCACACCGGGGGTATTTGTCGAGGGGGTTGTGAGAAGTGAAGGAGTGAAGTGGAAATGGGCTTGGGAGTAGCAGAAAGAGAACAAATCGCAAAACGGGCCGCTTCCGAAATCAAGCCGGGCATGATTGTGAATCTCGGTATCGGCATTCCATCCTTGGTGCCGAACTTTTTGCCGCCTGATATGCAGGTCATGCTGCAGGCGGAAAACGGCGTGCTTGGCATTGGCGAGAGCCCTCAAAAGGGAGAAGAGGATGAAAATTTATGCAATGCTGCGGGATTTCCTGTCCGCGCGGTAAATGGAACGTCTTATTTTGATACAACGATGTCTTTTGCGATGATCAGAAGAGGCAAAATTGACATTACGATCTTAGGCGCCCTGCAAGTGAGCCAGTCAGGCGATTTGGCAAATTGGCTGGTCCCGGGAAAAAAGGTGCCGGGCATGGGCGGTGCGATGGAACTGGCCCAAAAAGCGAAAAAAGTGGTTGTTGTCATGAGTCATACAGATCAAAAGGGAAGGCCTAAATTAACAGAAACATGCACGCTTCCATTAACTGCAGCAGGCTGTGTAGATATGATCATTACTGAAAAAGCGGTTCTTGAAGTTGACGGCCATCATTTCGTTTTAAAGGAACTGATGAATGGCTCGACAATCGACGAGGTGATGAGGCTTACTGAAGCTGAAATCAAAATAGATATGCCTTTTTCTTAAAAGGGGGAATGAGGATGCAGGACATTGAGAGAAAAGTAATCGAGTGGCTCGATCAGCATTCGGCCAAAGCCATTCGTCTTCTCAAAAGGCTGATTGGAGAAAAAAGCACATTGGGGTCAGAATTTAACGCTCAAGCCGTTGTACTTGAAAAGCTGCGGCAATTTCATATGGACATTGACGTGTGGGAGCCAAGCCTAAAGCAATTAAAACAGCATCCCTACTTTAAATCAGACCGTTCCGATTTTCATGAGAGCCCGAACATTGTCGCCAAAAAAACAGGAGCAGGCGGGGGCCGGTCGCTGATTTTAAACGGTCATATCGATGTTGTCCCGGAAGGAAGCCTAAAGGATTGGAAGTATGAGCCGTTTCAAGCTGTCGAAGAAAACGGTAAAATATATGGCCGCGGTTCAACGGATATGAAGGGAGGCAATACAGCCCTTCTTTTTGCTTTAGAAGCTCTGCACGCCTGCGGTGTCAAATTGAAGGGAGATGTATTGTTTCAAAGTGTTGTAGATGAGGAGTGCGGCGGCGCGGGAACATTGTCTGCCATCATGAGAGGGTATCGTGCTGACGGCGCGCTGATCCCAGAGCCGACGAATATGAAGCTTTTTATAAAGCAGCAGGGCTCAATGTGGTTTCGAATCACAGTGAAGGGATTAGCGGCACATGGAGGCACACGCTATGAGGGGGTAAGCGCAATTGAAAAAAGCATGCACGTAATCATAGCCATACAGGAGCTGGAGAAAGTGCGCAATGCCAGAATTTCTGATCCGCTGTACGACAATGTCCCAATACCGGTACCGGTAAATATCGGCACCATCTCAGGCGGTTCCTGGCCATCATCAGTTGCAGACCGTGTCGTCATTGAAGGGAGATGCGGAATTGCTCCCCATGAAAAGCCTGAGGACGTAAAAACGGAATTAGAAAACTGGCTGAGAGATTTAGAATACCGTGACGAATGGTTTAAACGCCATCCGATTCAAGTAGAATGGTTCGGCGCTCAATGGCTGCCGAACGATTTGCCTGATGGCCACCCTTTAATTTCAGTGCTGCAATCAGCCTATCAAAAAATGAAACAGACAGAGCCAATCATCGAAGCCTCGCCATGGGGAACGGACGGAGGGCTTTTATACCATGCAGGAGATACGCCAGTCATCGTCTTCGGGCCAGGAGAAACAAAAACAGCTCATCAGGCAAATGAATACATTGAGGTTGAAGCTATGATAGACTCTGCTAAAATTATTGCACTGTTTGTTATGGATTGGTGCGGGCTTCATTCAGATGGGGAGGATACGGATGCTCAAGTCGATAAAGAATAACGGCGTTACTGCAGTTCTGGACCTTGACGGATTTAATAAACGGATCAGAGTCATACGTTATGACGGAGCCATTGAGAAGGCTCTGCCCGATATTGTGGCTGCGGCAAAAGAAGAGGATGCGGAAAAAATCATTGTCTATACGAAACAGCAAGATGAGGAAGTGCTAGCCAAACACTTGTTTGAGCCGGAGGGGTTTCTCAAAGGCTATTATCTTGGCCACCCGGCTTGTGTCATGGTTTGTTATCTCACTGAGAAACGGAGACAAACAGATTCATATATGAAGGAACAGGAGATGATCGAGGCCTTATATCATACAGCGCCTCATCCCCGCAGCGATACACCCGTTTTTACGATGAGAAAAGCAGAAACAAACGACATGTACCAGCTATCGATGCTGTATAAAAAAGTATTCCGTACGTACCCGACACCGGTATTTGATCCCGCTTATATTGAAAAAACAATGAATGAAAATACAACATATTATGTCATGTTTGATCATGACCGCCTGATTAGTGCAGCAAGTGCAGATATCAATCCAGAGCTGGGGCATGCCGAAATAACCGACTGCGCTGTGCTTCCGGAATATCGGGGCCATTCGCTGACAAGCTTTTTAATCGAAGCATTAGAAAAAGAAATGGCTGAGAAAGAAATCTTCCATGTATTTTCACTCGCCCGAGCTGCGTCTTTTGGGATGAATGCTGTGTTGTACCATTCCGGTTACCAATACGGCGGAAGGCTGATTAATAATTGCTATATAGCCGAAGGTCTTGAAAATATGAATATTTGGTGCAAGCACCTGTAAGTCAAAACGATGCGCGAGGAGGAATTCATTTGACAAGCAAATGGTACAAACCGAAACGGCATTGGAAGGAAATAGAGTTATGGAAGGATGTTCCAGAAGAGAAATGGAACGATTGGCTTTGGCAGCTGACACATACGGTAAGAACGGTAGATGATTTAAAAAAAGTCATCAATCTGACAGAGGATGAAGAGGAAGGCGTCAGAATTTCTACCAAAACGATCCCCTTAAATATTACACCTTACTATGCTTCTTTAATGGACCCCGATAATCCGAGATGTCCGATCCGAATGCAGTCTGTACCGCTTTCTGAAGAAATGCACAAAACAAAATACGATCTGGAAGACCCGCTCCATGAGGATGAAGATTCACCGGTACCCGGTCTGACACACCGCTATCCCGACCGTGTGCTGTTCCTTGTCACGAATCAATGTTCCATGTACTGCCGCTACTGCACAAGAAGGCGTTTTTCCGGACAAATCGGAATGGGAGTCCCTAAAAAACAGCTTGATGCTGCGATTGCTTATATCCGGGAAACCCCCGAGATCCGCGATTGTTTAATTTCTGGCGGTGACGGGCTGCTCATCAATGACCAAATTTTGGAATACATTCTAAAAGAGCTGAGAAGCATTCCGCACCTGGAAGTAATCAGAATCGGAACAAGGGCGCCGGTCGTCTTTCCGCAGCGCATTACCGACCATCTGTGCGAGATTTTGAAAAAATATCATCCAGTTTGGCTAAACACCCATTTCAATACTAGCATCGAAATGACAGAGGAATCGGTTGAAGCCTGTGAAAAGCTGGTGAACGCAGGCGTGCCGGTCGGAAATCAAGCCGTCGTGTTAGCGGGTATTAATGATTCGGTTCCAATCATGAAAAAGCTCATGCACGACTTGGTAAAAATCAGAGTCCGTCCGTATTATATTTACCAATGTGATCTGTCAGAGGGCATTGGGCATTTCAGAGCTCCCGTTTCCAAAGGTTTGGAGATCATTGAAGGGCTGAGAGGCCATACCTCAGGCTATGCGGTTCCTACCTTTGTCGTTGACGCGCCAGGCGGAGGAGGGAAAATCGCTCTGCAGCCAAACTATGTCCTGTCGCAAAGCCCTGAAAAAGTCATTTTAAGAAATTTTGAAGGGGTGATTACGTCATATCCGGAACCGGAGAATTATATCCCTAACCAGGCCGACGCCTATTTTGAGTCCGTTTATCCTGAAATCGCTGACAAAAAGGAGCCGATCGGGCTGAGTGCCATTTTTGCTGACAAGGAGGTTTCTTTTACACCGGAAAATGTAGCCAGAATCAAAAGAAGAGAGGCGTACACGGCGAATCCGGAGCATGAAACATTAAAAGACCGGCGTGAGAAAAGAGACCAGCTAAAAGAAAAGAAATTTTTGGCGCAGCAGAAAAAACAGAAAGAGGCTGAAAGCGGAGGGGATTCATCATGAAAACATGCGACTGGTGCGGCGAGCTTGAAGCAGTACCCGGCAAAAACACGGTGTACTGGGAGCTCCCTGACGGAACAAGAGCCATAGAACTGACAGACACTCCCGCTATGGTGTGTGCTTCCTGCGGAATGACTTATCAAGAGGAATCCACAATAAAGGAGATTGAGGATCAGCTGCTTTTGATTCAAACCAAAAAACTGCCTGAAAGCTTGACGTATCAGCAGCTCATGGAGACAGAAAGGATTCTGAAACGCAACTATTTTGACTTCTCCTGACGACGTTTCGATATTCTTTTGTTGTAATTTTACACTTGAACTGTATAATAGAACAACAAAAGACAGACACCAGGAGGGGAAACCCATGAAATCCTTTTATCATTATTTATTGAAATACAGACATCCTAAACCGAAGGACAGCATCAGTGAATTTGCCAATCAGGCGTATGAGGATCACAGCTTTCCGAAAACATCAACCGATTATCATGAAATCAGTTCATATTTAGAGCTGAATGCCGACTACCTTCACACGATGGCGACGTTTGATGAAGCCTGGGATCAATACGAGGCTGAAGTGCACGGGAGATAATAGCTGGTTCATCCGCAGATCACTGCGGATTTTTTTATGCTTATAACCATACCAGAATTGGATATTTCCTTTGGTTTTCATGCCCATGCGAATTGGCGTCACCCGGCATACGATAGCGTATGAGAAATGTTGCGGCGAGGGGGAGACACCATGAAGCAAAATAAACCGAAATTCCAAGTAGGGGATATCGTAGTCGTCATTATGTATGGAACAGTCGGCACCATCACAAAAGTGCACCAAATTGATAAACACTATCTTTATGAAGTCAATCATAATGAAGTCTTATACTTTGAATCGTCCATTCAGCTTTACAAAGATTATGAGGGTGTCATTGTCGACATGGAGAAGCTTGATATTGAGTATGAATTCCTTATTGGGGACGTCGTTTATGTAAAAGATTATGGGAAAGAACTCTTTCGCATTATCGGCCACAGAACAGAAATTTGGAGATATTTAGAAGATGGCTGGGAAGATATCATTTATGAGCTGACCCGTTTAAAGGATGGAGAGTGGCTTGAAACGGAGGAAGAGGATCTCACACTGGTGCTGAGAAAATATGAAATGGACCAGTTTGTACATCAGCTTTTGTTTGTCCACTATGTCGGAGAAACTGGCCATGAGATTGGCGAAGATATCGCATCGTCTGCTCTTCTTCAGTTTGAAGGCGATGATGAAGATCAAGATACCCTTCACATCCTTGCTGTATCAATTGTTGATGAGCTTCTGGATATTTATAATGACTACAAAATTTTGTATGAAATGTTTCATGATGAAGAATATAGAGATATGATGAAGTTTGTTCTGGAAAGTTTAAAAGAGCACTTCAGTTAGTTTGTGAACATGCGGATCAAAACATATAAAAAATAAGGCAGACAGCCCCAAATCATCACATGCGTCATTCCTTTGAGCGTTTTTTCCATTATGGCATCAAATCTTTCTCCGTCCAGTGCTTCCATCATTTTATCAATCATTCTCGTCAGCCTCCTATGGCTTGTTTTTATTCAATGTATATGAATGAAAGAATTGTTTAGAACACCGGGTATAATTCAGCCTGTTTTTTCATAAAACATAAAAAAGGAGGCGGTACGGAAATGAAAGAAATAGATCTTGTGATTGATACGGAAGAAATCGCTGAATTTTTTTACAAAGAGCTCGCAAGACGGGGCTACATACCGAGTGAGGATGAGCTGTTTGAAATCGCTGATATTACCTTTGATTATTTGATAGAAAAATGTATGATAGATGAAGAGCTGGATGAAGATGATTGAGGCTTGAAACCGGAGCGGCCAGCTCCGGTTTTATTATTCATGTTCTATGACTTCTGTGAAAATCGAGGTGGTTAAAATGTTGTACAAGCCCGTTAGCCTGTTACTTTTCTTTCTTCTTCTAGCTGCCGCCATCCATATAAACGCTGTTCAATCTGCAGATGAAGCAATAAGCAGGGCAGCTGTTTTGATTCGCCAGCCGTGGCTTAATGATGTCATGACAGGGATCACGCATCTGGGTGCTTCTTTTTTCCTGTTCCCTCTTCTCCTGATCATTGGAGCGGGCCTGTTGTTTTACAGAAAAACATGGGACGGGCTTTTGATGCTCCTGGTATTCGGTGCAGACCGGCTATTAAACAAAGTGTTAAAAGAATGGATCGAACGAGTGAGGCCTGATTTTTCACCGCTTGTTCATGAATCATCCTTCAGCTTTCCGAGCGGTCACGCAATGAACGCAGCCTATGTCTACCCTGTTATTGCCTACTTTTTAGTAAAACACCTCCCGTTTTTGTCCAAACATAAAAAAATGGTATACACCATAGCCGGCGTGGTCACGGTTTTGGTCGGCATAAGCAGAGTCTATCTGGGTGTGCATTTTGTAACCGACGTGCTGGGAGGCTTTAGTCTCGGCCTGCTTCTGTTTTTCCTCGTAAAAGGGTTTGACGAAAAGATTAAGCGGTTTCGACAAAAATAGAGAGAGGAAAACCGGGCAAAAACGCTAATATGTTAAAGAAATAAAAGGGAGGGGATCTTGATGATGTTATCCGTGTTTAAAAAGAAGTCTTGTTCCTATGACGTGACAATATTTCAAACACCCCGGTTTGGCGAAAAAAAGGGCTATAGGCCCGTCTATCGAACTGAACTGAGCGGGAGCAATCATCAAGACGTGCTGAAAAGAGCATTCTCTTTGTTTAATGTATTTGATACCGTTCCAAGTGATTATGATGCGAGATTTATGGCCACGGGGGACGTGATTTTGATTGATGAAGGCAGAAAAGGGAAAACATATTACAAGCTGCTTCCCGCCGGATGGAGGAAAATCAATCGGCTGATTGTCCAAACGGCCAAATGAAAAGAAAACTGCGGATGTCCGCAGTTTTCTGCAGTTTAAGGCTTGCGTTTGGCAGCGGAATACTCTTTTTCGTGCGCTTCTTCAGCTGCAATGACGTCTTTTGCAGGTATGTGGTTGTTCTTTTTTTGGCCGGTGATTCGGTTACGCTGTTTTTTACCCATGTCCCATCCCTCCTTCCTGGGTTAGGTTTTCAAATAAAGACCTCAATTATCCGTTTTATCAGGAAGCGTCCAATCGGCCCCGGATCATTTCTTTTTTTTTCCATATTCCTTTATAATCAATGCTGAAGTTTGTCTCATCGTGACATTCGTTGTAAAATGAACGGGCTGGAAGATAATTTAGATTTACAGGAGGATATGAGATGAGTGTACATATAGGTGCTGAAAAAGGACAGATTGCGGATACAGTGCTTTTGCCGGGAGATCCTCTCAGAGCAAAATTTATTGCTGAAACGTATCTCGAAAATGTAGAGTGCTACAATGAAGTCAGAGGCATGTATGGATTTACGGGTACATATAAAGGCAAAAAAATCTCCGTGCAAGGTACGGGAATGGGCGTTCCGTCGATTTCAATTTATGTGAATGAATTAATTCAAAGCTATGATGTGCAAAATTTAATAAGAGTAGGTTCTTGCGGTGCTATCCGTAAAGATGTCAAAGTGCGGGACGTCATTTTGGCTATGACCTCCTCAACTGATTCACAAATGAACAGAGTCGCTTTCGGAAGCATTGATTTTGCGCCTAGCGCAGATTTCGAGCTTTTAAAAAAGGCCTATGATGCCGCAAAGGATAAAGGCGTGCCGGTGACTGTAGGAAGCGTATTTACAGCTGACCAGTTCTACAACGACGATTCGCAAATTGAAAAACTTGCAAAGTACGGTGTGCTGGGCGTAGAAATGGAAACCACTGCATTGTATACATTAGCAGCGAAGCACGGAAGAAAAGCGCTGTCAATTCTCACCGTGAGCGATCACGTATTAACGGGAGAAGAAACGACAGCGGAAGAGCGTCAAACGACATTTCATGATATGATAGAAGTGGCTTTACATTCCGTATCACAATAAAATACATCAAGAGGCGTGCTGGGTGCCGGCAGCCTCTTCTTTATGAATGCGGAAACGATTGATAAAAGGAAGGTAATGTAATATGAAAAAGTCCGGTAAATGGTTCTCACTGGCTGCCGCTCTGAGTGTAACGGCAATAGTCGGAGCCGGCTGCAGCATGTCGAACGGAGATGCTCAAAAGGATGCGAAAACCACAGCAGAAACAAAGCAAACAGAACAAAAAACAGCTGACAGCAAAAAGACAAACACTCAGGACAGTGAGTTTTCATTGGAAAGCGAGTATTTCAATGATATTAAAAAAGTGGATGGTCTGGAAACCATTCAAAATCCAGAAAATATACTGGCGCTTGTCAATAAACAATACGCACTGCCCGGAAACTATGAACCTAGCGATCTAGTCATACCTGATGTAGAATTTTCTTTCGAAGAAAAGATCCAAAAACGTTACATCAGAAAGGAAGCGGCCGACGCATTAAAAACGATGTTCGATGCTGCGAAAAAGGAAGGCTATGAACTGGCAGCTGTCTCAGGATACCGTTCTTATGACAGACAGAAAGTCATTTTTGATAATGAAGTAAGCCTAAAAGGGGAAAAGAAGGCAAAGGAAGCGGTCGCTTATCCCGGTGAAAGCGAGCACCAAACAGGCCTTGCAATGGACATTTCGAGCCGGAGCAATGGCTTTGAGCTAAATGAAGCGTTCGGAAGCACGGCAGACGGAAAATGGGTGCAGGACAATGCTTATAAATATGGCTTTATCATTCGCTATCCGAAAAATAAAGAAGATATCACGAAATATGAATATGAGCCATGGCACCTGCGCTATGTAGGCAAGAAGGCCGCGAAAGTTATGCATGATAATGATTTAACGCTGGAAGAGTACTTTGAAAAAGTGAAGAAAATATAAACTGTAGGCCCGCTTACCAATTGTAAGCGGGCTTCATCGTGCTTAGTGAATCTAGCATTTTGGTCAAAATATTATTTTTACCAGAAGAATAAACCTGCTAGAGCCACTCCTGCAATTAAACCGAGGGAAATGCCGTAAGCTGCTCCATATCCCCAATAACCGCCCCAATAGCCGTAACCGAAACCTCTTGGCCCTGCGCCGGCAGGAGCAATATAAACTTTGTCTCTTGTTACACGGGTAATTCTGCCGACGTGAACTCTTCCGCCTCTCTCAGTAATTCTGACGACTTTACCTTGATGGTTTCGGCAAAGATGGTAATATCTTTCCAATATTATTCCCCTCCTATACTGACTTTCTATCAGCATATGAGAGATAGGAAAAAAAGGTTGGACGAAAAGAGGGGGCGATACGCCGTTTTACTTATGCGCGATAAAAATACAATGTCCCATGTATTCGCTATATATCTGCATGAGTTCATAATGTGTTTGAAGCGTATCGTAATAGATAGGGGCAATTGTTTCTGATAAATCCATTTCTGTGGTTGGCTCAAATTCCATGTCATCAGGAAGAAGTGTTATCGCTTTCGTCCTTTGAAAGCCATAAGATTTCAGGGTTTTATGCCACTCGGCTTCTTCATGTAAACTAGTAAAACCGTAGAAGTCCATCATGCGTTTTTTTTCTGCAGGCGGCATCGGTTTTTTTAAAGCTGCTTCAATGCCAATCAGCATTCCGCCTGGCTTCAAAACTCTTGAAATTTCCTGAAGAGAGGATGTCAGATTGGAAAAGCTGAGGACCGATTCTGACAGGACGCAGGAAAAGGAATCAGAAGAAAATGGGAGATGTTCCAGCTCTCCCTGGTATGCAGGAATGGCGAGCCCTTCAGCTGCAAATCTTTTTTTCGCTTTCTCTAGCATGATAGGGTCTTTATCAACGACTGTTACAGGATATAGTAAATGTCCTAAGTAAGCCGCAGTTTGGCCTGTTCCGCATCCGGCATCGAGAATCGGCTGATCCGGGGAGGGGGCCGCTTTTTGCAGGACCGCTTTTGTAAAAGCCAGCCCGCCTGGATGCGCCCCCGCGACACCGAATAAGGACAGCATTTCTAAATATCGGCTCAATATCAAATCCTCCTTTTTCTTTATCATATGTCGTATAGAGACATAGGTTTATGAAAAGCAAAAGAAGGGCGTTTCTCTTTCATTTTTGCTCCGAGTTGACGAATAAGAATTCGTCCATGATAATAATGTAAGAAGAAAAAGGTGGTGTTTAATTGAAACGGCAATTAAAACTGTTTTTTATTGTGCTGATCACTGCGGTTGTCGCTTCAGCGCTTACTTTATTTATTACGGGCAATTCCAGCATCCTGGGCCAAAAATCAATCAGCGCGGGAGACAGCGAGTTCGACAAATTAAATAAAGCGTATGAGCAAATCAAAAGTGATTACTACCAAAAGACAGATGATGACAAATTAGTAGACGGAGCAATTAAAGGAATGATTGAATCTCTGGATGATCCGTATTCCACATACATGGATCAAGAGGAAGCAAAATCATTTGATGAGACGATTTCTGCATCCTTTGAAGGCATTGGAGCCCAAGTAGAGGAGAAAGACGGTGAAATCCTTATAGTGTCCCCAATTAAAGGATCACCTGCAGAAAAAGCAGGAATCAAACCGAGGGACCAAATCCTTAAGGTGAATGGGAAAAGCGTCAAAGGCATGAATGTAAATCAAGCCGTCGCTTTAATACGAGGCAAAAAGGGCACAAAAGTGAAGCTTGAGCTCAACAGAGCGGGGGTCGGAAATATCGATCTTTCCATTAAGCGCGATACCATTCCTGTAGAGACTGTCTATTCTGAGATGAAGGACAGCAACATTGGCGAAATCCAAATTACTTCTTTCTCTGAAACAACGGCTAAAGAACTGACTGATGCGATAAACAGTTTAGAGAAAAAAGGCGCCAAAGGCTATATTTTAGACTTACGGGGCAACCCAGGCGGTTTAATGGATCAGGCAATTACAATGAGCAACCTGTTCATAGATAAAGGGAAAAATATCATGCAGGTTGAATACAAAAACGGTTCAAAAGAAGTCATGAAGGCTGAAAAAGACCGGACAGTGACCAAGCCGACCGTCGTTTTAGTAAATGACGGCACAGCGAGCGCCGCGGAAATTATGGCCGCCGCCCTTCACGAATCGTCGGGCATACCGTTAATCGGCGAAACGACATTTGGCAAAGGCACAGTGCAGACTGCGAAGGAATATGATGATGGGTCTACCGTCAAACTGACTGTCGCCAAATGGCTGACTGCAGACGGTGAATGGATTCATAAAAAAGGCATCAAGCCACAAGTGAAAGCGGAGCTGCCTGATTACGCGAAGCTGCCGTATTTGGACGCAGATAAAACGTACAAATCAGGGGATTCAGGCACAAATGTCAAAGTAGCTCAGCAAATGTTTAAAGCACTTGGCTATCAAGTGAAAGTAAACAGTACGTATGACCAGGATTTTGTTTCTCTGGTCAAACAGTTCCAGAAAAAAGAGAAGCTGAAAGAAACAGGCGTACTGACTGGCGATACAACGACAAAATTAATGACAGAACTTCAAAAGAAGCTGTCAAATAATGATACGCAAATGAAAAAAGCAATTGAAACCCTGAAAAAAGAAATGTAAAAAAACCATACGCGGCAGCCGCGTATGGTTTTTTTATGCACCCTTTTGATTCGGGTTAGTGTCTTGTTTTTTATTAAATAACCCTTCAATGACAGGATTAGATCCAGCCTTTTTAATGAACAGCGGATTAAGAACGACTACAGTTATGATATTGGCAGCCAATCCCCAAAACCCTTCATAAATGCCGTGTGCGGATTGAGTGATATACACCATAAACGTCACCGCAAGACCGACTAGCAATCCAATAACCGTTGCTTCTCTTGTTTGGTTTTTCCAGAATAGGCTGACAGCAATCGCCGGGAAGATTTGCACCATGCCGGATACGCCTAATAGCTGAAGCGTGACTAAGGCAGTCGGGAACAGCATGCCAAACAGAAGCGCAAGGCCGATAACAACAAACACCATTGAACGTGTGACAAGGGTCAGCCTGCTTTGAGATACATTCGGATGAATCAAATCCCGATATAGGTTATTGGCGAATAAATTTGATGCCCCGATTGCCATAATGGAACAAGGAATCAATGAAGCAAGGGCAATCGTAGCATAGGCAAAACCTTGTGCCACGCCGCCGTAAGACGTTTGAATCAAATGCAGCAGCGCCAGTCTTGGATTTGTATCTTCCGGCAACACAAGAAAGGCGATAAAGCCAAGAAAGATAACCAAAATTAAAACAATATTATAAAGCGGTAAAAACATGCTGTTTTTTCTTACTGCATCAGCGCTTTTCGCTGTGAAAACTCCCGTAGCGGCATGAGCCCACATAAAAAGTGCCAGGGCGGAAACAATTGATGCTGTGATAAACCAAGGAATGCCTTTTGGCCCTTCTGCCGGTATCGCCAGCATTTGCGGCGCTTCCTTTACTAACGTATCAATCATCGGTGTCCAGCCGTTAAAATGGATAAGAGGAAGTGACACCACCATAAACAGCATAATGACCCATACTAAAATATCTTTTATAATGGCTGTAAAAGTAGGCCCTTTAATCCCGCTGAAAAACGTGTAAAGAGCTACAAGAATAAATGAGATGATGACAACCAATTTTACGTTGATATATCCGGTGCCGGCAACCTGGAGTGTATCCTGAATCCCGCTCAGCTGAAGGCATATGTACGGAATAAGCATCAGCACACCGACGATGGCAACAAGGCTTGCTAAAAGCTTGCTGTCAAAACGTTCCCGGGCATAATCCGCAAGTGTTGTTAATTTGTGAATTTTCGCAACTTTCCAAAGTTTCGGCAGGAAGAAGTAGGCGATAAAGTAAGCCAATACAGAATAAGGAATGGCGAAAAAAGCAACACTTCCGCCCGTAAAAGCAGTACTTGTTAATCCTAAGAAAGTATATGCCGTATAAAGGTCAGCGCCTACTAAAAACCAGACGAGAAGGCCCCCGAAGCGTCTGCCGCCGACAGACCATTCTTCCACCGAGGTTCGTGACGATTTGTCTCTTCCGGCTAGAAATCCGATACAGACAACGGTTAATACGATAATAGCTGTAATGAGAAGTGCAGTGAGATTCCCTTGCATTATTCAAGTCCTCCATCTTTTTTTTGCATCTGGTAAATGCCAAACGAGCATAACGGCGTGATGATAATCCACAACAGCAGCCAAAAGTGGAAAAACGGCAGGCCGAAGATAATCGGTTCTATTCGATTCACAAGCGGCAAAAGCGTGAGCTGAATGAATGGCAAAAGAATAAGAATAACAATAAGTGCTTTTTTAACCATTTACTTTCCTCCTGAAACATGATAATGCTCACTATAATAGCAGTTGTAAGAAAAGATCACAAGATAATTATTAGAAAAAAATGATTTTTTCAATTATTTAATCAAAACACATGGTTTGCATCCAGCTCAATAAAGGTTTAAAATAATAAATATCTTGAAATCGAGATAAAGTAGGAGTGGAAAAATGAAAACAGAAGGATTGCACCATATCACAGCATTCGCCAGAGATCCGCAGGAAAACTTGCGGTTTTATACAGAAGTGCTTGGGCTCAGGCTTGTTAAAAAAACAGTAAACTTTGATGATCCCGGAACGTATCATTTTTACTTTGGGAATCAAAACGGAGATCCCGGAACAATCATGACCTTTTTCCCGTTCCAAGGGAGCGGACAGGGAACGGTAGGCAAAGGCCAAGCAGGCCGGGTGTACTTTTCCGTTCCAAAAGGCTCTCTGTCTTTTTGGAAGGAACGTCTTGAAAAAGACGGCCTGAATCTAGAGGAGAAAACGTTATTCGGTGAAAAGAGCCTTATTTTTAATGATACAGAAGATCTTCCGTTAGCGATCATAGAGGACGAGAAAAGCGGCAATAGCGAGTGGACGCCTGACGGCATTTCGGAACACGAAGCGATTACGGGAATGAAAGGCGTGCTCCTGTATTCCTACGACCCGCAGGCGACCATTCAATTGTTAACAGAAAGCTTCGGATACACCAAAGCGGCGTCAGAAGATCAGATTGTCAGGCTGACATCCTCAGCGGCCATCGGCGGCATCATTGACGTACATTTACACCCTGATAAAAGAGGCGTGGGAGGTTACGGCACGGTGCACCATGTAGCGTTTCGGACATCGAAAGAGGAACAGGCGAGCTGGCTTCCGATTATTGCGAAAAACCATCTTCCTTCGTCCGAAATCCTAGACAGAGAATACTTTACATCCGTTTATTTCAGGGAGAAAGGCGGTATCTTATTTGAAATCGCCACAGATGAGCCGGGCTTTATGACAGATGAAACGTTTGATGAGCTGGGAACTTCATTAAAACTGCCTGAATGGCTGGAGAAACATAGACAACAAATTACAGACATGTTGCCTGAACTTTAAAAGGGGGATTTTTACGATGAAGCATATTTATGAAAAAGGGACATCTGACAACGTACTTTTGCTCTTGCATGGCACTGGTGGAAACGAACACGACCTGCTTTCATTGGGGCGGTTTATAGATCCTCATGCCCATTTGCTTGGTGTCAGAGGTTCGGTGCTTGAAAATGGAATGCCGAGATTTTTCAAACGCTTAAGTGAAGGTGTATTTGATGAAAAGGATCTTGTAGAGCGGACAAGAGAATTGAAAGATTTTATCGACGAGGCTGCAGAAATGCATCAATTTGACCGCGGCAGAGTGATTGCAGTCGGTTATTCAAATGGAGCTAATATTGCGGCAAGCCTGCTTTTCCATTATAAAGATGTCTTAAAAGGGGCTATTCTGCATCATCCGATGGTTCCGATTCGCGGTATCAAACTGCCTGATATGACGGGACTACCTGTTTTTATTGGTGCCGGGAAATACGATCCTCTCTGCACGAAGGAAGAATCAGAAGAACTTCACCGTTATTTACGGAACAACGGGGCATCAGCCTCTGTTTTCTGGCAGGATGGGGGCCATCAGCTGACGCAGCATGAAGCTGAACAGGCTCGTGAATGGTATAAAGATGCGATTGTATAAAAAAACCTTAGTCCGTAGTTCGGACTAAGGTTTTTCATATCCTTACAGCCAAGTCGACACTTTTGAAAGCGGCAAGCGGTTGCTTTGATGGGCAGGTTTCGCTGCTTTGCCGATGGAAATAAGCATAACCGGAACATAGCGCTCACTGATATCAAATTGCTTTTGGAACTGCTCTTTGTTAAATCCGCCGATTGCGCATGTGTCATAACCTTTTGCTTTTGCGGCAATCATAAGCTGCATAGCGGCTAAAGAAGCATTTAAGAATGCAGAATCACGTGCGAACTGTTCGCTTTGGTATGCACCGTTAATTTGGCCGAGCAACGTTTGTTTGATTTCATCTGTAATATAGCCTTGGCTTGCCAATTCGGCGTAAACTTCTTCACCATTTTCATTTGCCTTTAAATCACCTAAAATGGCAACAACCGCAGAAGACTCAACGATTTGTTTTTGATTATACGCTACAGGAAGAAGCGCCGCTTTTGATTCATCGCTGTGGAATACTGTAAAATGCCAATGCTGAAGGTTCCAAGCTGAAGGCGCCTTAGCGGCAAGGTCCAACAGCTCAGTCAGCTCTTCTTTAGAGATCGGGGCATTTGTATCATATTCCTTTACAGATGCACGTGCTTTTAAAACATCCAGAGTATTCGTCATAGTGTTTCCTCCTTCGGATAAACGTGGTATGATAATAGAAAAGTTAGAAGCTTACTAAATGTAACTTGAAAGAATATTGTAATGGATCATTGAATACATGTCAATCAATAGATGAAGGGATGAAGACTTGTGGGAAATACGATGTGCCCTAAAATGGAATCCGCTTTTTCATTGCTGGGAAAACGATGGAACGGTCTGATCATCCATGTGCTAATGGATGGGCCGAAACGGTTTAAAGAGATAACGGAAACAATACCGATGATCAGCCAAAAAATGCTGGCGGAGCGCCTTAAGGAGCTTGAACAAAACGAGATCGTCGAGCGCCAGGTTCTCCCTGAAACGCCGGTCAAAGTCATCTACACGCTCACTGAAAAAGGAACAGCGCTGCAAGCTGTGTTTCAAGAGATGCAGGCATGGGCCGATCAATTTTGCGAGCCCGGTGAAACCGTGTGTGACGAAGAGAAATAAGGAAAGAGGCCTTCGGAAAAGGTCTTTATTTCAATAATAAAGTCATGTAATGGGTGGTGATTCATACCGTTTACATGACTTTTTTATATTTGCCAAAAGCAATGTTCATACGAAAGGAATATAAAAATAGGAAAGGGGCATCTGTGAAAAAGTTATTAGATCAAACCTGTTGTGAATGGAGAAGATTATTTATCTTGTCGCGCAAATCAGCAAGGCGGAATCTATCCGCATGAATTTTATATTTACAATCACAACCCAGTCACCTTCCATTGGAATTACAATGGTATCGAAACTGGATTTAAAAAGGGAGATCCAGATTCTATCCACCAATATTGAATTACCCCGTTTTGCTGGCAACTTTCGTACTGATTATTTCGTAAAAAGAAATCAAAGAAGAGGGAGGGTCTCTGATGAAACCCTCTTTTTTTACTGCATTTTCATTATTTTATAGTTTCCCGTTCAAAAATTGCGCTTCACCAAGACCGAAACTCCAGTCTGCGTTGCCATTCTCGGTAATAGAAACCATGAGGTCTTCTGGAGAAATGCCGCATACTGCTTCTAGCTTTTCAGCCAGCAGGGCATACAATTTTTCTTTTTGGCTTTCTGTTCTTGTTTTGCTCGTTATACTGATGATGACCAGATCCTTGCTTCTTTGAAATCCTAATCCTGTATCTTGGATCACAAGCTCGTTTGCCGGATGCTGATGGACAATTTGATAACGGTCTCTTTCCGGAACAGCAAATGCTTGGACCATCGCTTGGTGAGCGGTATCCAATAACAATTGCAGTGATTTTTCGTCACGGCCTTCAATTACATCAAAACGTAACAATGGCATGTGAATTCCTCCTCATGTGAAGTTGTTATCCGTCTGTTTTCACATTATTTTACTCATTTCCAGATAGTGGATAAATATAAAGATTCGCTGATAACTTGATAAAAAACATAACATATAACCAATAGTTAATCAATATATAACTATTAAATAATCAAGATAATCGATAGGTAATTGAGAAAAACGCCATAAAAACCATTGACAGCTTTTGGTTAGGAGATTAGTATGAATATACTTGTTGACCAAAAGATAACAAACACATAACCAACTTTTTTCGTCATTAGTGAAAGCGGTTTCTGACTGCGGGGTTTAAATAGTGCCGAAATCATTTTTAGAAACACATATGGAGGGGTACCATGCCGATTTTGATTGTTGCTGTTGGAGTGCTGGTTTTGTTATTTCTTATTATTAAAGTGAAATTAAATACTTTTGTTTCACTTATTGTCGTGTCATTTTTAGTAGCTGTCGGACTAGGGATGGATACCAATAAAATCGTTCTTTCAATTGAAGCGGGTATAGGCGGGCAGCTCGGGCATTTAGCTTTAGTGTTTGGGCTTGGCGCGATGCTCGGAAGGCTTGTCTCAGATGCTGGGGGAGGCTATCGCATTGCCATTACGCTGATTGACAAATTTGGAAGGAAACGAATACAGGCGGCGGTGGTGGTTGCCTCATTTATCATCGGCATTGCCCTGTTTTTTGAAGTGGGGCTTGTTCTGTTGATTCCGATTGTTTATGCGATTGCGAAAGAATTAAAAATGCCTTTTCTCTATCTGGGAATTCCGATGGCTGCTGCTTTAAATGTCACCCATGGATTTTTGCCCCCGCATCCTGCGCCGACTGCCATCTCAGTTGCATACGGCGCAAACATTGGTCAAGTGCTGCTTTTTGGAATCATCATCGCAGTGCCGACCACTGTGGTTGCCGGGCCCTTATTTAATAAATTTGCAATGAAGCTGTTTCCCAGTGCGTACCAAAAGAGCGGAAATTTATCGGCGTTAGGGCCGCGGAAAGAATTTCAGCTGGATGAAACACCAGGCTTTTCAATCAGTGTTGTCACGTCTTTATTTCCAGTTATCTTTATGGCGATTGCAACAATTTTTTCTTTAATACTCAATGAACACTCAAAAGGAAAAGAAATCATAGAATTTATCGGCACTCCAGGGACGGCAATGCTCATTTCACTTTTGCTTGCGCTCTATACAATGGGATATGCTCGTAAAATACCTATGAAGGAGGCCAGCAAATCACTATCAGAATCGATATCACAAATCGCGATGATGCTGCTCATCATAGGAGGGGGAGGGGCGTTTAAACAGGTGCTTATTGATGGCAGGGGCGGTGATTATGTCGCTGATCTTTTCAGTCAAACAAATATGTCCCCGCTGCTTGTGGCATGGATCATCGCTGCGGTTCTGCGCCTATGTTTGGGCTCAGCTACCGTGGCTGCGCTTACCACTGCGGGAATGGCAGCTCCGCTCATGGAGGCGGGCAGTGTAAACCCGGCATTAATGGTGCTGGCAACAGGAGCAGGCAGTGTCATCGCGTGTCATGTAAACGATGCAGGATTTTGGATGGTAAAGGAATTTTTCGGCTTGAGCATGAAAGAAACATTTCAAACGTGGACGCTGCTTACGACAGTTCTCTCAGTAACAGGGCTCGGCTGTGTGTTATTGGCTGGGCTTGTGATGTAACAATACCTAGATTTATTTCATAGCCCAATCGTTTTTCTTCCTTTCTGAATACCTTACGTATAGGCAGACAAAAGGAGGAAAAATCATGTACCCTCAACATTCATATTATCGCGGGAACCTAGATCCAGCCGGATATCCGGCGCGCAATCCTTTCTTGTTTGGCGCTCCTTTAGTCGGCGGTTTATTAGGCGGTTTTCTCGGGAGTGCTCTGTTTAACGCTCCTCGTCCCTATGCTTATCCGCCTGTGCCGTATGGTTACGGAGGTGCACCGTACGGTTTTGGTGCCGGCGTGCCATACGGCGGATATCCCGCCGTTTTTTATCGGATGATTTCTACCTCGGACATATTGTAGTCTTGCTGCTTCTGAAACATGACTTCCAGAAGGCCATCCTTATAAACAGCTTTTGTTCCTTTGCGTTTAACTAAACAAGGGAGGTTTATTTTTTTGATATGATCCAAATTCGGGAAATTTTCTATCATTAATGCGTGGGAAGTGTGTTTGATTTTTAACTGTTCCAGCTGGCTTTCGCTGATTGGCACCTTAACAAACACATGGTCTGTTGTTTCAAATATATCTATGTCAGGTTTAGCAGATTTCGCGGGCCGTTCTTTTGGGGGGAGAGGATCGCGGAAGGGAAATTGAGCCGCATAGTCACTGCCGAACACACTTTCCATTACACGATTTACATACGTTTCAACGTCTTTTGGATCTGCTTTTTTTAATGCTTCCTTTGAAAACTGATTGTGGAAAGGAAAGTACTTGTTCCACTCAAACATCGTCGCCACACCCTTTCTTCACGGACAAAATAGTATATGCCCGCCCGATCTTTCACGTGATATAATATAAGATGCTCTAAAGAAAGGCGGGGATATAAATGCAATACTCAGAAACAAAAAAAGGCGTTTTTTATACAGCCGTTTCTTTTATCATGTGGGGGCTGTTTCCGCTTTATTGGAAGCTTCTCGAACAGCTGCCGGCTCTTGATATTTTGGCTCACCGTATTATATGGTCTTTTGTTTTTATGTGTATCGTGCTATTTTTCTTGCGGCAATGGAAAGCAGGGTGGCAGGAGCTGCGCTCTTTAAAAAAGAACGGCGGCATCCTATCTTTATTTCTCGCTTCTATCCTGATTTCGATTAACTGGTTTGTTTACATATGGGCGGTCAACCATGGGTTTTTGCTTGAGGCCAGTCTTGGCTATTACATTAATCCGCTTGTATCAGTCCTCCTTGGTATTTTATTTTTAAAGGAAAAACTGAACCGCCTGCAATTAGTGGCGGTTTCAATTGCGGCGGCCGGCGTCATTATCTCGGCATTCCAATACGGTTCCATTCCTTATGTTGCGCTTCTGCTCGCATTCAGCTTCGGGCTGTACGGGTTAAGCAAAAAAAGAACAAGCCTGTCGAGCGCCGTCGGTTTAACGCTGGAAACATTCATGATTTTGCCGATTGCTTTGGGCTATTTGCTGCTGAGCGGCCACACCACCCAGCCTGCAGGTGCAGAAAGCGGGGGGACGTGGATGCTTCTCTTTTTTGCCGGTGTATTTACGGCGCTGCCGCTTTTATTGTTTGCGGAAGGAGCGAAACGGCTGCCGCTGTACCAAGTCGGTATCTTACAATATATTGCACCGACCATTACTTTGCTGATCGGGCTGTTTGTTTACCATGAGCCATTTTCGAGCTCGAAGGCTTTTACATTCAGCTGTATATGGGCTGCATTGCTCTTGTTTACGTTTTCACAAGTAAAGTGGAAACGGGCGTCAAAAAGCCATTGAGGCCTTTGGCTTTTCAGCTGAACCATATATTATGTATAATCATTTCATGTATGTAAGACATAAAGGAGCAAGACGATGGACAATGATAAAGAGATAGTGAAAGCCTACGCTTCACTTTGGAACAACCGATCTTTCGCAAGTGATGACGCAGAGGCGGTAACAGAGGCGATTGATCTTGAGCTTTTGGATAAACGAACACATCCGAGACTCCGGAAACTGATGCTGGAAAAATATGTTTCCGCGATTCAGCGCATTGTGAATTCGCAGCTCGAACCAGCTGTAAAATATCAGCTGGTCAAATTACATACAGAACGTGTAGCGCATTTAAAAGAAGAAAGAGGGGAGCAATTATGAAAGCAATCATAAAAGAAGATGTGCAAACATCTTTAGAACGATATGCGGACCGCCCTGTATATATCCATTTAGAAACCACAACAGGTTCTTATTCAGCACACTTAAACGAAAAAAACATGACGGTTGTTGCATACATCCGCAATGCAAAAGTTACTTATCATCAGGCGAAAATTAAAGGCAACGGCCCTTACCGGGTTGGCTTAAAAACAGAAGAAGGCTGGATTTATGCTGAAGGCTTGACTGAATACACGGTAGATGAAGAAAACCGTTTATTAATGGCGGGACACCTGCCGGGCGGTAAACTGGCTATTTCTCTGCAAATCAGTGAAAAACCGTTCACAGTTTAAAGAAAAGGGTGAAAAATAATGAAAGAACACGTATTAGTAATCCTGCCTCACCCTGATGACGAATCATATGGAGTGGCAGGCTTGATTGCCTTAAACAGAAAAAAAGACATTCCCGTTACGTACGCATGCGCTACTTTAGGCGAAATGGGAAGAAATATGGGCGATCCATTTTTCGCGAACCGGGAAACGTTGCCGCTATTAAGAAAACAAGAGCTCATTAACGCTTGCAAAGAAATGGATATCAATGATCTTAGAATGCTTGGGCTCCGTGACAAAACACTCGAATTTGAAGACGATGAGTATTTGGCTGATATTATGGAAGAGATCATAGATGATGTAAAACCAAGTTTAATTGTCACATTTTATCCTGGACACGGTGTGCACCCTGACCATGATGCATGCGGGGAAGCGGTAATCCGTGCATTGTACCGCAAAAAGAAAGAAGACCGTCCGCGCACGCTCTGCATGGCGATCACACGCAATAGAGAAGAGGTTCTCGGCGAAGCTGATGTAGTGCTTGATATTAAAGAAGTAGCCGATATTAAAATGAATGCGTTAAGAGCGCACCGCACTCAAACAGAAGGCATGCTCAGAGAGCTTGAAGAAAAATTGAAAAACAATGAACCTGTTATGGCAACATGGTTTGAGGAAGAAGTATATTGGACATATCAATGGAATGATTAATCAAAAAGGTATAAGGCCTTTAAGCCTTATACCTTTTTTAATTTCAAGTCAGATGCAATCGCTGAAGCGAGGGTGGATCTCAAGGAAATATCTTCGAAAGACAACCCTAGCTGAACCGCTGTTTGCGCTATTTCCGGACGGATTCCCGACAAAGTTGAAGAAACGCCGATTAAACGAAGCGCCTCAATCAAACTGAACAGCTGGTGGGCAACCATCGTATCAATCACAGCTACTCCTGACAAATCGATATACAGCTGTGTCACCTTTTTCTCCGCACATTGATGCAGTGTGTTTTCCATAATCAGTTTGGCGCGGACTGTATCAATATCTCCGATTAAAGGCAGCAGCCCGACGCTGTGAAACAGCACGATGACCGGCGCGCTCAATTCAGTAATCATATCTTTTTGGGCCTGAAGCTGAAGGCTAGTGTTTTTGTACATTTCTTCTATAAAAATATGAATCACTAGATCAAACGCTTTTATAAGGGAATGATAAAGGTCTTCGGCTTCTTCGCCTTTCACAGTGTCCTGATTGAGATGGACAAATTCTTTCACATAGGAAACATATAAATCTCTGACTCTGACAAACTCCCGAATAATATAATGGATGGGAGTCTTTAAATGCTCTTGATCCTGTGTGACTTCAAAAGCCCATTCTTTCAGGATAGGCAGGTATACATCTTCATCATCTATAAAAATACGGTTTATTTTATAGTTAAAGGCAAGATTCTGGCTCTTTAAATTGTGAATGACATCAGGGTCTGTTGATGCATAAATGGAATTTGGATCAGTTTCCTCAATGGTTTCATACCATGTTGAACTGATGGTCTCTGCATGCTGAGAAAGATATTCGTATAATTTCTTATTTTTTGCCATATAGGATCACCTCTTTTAAATGTATTGTTTTTGCGAATAACGTTTTTGCAGTTTAGCCAGCCTGAAAAACAGTCCAACTGCTCCTGCGGCGAGTCCTGTAATTAATCCGATCCAATAGCCAAACGCGCCGAGGCTTGTAAACGTACCGACCGCATAACCGACCGGAAGGCCAATGACCCAGTAAGAGACAAAAGCGGCCGCAAGCGTATAGTTCACATCTTTGTATCCTCTGAGCGCTCCCTGGATCGGTGCAGCCACAGCATCGGAAAGCTGAAAAAACAGCGCATAAATTAAAAAGTGCTGTGTCAGCCGGAGCACATCGGGGTCAGAAGTGTACATGCCGGCAATTTGCTCTCTGAATAAGAGGATACAGGCTGCAGTTAACAAAGAAAAGCCGATTGCCATCATGATGCCGATCAAGCTATATGAGCGTGCATCCTTAAATCGGGCTGCACCGGCTTCAAAACCGACAACAATTGTTAAAGCCATAGACACGCTAAGCGGCAGCATATATAAAAGTGATGCAAAGTTCATGGCTGCCTGGTGGGACGCGATGGTCACTGTATCAAAATGGCTCATCAGAAGCGTGACAGCTGCGAAAATGCTCGTTTCAAAAAACACGGCAAACCCAATAGGAAGGCCGATTTTGAGCATATTTTTGCATGCTTTCCAAGAGAACTTATACATGGTAAGGAAAATTCCGTATTCGGAAAACGGCGCGGCTTTATGAATGATGAAAAAACTGATGATGCAGATACACCAATATGTAAGCCCGGACGCAAGCCCTGCACCAACTCCGCCAAGTGCAGGCATTCCGAATTTTCCGAAGATGAATACGTAATTCAATACAAAATTGATTGGCAGAGAACTGAGTGTAATCATCATTGTGACTTTTGTTTTCCCTAATGAGTCAATGAATGATCTTAAAACTGTGTAAACAAATAAAGGGAAAATTCCCAGCGATAAAAAGCCTAAAAAGTGTTTGGCGATCTGATGCACGTGAGCCTCAAGGTGTAATCGGCCAAGAATAAGGTCCACTGCAGCATATCCGATCGCTAAAACGGCGATGCTAAGAAGCGCGGCCACGTATACAGCCTGTAAAACAGTAAAGGGAATTTTCTGTTTTTTTTCAGCGCCTAATAGCTGAGCGACAATCGGGGTGACCGCCATTAATATGCCTGCAAGTCCTGTATAAACTGGGGTCCAAAGACTTGAGCCAATGGCGACACCGGCTAAATCAGCGGGGCTGACTTTTCCTGACATCACCGTATCTAAAAACGTCATAAGAGACAGCCCCGCCTGGGTAATGAATATCGGAATTAAAATGTGCAAAAGCTGTTTGATCTTTTGACGGGCGTTTCGAGTTTCTTTCATACATTGATCTCCGTTTCTTTTTCATAACGAGAGAAATTATAACATTTTATGTATAAAAAGCAATGAACGCCAGACCTATTCTTTTTTTGTCGGTTTCGTTTTTCTAAACATTTGGGCATAAATAAAAGAAAGCGAAATCACGCCTAAAAAGGTGCAAATATATTGAATGATTCTTTCGATTTCCATTCTTTACATCCCTCCTTTACCAATAGAATGTGCATCAATAAGAGAAGCATGCGGAAAAGTTGGAAATTTGAAAAGGAGTTGAAGGTCTATGCGTTATGAGCAGATGTCAGAAAATGCATTCAAGGGGAAAATACAAGTATACTTAGAGCAAATATTAGGTGATACGTCACTAATCTTAAAAGCGCTTCACGAAAAAGACCAGTGTCTCCTTTGTGAATTAGATGAATTGGGGCACATTTTTCAGGACATGCAGGGGATCGCATCATCCTTTTATTTGCAATCATACATTGAGGAATTTACACCGGCATTTATTGAGCTGGCCAAGGCGATTAAAGCCTTATCGGAACATAAGCATGGTGCTTTGATTGTGATTGAAAGAGCGGATCCGGTTGAGCATTTTATTCAGAAAGGAACCTCCCTTCATGCGGAAATCAGCGCTTCATTAATTGAGAGCATCTTTTTCCCCGGAAACCCTCTTCATGACGGCGCATTATTGGTGAGGGAAAATAAACTCGTATCAGCAGCCAATGTACTCCCGCTGACAACAAAGGAAGTGGATATCCATCTGGGAACCCGGCATCGCGCAGCCCTTGGAATGTCGGGGTATACGGATGCGCTTGTGCTCGTTGTTTCAGAGGAGACAGGGAAGATGTCGTTTGCAAAAGACGGTGTATTGTATCCTTTAATTTCGCCAAGAACGTAAAAATAAATAAAAGGGCCTGATAATGAATCCTATCATGAGACAAAATGACTGAATTCAGATCTTTTTTAAAGCATTCACTTCAAGCTGAATGCTTTTTGTCTTGAAGACAGGAAATATAAACTGGTAGAAAAGTTATATCTAATGAATGTTAATTAAGTTAAATACTTTACCTATTTATGTATTTATAGTACCGTATAAAATATTACATAAATTTTAAAAGGAAGGTGCTGCCGCATGGCTAATGTATTAATGATCGGTTTTCCCGGTGAAGGGCATATTAATCCGTCTATCGGTGTAATGAAGGAGCTGAAATCCAGGGGAGAGCATATTACCTACTACGCAGTAAAAGAATACAAAGAAAAAATTGCAGCTCTTGATATTGAGTTTCGCGAGTATCATGATTTCCGGGAAGATTACTTCGGAAAGAACGCAACCGGAGATGAAGAAAGAGATTTCACAGAAATGATCTGCGCTTTTTTGCAAGGTTGTAAGGATATCGCGACTCATATTTATGAGGAAGTCAAACATGAATCGTATGATTATGTCATATATGATCACCATCTGCTGGCCGGTAAAATTATTGCCAACCTGCTGAAGCTGCCGAGATTTTCACTGTGTACAACCTTTGCGATGAATGAGGAATTTCTAAAGGAAATGATGGGGTCTTATATTAAAGGATCATTTGAAAATTCGCCTCATTATAAAACGTATCTCCAGCTTGCAGAAACATTAAATACTGAATTTCAAGCAGAAATCAAGAAGCCGTTTGACGTTTTTTCTTCAGATGGAGATTTGACAATCGTCTTCACATCAAGGGAATTTCAGCCAATGGCTGAGCAATTCGGCGATCGGTATGTATTTGTCGGCCCTTCAATTACGGAAAGAGCGGGAAACAATGATTTCCCATTTGAGCAGATTGACAATGAAAACGTGCTGTTTATTTCAATGGGAACCATATTTAACAATCAAAAGCAGTTTTTTAATCAATGTCTTGAGGTGTGTAAAGACTTTGACGGTAAAGTAGTGCTTTCCATCGGCAAGCATATCAAAGCAAATGAGTTAAACGACATTCCGGAGAATTTCATTGTGCGTCCGTATGTCCCTCAGCTTGAGATCCTCAAAAGAGCCAGTTTATTTGTGACCCACGGCGGAATGAACAGCACAAGTGAAGGGCTGTATTTTGAAACCCCGCTCGTTGTCATTCCGATGGGCGCTGACCAATTTGCCGTCGGAAATCAAGTGGAAAAAATCGGCGCGGGAAAAGTGCTGAAAAAAGAAGAATTATCTGAAAGCCTTTTGAAAGAAACGATTGAAGAAGTGATGAACAATCCAGTTTATGCTGAAAAAGCAAAAGAAATTGGTCAATCACTGAAAGCGGCAGGCGGTTCTAAAAAAGCGGCTGACAGCATTCTTGAATTTGTGAAACACAAAACTCAATCAGCCAACGCATAGTATAAAAGCCTGTTCTTGTCAAAAGAACAGGCTTTTTAGCCATTCGTAAGCATACAGAGGAAGGGATTTGACACGCCAATAGAGAATTGATAAGAAAAACAGACAAGAAAGGAGGAAAATCTGCTCCATTCATCAATAGAAAGCCATCATTTTACCCCCGCTTATATAGTTCCTTAGACTTTCGAAAAAAATTGCAGCTTATGTAAAATGTTAGGTGTTTATTTGAAGGTTTAAAGGTCGAACGATGCTGAAACTGCTGTTGAATGTTTGAAAAGGGTTTTAACTTATTGAAAAAGTGACGATAAAACGGTTGTATGCCATTTTTGGGACAAAATACTAGCTGTTTTTTGCAATATAAACAGTTTAGGAGGTTGAATGAATGAAAAGGAAGATTGTAGCCGGCTTGGCTGTTTCCGCAGTTGTTGGGTCTTCGATGGCAGCAGCACCCGCGGAAGCAAAAACGATAAAGGTAAAAAGCGGTGACTCTCTTTGGAAACTTTCCCGCCAATATGATACGACTATATCAAAACTGAAATCTGAAAACAAATTGAAATCGTCCGTGCTTTATGTCGGACAAAGCCTTAAGATCCCTGAGAGCAGCAAAAAAAGCACAACATCCTCATCCAACACAAGCAAAACGTCAACATACACTGTTGCCTACGGTGATTCGCTATGGATGATTGCTAAAAATCATAAAATGAGTGTTTCAGAGCTTAAAAGTTTAAACAGCCTGACCAGTGACCTGATTCGTCCGGGGCAAAAGCTTAAGATCAAAGGGACAAGCAGTTCAAGCGGATCAAATGGATCGAAAAAAAACAGCGGTTCCAATTCTTCAGGCTCGTCAAAAAGTACATATACAGTTAAGCTTGGTGACTCACTGTGGAAAATCGCAAACAGCTTAAATATGACAGTAGCTGAATTGAAAACCTTAAATGGCTTAACATCAGATACGCTCTATCCTAAACAAGTGCTCAAAATAAAAGGCAGCTCGCCGAAGCGCGGAAACAGCGGTTCCAAGAAGCCGTCAAATTCCAATTCCTCAAAAACAACTACATACAAGGTGAAAGCAGGCGATTCGCTGTGGAAAATCGCGAATCAGCTCGGAGTCACTGTGCAAAGCATCCGTGATAAAAACAATTTATCATCTGATGTACTGCAAATCGGACAGGTTCTCACGATTTCGGGAACATCAAAATCTAACAATTCAAATCAGACAAAACCAAAAGACAACTCTGGGTCAAACATTCAAATAGGGACGAAGATTGACAGAATGATAACAGAAGCGAAAAAATATGTCGGGGTGCCGTACCGCTGGGGCGGAAACACGCCTGCCGGCTTCGATTGCAGCGGCTACATTTATTACCTCATTAATAAAGTATCATCTATATCAAGATTAAGTACGGCAGGGTATTGGAATGTCATGCAAAAAGTCAGCCAGCCCTCAGTCGGAGATTTTGTCTTCTTTACCACATATAAATCCGGTCCGTCTCATATGGGGATTTACCTGGGCGGGGGAGACTTTATTCATGCAAGCTCATCGGGCGTAGATATTTCCAACCTCAGCAATTCATATTGGAAACAGCGCTACTTGGGCGCAAGAAGCTATTTTTAAAACGGAGTATGACAAAAAAGCCTTTTTATAGGCTTTTTTGTTTATATCAGGCAGTGATTGACCACACTGTTAGAAAAAACAAGGGGGAGACAGTATGTACCGTCTCTTGCTGTTGATGATGGCAACGGCACTGGGAGTTGCGGGATGCGGACAAAAACCTCCTGACCCTCCTAAGCGGGTTCCGGAAAAAAAAGTGGTTGAAACGTCAGCATTTGGTCATCATGTCCAGTTGGTCAATCGTGAAGGCAAAGCAGTCGGTTTTATAGAAATCAAAGAATCAGATGACGAAGGCCTTGATATTCACATTTCCGCAAACAGCCTGCGCCCCGGCGCTTCCCTCGGATTTCACATTTATGAAAAAGGTTCATGTGTCAGGCCGGATTTTGAATCAGCGGGAGGCCCCTTTAATCCGCTGAACAAAGAACACGGTTTCAACAATCCGATGGGGCATCATGCCGGAGATCTGCCGAACCTTGAAGTCGGTGCTGACGGAAAGGTAGATGTCATTATGAATGCGCCGGACACCTCATTAAAAAAAGGAAGTAAACTAAATATTCTCGACCAGGACGGGAGTGCGTTTATTATTCATGAGCATGCCGACGATTATTTGACAAATCCCAGCGGGAATTCAGGTGCGCGTATCGTCTGCGGAGCCCTTTCCGGCAATAATGAGAAGCAGTAATATCATCCAAGCCCTTTTGTATTGAGCATACAGGGGCTTTTTTAGTATACTCGTTAATGGAATACGAATAGGAAAGGGAACCTGTCTATGACAACTCAATTACAGCACTTAACATTGCCGGAAGATATACAAAAAAAACTTTTATCATATAAAGATCAGCCGATTTCCCCAGAGTTTCAGTCGCTCATCGGGACGTCAGGCTATGAGGCGGAGGACGAAACCATTTTATTCGACGCCATCATCGCATTAGCTATGGGGAAAAATGTCCTGCTAAAAGGGCCTACAGGCTCAGGAAAAACAAAGCTTGCAGAAACATTGTCCAGCTATTTTCATAAACCGATGCACAGTGTCAACTGTTCAGTCGACTTGGATGCTGAAGCTTTGGTCGGCTATAAAACAATTGAAAATCAATCTGGCCAGGCGACGATCGAGTTTGTATCAGGACCTGTCACAAAAGCCATGAAAGAAGGCCATTTTCTTTATATAGATGAAATCAATATGGCAAAGCCGGAAACACTGCCGATTTTAAACGGTGTATTAGATTACAGAAAAATGATGACAAATCCGTTTACAGGCGAGGTTATTCGGGCCAAAGACGGCTTCGGAGTCATTGCAGCCATCAATGAAGGCTACGTTGGAACTGTTCCGCTTAATGAAGCATTGAAAAACCGTTTTGTTATCATCGATGTGCCATATATTAAAGGCGGGCTGCTGAAACAAGTGCTCATGTCTCAATCAGCCCTGCAAGATGAGAAATTGATTGACCGGTTTATCACGCTTTCCTCTGACCTGATCGTTCAGGCCAATAACGGACAGGTGTCTGAAGAAGCGGCATCCATCAGAGCTTTAATCGATACATGTGATTTAGCCGCTTATATTCCGCCGCGTCGTGCCATCGAGCGGGGAATTGTAGAGAAGCTTGATGATGACCGGGAAAAAGCGGCCGTCCGAAATATCGCAGAAACTCTGTTTGAATGAGGGAGCTGCGATGAAATTTATCAAATTTAACGACAGCACAATTGATTCGTTTTTATTTATGATGCTGACTGATTTGGCCAAAACACTCACAAAGAGTGAAGCGGTAGAAGTGGAGTATGGCGTTCAGTCCTATTACAATCCATTTGAAAAGAAAATCTATATGAGCCACTTTTGGAAAGACAGGGCAGCTGAGGACATGGAAGCGGGTCTGAAGAGCGATGTCTATCTGCGCTCGATCGGAACGAGATATAGCTCGCTGCAGGAGTTTGCGAATTTTTTGGATGATATCCATCGGCATCTTACGTTTAAAAGTTTTGCCAAGCAGCTGTTTATGCTGCTTGAGGACATCAGAATCGAAGAGTGCATCAAACACGAGCGTCCGGGTACGAAACATGTATTTGCGAAGCGAAAAGACATGTACAGAAAACACTTTTCCACCCAGCTGACCTTAAATTTGGAACGAAGCATTTTTACGGATGCGCTCTTTTGCGCGATCTATGTCAAGCTAACAGCGGAGTCGCCGCTCGAGACCCTTCCATCTATAAGTGAAGATATCGATTTGATGCACCCGTTTATTGAACAGCAGCTCTTGCGTGTGTATGAGGCAGACTCGACACGGCAGGTTCTGAAAATTGTTGAAGACCTCATGGACGGGCTTGAAGAAGTGCTCGACAAAGACATGCTGAATACCTACTTCTTTTTGCCTGAGCTTGATTACGCAAAGGCTGCAGAACAGCCGTTGTTTGAAGAAGAGAAAAAAGCGCCGAAGCTGAGTGATGACATCACGCTTCCGAAAAAATCAGACGGTGATGAGGATATTCATGAAGAAGAAATGCCGACATGGCACCGGGAAACAGAAGCACCGTCGAAAAGCTTCCTTCAATTTGATATTGAACACGGCGCGAAATCAGATTTAGGAAAAGACGCTTCAAGGGAAGGCGACGATGGAGATCAAGCCCTTGGTTCAGTCCAAGGATCAGCCAGACAAACAAAACGGAAAGACTATTCCAAGCTGGAAGCGCTGGAGTCCCAGAAAGACCAGCCAAACGGAGCAGGTATGGCTGACGGAAAAGAAAATAAATACGCATTTCCGATTTACAAAGAACCGAAGCCGGCTACAAGTGAAGAAGAGCTTTCTTATAAACAGCAGGCAAAAACGATCGAATCATATCAAAAGCGTTTGAAACAAATGATTCAAAAAACGCTGGAGCATAAAAAAACACTGCCAAGAACAGATCTTCATGCCGGCCGGCTGAACAATAAGCTCCTCCGTTACTTCACTGAACGAAATCCGCGTCTGTTCTACAAAAAGCAAGAACCGTCTTCAGAAATTGACGCAGTTTTTACATTGCTGGTCGACTGCTCAGCCAGCATGTTCGACAAAATGGACGAAACAAAACGGGGAATTGTATTGTTTCACGAAGCGCTGAAATCGGTAGCGGTTCCGCATCAGATTGTCGGTTTCTGGGAAGACACAAACGATGCGACCGAAACAAGCCAACCAAACTATTTCAATACGGTTATTCCTTTCCAATCGTCATTAAGACAAGATGCTGGGCCTGCAATTATGCAGCTCGAGCCTGAGGAAGATAACCGTGACGGCTATGCGATCCGGCAGATGACGAAAAAAATGCTGCAGCGCAGCGAGGCGCAAAAGTTCTTAATTGTTTTCTCTGATGGAGAGCCGGCCGCGTTTGGCTATGAACAAAACGGGATTGTCGATACAAGTGAAGCGGTTATTGAAGCTCGAAAAAGGCGAATTGAAGTAATAAATGTTTTTCTCTCCAACTCAGAAATAGAAGAATCGCAAATGAAGACCATTCAGGATATGTACGGAAAATTCAGTATATTTGTCCCGGATGTTGATCAGCTCCCGGATGTTCTGTATCCGCTGCTGAAAAAACTGCTCCATAAAAGCATAGGATAGCCCGTTATCCTATGCTTTTTGGCTTTTCTTTTTTCGAATGATTAAATTTTTTGTTTTTTATAAAGGTTTTTTACTATTTTGTGAACAATCAAGGTAGAATCAAATTGCAAACAGTGGTAAAATATCGTTGGAAGCGTTTTTATTACATAATTTTGGACACAGCGTTCGAAAGTTATTTTAAGATAGTGAATCATTCACTTGATTATCTAAGTTGGGGGTAATATTCAAATGTTTCAAAATAGTATGAAACAACGAATGAATTGGGAAGATTTTTACGGTCCGAACCTCGGCTATGCGCTGGAGCTTTACGATCAGTATAACCAGGATCCGAACAGCATTGATCCGGATCTAAAGGACATGTTCGACGAGCTCGGTGCTCCGCCAAGCGATATAAAAGAGGCCTCGGGAACAAAAGAAAAGGGACGTGTTACAGCCGATCTGATTCAAAAGATCGCATCCGCAGTCAGACTTGCAGAAGATATTCGAACCTATGGCCATTTAAACGCTTCCGTCAATCCGCTCAGAAAGGATGGGAAAAAGAGCGAACTCTTTCCATTATCCGATTACGGGCTAACAGAAGAGGAAATCAAAGCAATACCTGCGTCAGTGATTTGTAAAGACGCTCCTAAAAACATTACGAACGGTCTAGAAGCCATTCAGTATTTACGAAATACCTATAAAAGAACGATCTCATTTGAATTTGACCATGTGCATGACTTCAAAGAGCGTGAGTGGCTGACGAGAAAGATTGAATCTGGTGAGCTGTTCCAGAAGAATTCAGCTGAAAAACTGTCGGCTGTGCTGGAAAGACTGACAGAAGTAGAGGGCTTCGAGCAGTTTTTGCACCGCACATTTGTCGGACAGAAGCGCTTTTCCATTGAGGGATTGGACGCACTTGTGCCAGTGTTGGATGACATTATTGCACAATCTGTCAAATCAGGTACGACCAGTGTAAACATCGGGATGGCGCACAGGGGGCGCCTGAATGTATTGGCTCACGTGCTCGGCAAACCTTATGAAATTATTTTCTCTGAATTTCAGCATGCGCCGAACAAAGACCTTGTCCCGTCTGAGGGATCAATTGGAATCAGCTACGGATGGACAGGGGATGTCAAATACCACCTGGGGGCGAATCGTGAGCTTCAAGATGCTGAAACAAAATCAGCGCGCATTACGTTAGCAAACAACCCAAGCCACTTGGAATTTATCAATCCGATTGTTGAAGGCAGCACAAGAGCGGCACAGGAAACACGAACACAAAGCGGATACCCGGTACAGGATGAAACAAAATCGCTTGCCATTTTAATTCATGGAGACGCTGCATTCCCAGGGGAAGGAATTGTTGCTGAAACATTGAATTTAAGCTCTTTAAAAGGGTATCAAGTAGGCGGTGCGATTCATATTATCGCCAATAATATGATCGGATTCACAACAGAAAGCGCTGAATCAAGATCAACAAAGTATGCCAGCGACCTGGCGAAGGGCTATGAAATTCCGATTGTTCACGTGAATGCGGACGATCCTGAAGCCTGTCTTTCAGCTGTTAAGTTTGCGGTTGAATACCGAAAAACGTTCAACAAGGACTTTCTGATTGACTTGATCGGGTACAGACGCTACGGGCACAATGAAATGGATGAGCCGTCAACCACTCAGCCGATGCTGTATGATGCTGTCAGAAAGCACCCGACCGTCAAACAAATTTTCGCTGAAAAGCTCGTAAAGGAAGGCGTGCTTACCGAGGAAGTTGTTGAAAACATCGAAAAATCTGTAACGAAGCGCATTGAGGATGCTTATCAGAAAGTGCCGTCTAAAAAGGAACATACCGCCTGTGAAATTGAACTTCCAGAGCCTGTATCAAACGGTTTCCCTGATGTAGACACATCCATTGATTTTGACGTGCTCCGCAAGCTGAATGGCGAATTGATCAACTGGCCGGAATCATTTAACGTTTTCGGAAAACTAAAGCGCATTTTAGAAAGACGTGCAAAGGCGTTTGATGATGACAGAAAAGTGGAATGGTCTTTGGCAGAATCACTCGCGTTTGCTTCGATTTTGAAAGACGGTACACCAATTCGTTTAACAGGACAGGATTCTGAGCGCGGAACGTTCGCCCAAAGAAACCTTGTGCTTCATGACAGTGAGACAGGCGAAGAATTTGTGCCGCTTCATCACTTATCAGACTGCAGCACATCGTTCGCTGTTCATAACAGCCCGTTGTCTGAAGGATCCGTTCTCGGCTTTGAATACGGCTATAACGTGCATTCACCGGAAACGCTTGTATTGTGGGAAGCACAGTACGGAGATTTTGCAAACGCTGCGCAAGTGTACTTTGACCAATTTATTTCTGCCGGACGCGCAAAATGGGGCCAAAAATCGGGATTAGTCATGCTTCTTCCGCACGGTTACGAGGGACAGGGGCCTGAGCACTCAAGCGGAAGAATCGAGCGGTTCCTGCAGCTTGCCGCGGAGAACAACTGGACGGTTGCCAACCTGACAAGCGCCGCACAGTATTTCCATATATTGAGAAGGCAGGCTAAAATGCTGCTTCGTGAAGAGATCAGACCGCTCGTCATTATGACGCCGAAGAGCCTTCTTCGCAACCCAAATACGGTTTCAGAAGTGCAAGAGCTTAGCGAAAGCCGCTTCCAGCCTGTTTACGAACAATCCGGACTTTCTCATGACTATGAAAAGGTAACCAGACTTGTATTATCCAGCGGTAAAGTGTCCATAGACATCAGCGATCATTTTAATAAACTAGAAGACGGTAAAGAGTGGCTTCACATTGCGAGAATTGAACAGCTGTATCCATTCCCGGCAAAAGGAGTCAAAAAATTATTTGCAAAACTTCCGAACCTGAAAGAAATCGTTTGGGTGCAGGAAGAGCCGCAGAACATGGGGGCTTGGGGTTATATCAGCCCGTATTTGACTGAAATTGCACCAGAAGGAGTAAGTGTTCAATATATTGGGCGAAGAAGACGATCCAGCCCTGCAGAGGGAGATCCGACAGTTCACAAAAAAGAACAGGAACGTATTGTATCTGATAGCTTGACTCGCAAAAACTAAGGGGGAAATGAAAAAATGGCGGAAATTAAGGTACCTGAATTAGCAGAATCAATCTCAGAAGGAACAATAGCCCAATGGTTAAAGCAGCCTGGTGATTATGTAGAACAGGGTGAATATCTGCTTGAACTAGAAACGGATAAAGTAAATGTTGAATTGACAGCAGAAGAATCGGGTGTACTTCAAGAGGTATTGAAAGATTCGGGTGATACCGTCCAAGTCGGAGAAATTATCGGTACGATTTCAGAAGGCGCGGGTGAAAGTTCTGCCCCTGCTCCTTCAGAGAAAGCTGACACCAAGGAAAGCAAAAAAGAAGAGCAGCAAGCGGAACCAGCGGCACAAGAGGTAAGCGAGGGAGCACAAACTGAATCAAAATCAAGAACGATCGCTTCTCCTTCAGCTCGTAAGCTGGCGAGAGAAAAAGGAATTGACCTGTCTCAGGTTCCAACGGGAGATCCGTTAGGAAGAGTGCGCAAGCAGGATGTCGAAGCGTACGAAAAACCAGCGTCAAAACCGTCTCCTCAGCAAAAACAGCAGCAGCCTCAGGCTCAAAAAGCACAACAAAGCTTTGACAAGCCTGTCGAAGTGCAAAAAATGTCTCGCCGCAGACAAACGATTGCCAAACGCCTTGTAGAGGTTCAGCAAACATCAGCGATGCTGACTACATTTAATGAAGTTGACATGACGGCTGTCATGAATCTTAGAAAACGCCGCAAAGATCAATTCTTTGAGCAAAACGAAGTGAAGCTTGGCTTTATGTCTTTCTTTACGAAAGCGGTCGTTGCTGCATTGAAGAAATATCCGCTGCTGAATGCGGAAATTCAAGGCGATGAGCTTATCGTTAAGAAATTCTACGATATCGGGATTGCTGTTGCAGCGGATGAAGGTCTTGTCGTTCCGGTAGTACGGGATGCGGATCGTCTGACATTTGCAGGTATCGAAAAAGAAATTGGCGAGCTTGCGAAAAAAGCAAGAAACAATAAATTAACCCTTAGCGAGCTTCAGGGGGGCTCCTTCACGATTACAAACGGAGGGACTTTCGGTTCACTGATGTCAACTCCGATTTTAAACAGCCCTCAAGTCGGTATTCTGGGCATGCATAAGATTCAGCTGCGTCCTGTAGCAATTGATGAAGAGCGTTTCGAAAACCGTCCGATGATGTACATCGCTTTATCTTATGATCACCGTATTGTAGACGGTAAAGAAGCGGTTGGCTTCCTCGTGACAATTAAAAATTTACTTGAAGATCCTGAACAGCTTTTATTAGAGGGATAATAAAAAAAGGTACATCACGATAAAGTGATGTACCTTTTTTGCTTGCCAATTTACAGAGACAGTTTGCTGCTGTTGGATGCTGCTTGTTTCTTTTTTACTTGTTTTGACCAGTATGTTGCAAGCATAGAACCTGAAAGGTTATGCCACACACTGAAAATTGCGCTTGGTACGGCGGATAGCGGGGAGAAATGAGCTGTGGCAAGTGCGGCTCCGAGTCCTGAATTTTGCATGCCGACTTCGATAGCAATGGCTTTTTGAGACGGATAGTCCATCTTAAAAATCTTTGCGCAAAGAAATCCAAGCATATAACCGATACCGTTATGAAGGATGACAACAGAAAAAATGAGCAACCCTGATTGAAGCAGATTTTCCCGGTTGCCGCTGACGACAGCTGAGACGATCGCAACGATGCCAATGACAGAAATAAGCGGAAGGGCATGTACAGCTTTTTCGACCTGTTTTCTGAAAAACATTTTGACGATCAGGCCTGCAATGATCGGAAATAAAACAGCCTGTAAGATTGAGATAAACAAAGACCCCGGCGAGACAGGAAGCCATTCCTTGGCAAACAGCATAATCAACAACGGTGTCACAACAGGTGCCAATAAGGTAGAAATGGTGGTAACCGCAACAGAAAGGGCTGTATTTCCTTTTGCTAAAAATGTCATGACATTTGATGAAGTTCCCCCAGGGCAGCAGCCGACAAGAATAACACCTACTGCAATTTCAGCTGGAAGATGCAGTCCAAACGCCAATCCAAAAGCTATAAGCGGCATGATGGTATATTGACCAATCACCCCAATAATGACATGCCAAGGTTTTCTGAGCAGCTCTTTGAAATCATCGGCTTGCAGTGTAAGACCCATTCCAAACATGATAATGCCAAGAAAAATTGTAATATAAGAACTGATCCACGTAAAAAAAGACGGGAAAGAAAATCCGAGCACTGCAAAAACAATGACCCATATGCCGAAGGTTTGTCCCGCAAAATGACTTATTTTTCTAATGCTGTCCATAAAAACACTCCTTATACAGTATCAAGAACTTCAGCAGAAATTCTCACAAATTTTTAAATATTCTCTTATTATAATTAATTTTCTGAATAATTCAATATTTGATTTTAGCAGATGACTATAGATATATGATGTAAACCAATCAAAATGTTCTTGACTATATAGGAAGATATTCTTACAATGAATCTTTATAATGGTTAGATCAAATAGGAGTGATAGAGTGAAGGAAGCGAATCAATGGTCTTCGAAGCTCGGCTTTATTTTAGCCGCGGCAGGATCAGCTATCGGGCTTGGCGCGATATGGAAATTTCCATACGTTGCTGGAACCAGTGGAGGAGGCGCATTTTTACTTATTTTTATTTTATTTACGGTTTTAATCGGACTGCCTTTATTGGTAGGTGAATTCATCATAGGCAGAAAAACACAGAAAGATGCCGTTCAGTCCTATAAAACACTTGCTCCGGGAACGAAGTGGCATTGGATCGGTTATTTAGGCATGGTAACGTGCTTTATTCTTCTATCTTTCTACAGTGTCGTCGGCGGATGGATTTTAATTTATATTATAAAAGGCTTCACCGGCGGTTTATCGCAAACATCTGGCTTTGATACGATATTTGCAAGTACGATTTCAAACCCTTATTTGGCTGTAGGAGGCCAGCTGCTCTTTATGGTGGTGACAATTTTAGTTGTTGCAAAAGGAGTTAGCAGCGGAATTGAAAAAGCAAGCCAAGTTTTAATGCCGGCGCTTTTTCTATTATTCATCATTTTAATGGTGCGTTCAGTTACACTTGATGGCGCGATGGAAGGAATCAAGTTTTTCCTCATGCCTGATTTAACCGCAATTGATGCCAATACGATTTTATATGCAATGGGACAATCCTTTTTCTTACTGAGTGTCGGTGTATCGGTCATGGTAACGTATAGCGCTTATTTAGAGAAACGGGAAAATCTGGTGCAGTCTGCTGTATCTGTAACTGTAATGAACGTGCTGGTTGCTGTAATGGCCGGAATTGCGATTTTTCCAGCTGTCTTTTCATTCGGTCTCAAACCAGACCAAGGACCTGTCCTGTTATTTAACGTGCTGCCGACTGTGTTTAATCAAATGCCGTTCGGAATTATCTTTTTATTAGCATTTTTACTTCTATTTTTATTTGCAGCACTGACATCCGCTTTTTCTATGCTGGAAATTTTGGTCGCAGTGCTTTCAAAAGGCGATGTCAATAAAAGAAAACGATTCGCTTGGTTAGGCGGAATTGCTATTTTTATTGTCGGAGTGCCGTCTGCATTATCATACGGTGTCTTAAGTGACGTCTCTATATTTCATTTGTCCATTTTTGATGCGGCAGACTATCTTGTAAGCAATATTTTAATGCCGTTAGGCGCATTATTGATTTCTATTTTTGTTCCGTTAAAAATACCGAAACAGGATTTGTTCGACGAGCTGAAAAGCGGTTCCAGCCTCAGACGAAAGTGGTTTGCGGTTTGGCTGCTGCTCATTCGTTATCTGTCTCCTGTTGCCATCATTATCGTCTTTTTGCATGTGTTAGGCATTTTTTAAAACAAGAAGCCCCCGGGAATGGTCTTATCCCTGTCAAGTA